>JAABRO010000010.1:57988-81953 GCA_011390885.1 Gemmatimonas sp. | reverse complement strand
TTCCGGATGATGCCCCAGATGTAGCCATCGGAGCGGCCCATGCCGGACTCGTTGATGATGCTCGGATAGAAGTTGTACCCGGCCTCCTTCATCGAGCCGTTGCCGTCACCCAGCACGCCGTGGCACATGGCGCAGTTGATCGAGTAGTACATGCGCCCCTTGTCGAGCGATGCCTCGGTCACCGGCGTGGGGTTCACCAGCGACGACATCGAGTCGATGGCGAGCGGCGACGGCGTGTACGACACATGGATGCCGGCCACCGCCGTGCCCTGCACCGGGACGGACATCTGCGGGTTGAAGCGCGGCGGGGCGATCGTGTCGTTCACGTTGACCGAGAACGACTCCCACGGCTCGAGGCGGGGCTGGTTCTTGAAGTCGGTGAACCAGGTGCACGCCGTGAACGAGAACGGCAGGGCGACGACGACGGCCGCGCGCGTGAAGCGCGAAAAGGCTGGCATGACGTTGGAATCAGGCTTCACGACGCACCTCTTCCGCCCCGTGCTTCTGCAGCAGCGCCTCGACCTGCGGCGCCTTGTCGGGCGAGCAGGCGACGAAGATGCCGAAGTGACCACCGCTGAAGCGCGGGTCATACCCCACCGTCGTGGTGAGGCGCGGGATGCGCGCATTGATGAACATGCCGGCCACCGTGGAGAGGCAGCCGACGAGCACCATCACTTCGAACCCGATGATGGTGTAGGGAATCCAGGACGCGATCGCCTTGCCGCCCGTGACGAGCGGCCAGTAGTCACCCGTCCACACCGAGATCCAGTAGCCGAACGAGACACCGAGCAGACCGCCCACCAGGGTGAAGCGGCGCACGACGCTGTTCGGGCCGTCAATCGCCTCGTCGAGCTCGTGCCGGATCGTGGGCGAGTACACCGTGACGTCACCGAGGCGCGCCTTCTTCAGGTCCTCGATCGCGTGCACCGTGGTGTCCAACTCATGGAATGCACCGAGAACGCCCTTCATCAGTGGTGCCCTCCGTCAGCGTGCTTGAGCTTGGGAACGACGATTTCCTTGAGTTCCATGATCGCCATCACGGGCATCTGCTTCACGAAGAGCAGGAACCACATGAAGAACCAGCCGAAGGAGCCGACGAGGAAGCTCATGTCGATCCAGCTGGGCGTGTACCCGCCCCACTGCCACGGCTCGAACTCATGGCTGAGCGACGGCACCACGATCACGAAGCGCTCGTACCACATGCCGATGTTGATGAAGATCGACAGGAACCAGAGCCACGTCGGGTTGCGGCGGAGCTTCTGCGACCACAGCGACATGGGCAGCGCCATGTTGCAGAGCAACATGATCCAGGCCGCCCACCACCACTGGCCGAACACGCGGTTCCAGAAGAACTCCTGCTCCGGACGCACGCCGCTGTACCAGGCGATGAAGAACTCGATCACGTAGGCGCAGCCCACGACCATCGACGTGAACAGCACGACCTTGGCCGTCGCGTCGAGGTGATTGAGCGTGATGTAGTGCTCGAGCTTGAACCACTTCCGCATCGGAATCGCGATCGTCCACACCATCGCGAAGCCGGAGAAGATGGCGCCGGCCACGAAGTACGGCGGGAAGATCGAGGCGTGCCAGCCCGGCGTCAGCGCCATCGCGAAGTCGAACGACACGACAGAGTGCACCGAGAGCACGAGCGGCGTCGAGAAGGCCGCGAGGAACAGGTAGGCCTTGGCGAAGTGCCGCCACTCGCGGTCACTGTTGCGCCAGCCCATGGAAAGGATGCCGTAGATCCGCTTCCGCATCGGGTTCGTTTCCCGGTCGCGGAGCACCGCGAAGTCGGGAATGAGGCCGATGTAGAGGAACGTGGTCGAGATCGTGAGGTACGTGGAGATGGCGAACACGTCCCACACGAGCGGCGACTTGAAGTTCGGCCACAGCAGGCGCCAGTTCGGATACGGAATCAGCCAGAAGAACTTCCACGGCCGCCCGATGTGAATGATCGGGAAGAGGCCGGCCGTCATGACCGCGAACACCGTCATCGCTTCGGCCGCTCGATAGATCGAGGTGCGGAAGCCGGCGCGGAAGAGATACAGGATGGCCGAGATCAGCGTCCCGGCGTGACCGATACCCACCCAGAACACGAACGTGATGATGTACACGCCCCACATGACCGGCGGCTCGTAACCCGCCTGGCCGAGGCCCCAGTAGATCTGGTAGATCCAGGCCGACGCGCCCACGAGCATCGCGAGGATCGCGACGCCGAGGCCGAGCAGCCACTTCTTGGTGAAGCCGAGCGTCGAGATGATCTCACGATCGACCTGCTCATAGCTCGTGACGGCAGGGATCTGCACGTCGGCCGAAGCAATGTTGGGTCGCCGCAGTCCGTCGACCGGTTGCGCGATGGTGCCCATCCGGATGTCGCCTCCTCAGGCCGTGGCCGGCGCCGCAGGCGCCGGGTGATTGACTTTCTTGAGATAGACGACGGCCGTGTACGTGTTCAGCTCCTCGAACACGTGATACGCGCGTCGATCGTACGCCAGCTTGGCCACGCTCCAGTTCTCGTCGGCCGCGTCACCGAACACGATGGCGCGGGACGGGCAAGCCTGCGCGCAGGCCGTGGTGAACTCGTCGGGATTGAGATCGCGCTCCTCCGACCGCGCGCGATTCTCCCCCTCACGGATGCGCTGCACGCAGAACGTGCACTTCTCCATGACACCCTTGCCGCGCACCGTGACGTCCGGATTGAGCATCCAGTGCATGGGCTCGGGCCACGCATACTGACGACGCTCCGGCTCACCGTAGCCGAACCAGTTGTAGTAGCGGACCTTGTAGGGGCAGTTGTTCGAGCAGTAGCGCGTGCCCACGCAGCGGTTGTAGACCTGGACATTCAGGCCATCCGGCGAGTGGTACGTGGCGTACACCGGGCACACCGGTTCGCACGGCGCGTTGCCGCAGTGCTGGCACATCATGGGAACGAAGCGCGCCTCGAAGTCGGGCGAGAACTCGTTCTCCGTGTTCGTGTTGCCTTCGTAGTAGCGCTCGAGGCGAATCCAGGCCATTTCGCGGCCCTTGAGGATGTTCGCGCCGGGACGCTCGTCCCACGTGACCGGGCTGAGCGCGCGACCCTGGTACGACGCGCCCACCGTGGGAATGTTGTTCTCGCTGTAGCACGCCGTGACGCAGGCGGAGCAGCCGGTGCAGCGCGCGAGGTCGATGGTCATCGCCCAGCGGCGCGCCTCGGCCTTCGTGGGATGCTCCGGGTTGTACATCCCCTTGTCCTTGGACAGGGGGTTGGCCATTTCGCCCTGCGCGTCGGCCGCCACCGGCGACTTGAGCCCCGGGAGGTACTCCTGCGAGACGAGGCCGGCGATGTCGTGATGGCCGTGCTCCTCGTCCGGGCCGGCGAGCGCGGCGGCCATCATGGCCTGCGCGATCTTGCGGCCGTGCTGACGGGCCGAGCCTTCAGTGGTGACCAGCGGGCTGTGATCACCCGTGCGGGTGACGGTGCCCATGCCGCCGAGCGCCAGGTTGCCGGCGCTGTCCCAGCCGTTGGCGACGAGACGATAGGCGTTGACGCCGACGTCCTTCGCGAAACGACCGTAGGCGGTGTGTCCCTGCCCGAGGGCCACGGCGACCGTGTCCGGACGCACGCCCATGTACGGGTAGGCCGGAGCCGTGATCTCGCCGGCAGCCGTCTTCACCGTGAGATGATCCCCTTCCTTGACGCCCATCTCCTTGGCCGTCTTGGGGTGGATCTCCACCCACGACTGCCAGGCGATCTTGGTGACGGGATCCGGGAGCTCCTGCAGCCACGGCTTGTTGGCGCCCACGCCGTCGCCGAGCGTGGCGGACGGGTAGACCACCACATGCATGGTGCCCTCGCCCGCGGGCGTGGACGCGGCACGCGAGGTGGCCGTGCGCGACGCGCGCGACACCACCGGCGAACCGCTCACCGACGGCTGCGTGAGCGCCGCGGCGAAGGCGGCGGCGCCGCCATTGAAGTTCGCCGTGAGCCAGGTGCGGTAGTCAGCCTGCGGAAAGCGCGAGGCGATCGTGCCGTCGGCGCGCGCCGCCGTGATGAGCACGTCGGCCGTGCTGCGCGTATCGAACACCGGGTCGAGCGTGGGCTGCTGCAGCGAGCGCTGTCCAGCGCCGGCCATGGCATCGCCCCAGCTCTCCAGCCAGTGATTGTCCGGCAGAATGAGGTCGCAGAGCTCGCTGGTCTCGTCGGGGTAGCTCGAGAAGGAGACCTTGAAGCCCACCTTCGCGAACGCCTCGGCGAAGCCGGCGTTGGCCGGCATGGTGTGCGCCGGGTTCACGTTGCGCACGAACGCCACCGGCACGCTGCCGGCCGCCATGCGCTCGACCGCCGCCACCACATCGAGGTGGGACGCTAGGCCCTCGTACCCGACGTGCGCCTCGGCCGGCTTGATCGTCGTGCCGACGCTGCCGTTGGCCTTGTTCATGTCCGCGACCATGCGGCCGCAGTCGACCGCATCGGGCGTGGTGATGCCGCAGAGGGCCATGAGCCCGCTGCCGGCGCCCTTCACGGCCGCGACGAGCGCGGTGATCGTGGCTTCGGGCACATCGGCCGCCGCGGCGGCGTCCGCCGTGGAGCCCTGCCCAAGGATGGCGGCGCAGATGGCCATCTCGCTGCCGGGCTTGGCCGGAATCCACTGATCGGCGTTGAGCCCCGTGAGCGAGCGACGCGCGCCGATGTACACGAGCTTCGGCGCACCTTCCAGCTTGGCGCGCGCGTCGGCCCATCCGAGCTGCTGCGGGACCTTGTGGCCCCAGGCGTCGAGGAAGTCGGCCGAGAAGCTGACGATGAGCGAGGCCGCGTTGAAGTCGAGCGCGGGCCACGCCGCGCCGTAGGCGCTGCGGTTGGCTGCGATCGTGGCGGCGGGCGCCATCGTGTCGACGGAAAGGTGCGCCGGCATGCCCTGCGCGGCGAGCCACTGGTCGAGGAAGCCCGGGAAGCTGCCCGTTTCGTGCGCGTTGAGGAACACCGCCTCGGACGCGCCGCCACGGCTCTTGACCTCACCGAGCTTCTGCCCGAGCACCTCGAGCGCGCGATCCCACGTGACCGGCGTGAGCGTGCCGTTCTCGCGCAGCATGGGCTGCCGGTACCGATCAGGGTTGTACAACCCCTGCATGGCCGACATGCCCGTGGCGCAGATGGCTCCACGGTTGACCGGATGCGCCGGATTGCCTTCGAGCTTGATCGGCCGCCCGTCGCGCACTTCCGCGAGGACGCCGCAACCCGTCGCGCATTCCTTGCACGTGGTGGCGTAGAACTGCGACACGCCCGCGACCGTGTTGTCGGGGGACGAGACGTAGGGGATCAGCTTCCCGACCTTCTCCGACGAGCAGCCCACCACAGCCGTGGTGGCACCCGTGGCGCCGAGAATCTTGAGGAAGTCTCGGCGCTTGACGCCGCTTCCCGCTTCAGTGCTCATGCAGTCACTCCGCTCCTGGCGGCTGCTCGCACGTCGGCTCCGGGGGGCCTCCCCGACCGACGCACGAGGTGAGTGGTCAGTCGAGGATCAGTAGTGGCAGACGGCGCAGTCGTAGCGCGCCTTCTTCACGGGTTCGTTCTTCAGCGCCTGCACGACGCTGTCCGGCAGACCCGCGAGTCGCGCACCCTCGGCGGGGTTGTAGCCCTGCACATGGCAGTTGATGCACCAGCCCATGTTCAGCGACGCCGCCTGCTCGACGGGCTTGTAGCCCTCGCCGACACCGGCCGCGCCCTGCTTCTGGATCTCACCGTGGCACGTCTGGCAGGTGACGCCAGCGTTGACATGGCGCATGTGCGGGAACTGGACGTAGTCCGGCACCTTGTGCACGCGGTTCCACGGGATCGGCTCCTTCTTGTTCCAGTACTCGGTGAGCTTCTGGATTTCGGGGCTGTCCGTCTTCACGAGCGTATGGCACCCCATGCAGGTCGCCACCGACGCATTGCCCGGATCCATGGCCTTGTTGGCCTGGGAGTGGCAATAGAGGCAGTTCATCCCGACCTTCTCGACGTGCGGGTTGTGGATGAACTTGATCGGCTGCTCGACCACCTTCCCCTGCGAGGACGAGGCCCCGCTATAGGCGGACAGCAGCGTGGCCGCTGCTGCGAGCGCAAGAAAGCCGGGGATCACTGTCCACTTCTTCTTCGTCGTCATCTACTCGACCGTGCAGGTGGAGAGGTGAGGCGTACTCGGGAGGCATCGCGTTCGGGAGATCACGACAGCGGGCGTGCAGCGCGCCATGCGTCATATCTCGAGCGGTGCCCGGGAAGAACAATCTCCTAGTATGTCCGGGGCCGTATTTGTACGCAAGTGCAATACGGACATCGCGTAGGGGGATTTCCGCACGATGTTGTCAGGTGTCGTGCGCAGATCCACCGACCCGAAGTTGTAACTGCGAAGCCCTACATTCGGTTTCCTGCACCTGGGACCGGCAACGGACCTGCCATCGAAACATCCGTCGGCAACAGCGCCATCAGCGCGCGTGATTGCTGCACGAGCCGCAGCGGCCATTGGGTGCCGAGCACGAACGGCGCCGTGCCCATCGTGCGGACCAGTCCCGCGAAGTGGTCCTCCGGCGGTCCCCACACCCAGCCGAAGTCGAAGGACACAAACTCCCGCTCCGCCAGCGTGAGCCCCCACCACACCTCTTCGATGAACTCGCGGCCGGCACCGCTCACGACGAGCCGAGCCCCGGTTCCTGCGCGCGCCAGCGCTCGCACCGTGGCGGCCGGCACGTCGCCGACCGAATCCATGGGGTGTCGCTGCCGCAGGTCCTCGAATCGCACCGTGAGGTGCAGCGGCACCCCGGCCTCCGCGCAGGCCCCGGCCAGCCGGACGAGCGCCGGGTGCCCCGGGCCGATCCCCCACTGCGCCGGATAGACCCGCACCGACGTCGCTCCCGCGTCGAGCCCGATCGCGAGCTCGCGGGTCCAGTGCGGCCAGTCGGGGCGCACCGCGATCGCCGGCTCGAGCACGGCGCGGTGCGGCGTGAGCGCCTCGACCAGCTGCCGGTTGCCAGGGGCCGGATCACGATGCCACGCGCTCGGCAGCCACCCCACCCACGCGCGACGGACGCGCTCCCGATCCAGCACGCGCACGAGCACCGACGGCTCCGGATGGGGCACCTCGCGGAACGGATAGGGGCCGATCCAGGTGCTCACATCGACCTCGGCGAACGGCGCGTCGGCGAATGACGGCTCGGCCGCTCCGATCACATTCGAGGCGCTCATGCGCTCAGCCCCTCCCCGCGGTGCTGGAAGCGTGCCGTGGGAAAGAAGCGCACGGCGTTCCGCCACCGGATGTCGGCGAGCGCGTTCGCCTCGAGCCCGATGGCCTCGAGCGCCCACGCCTTCGTGAGGCCGGTGCAGAGCGTGAGGTCGGCCGCCCAGAGCACGCGGCGCGCACCGAACGCCTCGATCGTGGCGTCCATCATGCCACGGTCGATGCCGCTGCCCGACAGGTCCACCGATACGTTGGGCAGATCGCGCACGGCGTGCAGCGTGTGCGCCCAGTCGCCGCCCCCGCCGATGTGCGCCAGCAGGAGACGCGTGCGGGGATGCCGCTCGGCCAGCCGCCCAAGCTCGACGCCGTCGCTTGCGTCCTGGCCAGGCCACTCGCGACGGCGATCCTGCCACACGTGATGCAGGATGGGCACATCGTGCTCGGCCGCGATCGCCGCGATGTCGTCCACCAGCGCGTCGTCAGCCTTGCGACTGGCGGCCAGCTTGATGCCCACGGCGCCCGCTGCGAGGCCGGTCCGGATCTCCTGCAGCGCATGCGCGGCATGATTGGGATTCACCGCCACGTAGGCAAAGATGCGCGCGGCACCGGCGCCAGTGTCCTGCGCCGCGAAGTCGCGCATCCACGCATTGGCGGACGAGAGGTCATCGGGCGACGGGAAGTACGTGGGCGAGGTATTCCCCCACGAGCCGAGGATGGACGCGATGTGCGCCACGACGCCCATGCGTTCACCAGCCTCGAGGCGCGACGCGTTGTAGCGGCTCCAGTCGGCGCGCCCGCTGGCCGGCGAGTGGAAGTGCGCATGCACGTCGATGAGCGGCGCCGCACCTGTGAGTGGTGTCGGCGCGTGCGCGGTCGCCGCGGCGGTCACGCCTCCCCTCCCGCGCGGTCGACGTCGCCCGCCTGGCTCCAGCCCGATTGGGCGACGCGCGCGGCCGCCTTGGCCACGACGCGGCCCACATCGCGAATGGCCTCGTCATCGTGGGTGAGCGAGGCGAACTGGTAGGCCCCGCGCTTGAGCAGCACACCGCCGCGAGCGGCTTCGGCCACGAGCGCGTCGAGCACGGGTTCATGCTCCGCGACGAGCCGCCACATGGGCGCCTCGCCTTCCGCGCGCACGCCGATCGCGTGCAGGCTCAGCGCATGGCGCACGCTCTCCTGCAACCGGCCGCCGATGAACGCGAGCTCCCCGCAGACGTCGCGCCGGGCGTGTCGATCGAGCACGACGCGCGCCGCGACGAGCGCCGTGGTCTCCGCCGCGAGCGTGGAAGAAATCCAGGTGGACGACGCGGCCGCCATCACGGACCGCCGTCCCACCACCGCAGCGAGCGGAAATCCGTTGGCCATCGCCTTGCCGAGCGTCGTGAGATCGGGTGTGATGCCGCGCAGCGCCTGCACGCCACCGGTGCGCACGCGGAACGCCGTCTTGATCTCGTCGAAGATGAGCACGGCCCCGAGGCGGTCGCAGTGCGCGCGCGCCGCGGCCAGCCATTCCGCCGACGCCACGTGATGCACGAGGGGTTCGATCACGATGCCGGCCAGGTCGCTGCCGGCGTCCGCGACGGCCTGCTCCAGCGCCCCGACGTCATCGAACGGCACGCTCCGCACATCGGCGTTCGCGCCCGCCGGCACACCGGCACCGGTACTGCTCCAGTCGTGCCAGCCGAAGTAGCCGCTGGCGATGATGCGGGTGCGACCGGTGTGCGCTCGCGCGAGGCGCACCGCTGCGGCCGTCGCTTCCGCCCCGCTCTTGAGGAACCGCACCTGCTCGGCGCACGGAATGACGTCGACCAGCCGCTCGGCGACCTCGATCTCGAGCAGCGGCGCGATTCCGCACACCGTGCCATCGGCCACGACCTCGTACACCGCGTCGGTGATCTCCTCGTCGGCGTACCCGAGCGCGACAGCACCGAGGGCCATGCTGAGGTCGATAAGCGTCAGTCCCTCGGCGGTCTCGAAGCGGCAGCCCCACGAGCGACGCGCGTGCGTGGGGAGGTCCGGCGCCAGCGCCGAGCCGTAGAGCGCATCGGGGCGCTTGCTGCCGGTGGACGTGCCGCCGGCGATCACGTGCTGCGCGCGCAGCGCCCACGCGTTCAGCGACACGCGCTGGCCGTCGTTCACGGCGTGGTGGCTCCCGACGGTTCGGACGCGAGCGGCGCGTCGGCGGCTTCATCGCCGGTCTGCGCCGCGAGTGCCGCGTCGATCTCCTCCTTGCTCATGCCAAGGCCGCGCAGCAGATGCCGCTTCTCGCGCTCGATCGTGCGCAACACCTCGATGGACGCGGTGCGCAGCATGGTGAGTTCGCGCGCATCGGGGGACGCGCGGAAGACGAGCGAGCGCACGGTGCGCATGATGAGCTCGGCATTGCGCGTGCGGAAATAGTCGATCGCGCGCAGTGCCGACTCCACGTCGTGAAAGGTGCGCTCGGCATCCTCGGCCGTGGGGGGCGGCGTCGCCTTGCGCGGCTTGCCGAGCCGGCGCGTGGCGTCGCCGGCTGCGACGTGCAGTTCGTACATGCCGAGCAGCGCGGCCTGCGCGATGTTGAGGGAGAAGTGCTCGGTGGTGGGGATCGTGACCACCGCGTGCGCCCGGTCGATCGCCTCGCTGGGGAGGCCATGGTCCTCGCGGCCGAAGAGCAGCGCCACCGGTCCCTCCTCGAGGTACTCGAACACCTCTTCCACCATGCTGCGCGGCGTATGCATGGCCCAGCGCGTGGCGCGGCGACGGCCCGAGAAGGCGAACACGCGCACGCAGTCGGCGAGCGCCTCGTCGAGCGTGTCGAAATGACGGATGCGCGCCATGATGTCGCGCGTGTCGTGCGCGATCTGCTGGATGCGCGTCTCGTCGTACACGACCGGGCGCACCAGGCGCAGGTCGAGCACGCCCATGTTCTTCATGGCGCGCACGACACCGCCGATGTTGACAGGGTCCTGCGTTTCGTACAACACCACCTTGAGGGCGGCCAGGCGCGACGCGGTCATGAGCGGGCTGAAGGAGTCGGTACGGAGGCGTCGATCGGCAGCCGCAGCAGGAGTGCGCGCGCCGGGTCGTGCCGGTCCCCCCGAAGATACACGAACTCCCCGTCCGCGCCGGAGAGCACGAGCTGTCCGCGTCGGCGCTCCCGGTCGGCCGGCCGCTCGTTCACGATCAGGTCGAACCCGAGCGTGCCCTCGGCGTCGCCGATCGCCTCGAGCAGCGGCGCCGAGAGGAGCACGTCGAGCACCCATCCGTCGTCGGAGGCGAACCACGAGGCTTCGGGGGGCTCGGCACCGGCCACGAGCGACGTGATGCGCACCGCACCGGCGTCCGGGTCGGGCACGAGCAGCCAGGCCGCGCTCCAGTCGGACTTGCCAACGCGCCCGAGGTAGAGCTGCACGCCATCGGCATTCACGTCGGTGCGTTCATTGTCGAGCGGGTTGTCCGCGCCGGCCGGCGGCACCACCACCTCGCCCGTGCGCGCGTGCACCCGCAGGCGTACCGCATGGCCGTGGCGCACGAGCGTGAGCGACGCCGAGGGAGCGCCTGCCTCGCGCCACGTCTGCTCCGAGCGACAGTAGTGCGCCTCCCCGAGTTCGACGCGCAGCGCCTCGTGCTCGCGAAGCGAGAGCGGCGTCCGCGCGTGGCCGATCACGCAAGGCGCCTCGCGCCGTTCCTCGGTCGCCGGCGGCGGCGGCGCGACCTGCCCCGTGTCCAGCACGAAGGAGCGCGGCGTGTCGCCCGCCTGCACGTCCACGCGCCACGCGTCGGGCAACGCCCGGTGTGAAATGCGCGAGCCATCAGTGCGCTCGAGCGACAGGGCACACGCGGCCACGTCATCGAACGCGACCGACTTCACGGCACCGCGCAGCGACCACACGGAGCAGATGCAACCGGCGGCGGCGCGCACGCGCACCCAATGCACGCGACGCGGTCCCTGCCGCGGCGGACCGGGCGCGATCGCACGCCACCAGCTCACCGTCTCCCCCTCGGCCTCGGCATCGTCGGCCCCTTCCGCCTGCACGGTGACCCATGCCCGTGTCGGCGCGCCATCGCGCGCACCGAGCAGCGCCGGTTCCCGCTGGTGCCACGGCGCGCGCATCACGTCGCGCAGGAACTCGAACCCGTCCTCCAGCCCGCCAGCGCCACCCGGGTCGGCCGCCACCCATGCGCCTGGTCCGTTCAGCGAGGCCTCGCCGTGCAGGGGCAGGTCGAGCGTCACGATGCGATCGGCGTGCCACTCCAACACATCGACCACGTGCTCATCGACGAGCACGACGGTGCGACGGGCCTGCACCCCGGGAGCGATCCCCTCGGCCTCCGCGCGCACCCAGCCACCGTCCGGCGTGCTGTCGAAGGCGGTCACACGCGTCGGCACGCGCTGCTGCGATCGCCCGTCCACCAGCGGCGCGTTGTGCGCAAGCGTACTGCGATACCAGTGGAGCGTGCGTTCGACGTACGAGCCCGTGCCCGGGTCCTCGAGCACGCGATGCGCGCCGTCCTGCAGCGTGAGCGCCAGCCGGTCGGGGTGGCCGTGTCCGCCCGCGGTGTGTCCCCCCTCGAGCGCCACATACAGGCGTCCCTCGTCGCGGCGCAGCACGCTGAGCCCCTGCGCGAGGAGCTGCACGCTCTCCAGCGCGAGATGCGACGGCGCGGGCCACGCGGTGGGGCGCGCGAAGAGCAGCGTGCGCCAGCCGAGGTCGGCGCGCGCGAGCGCGCATGGGGGTTCGTCCCGCTCGATGTCACCGGTGGCGCGCGCGCGCCCGGTATCCCGACGCGGATGCGGCGCGGTGTACAGCCGGTGCAGCCAGGCACGCACGACCGGATCATCCTGACGCACCAACCCGAGTTCGCACCACTCCGCGAAGCGCCACTGGTGCACCGACACGCCATAGCGCGAGTCGCGACGCGACGGGAAGGTGCCGTCGGGAAGCAGGCCGAGCAGCGGGGTGCGGAAGCCGGCATCGAAGCGAGCGCGCAGCGGGTCGGGGACGTCCACGCCGATCGCCTCGAGCGCGGTCACGCCGTACCACAGGCCGCGATGCGCGAAGAGATGATAGTTCTCCCCCTCATACCACGAGCCGTCGTTGAGCAGGCCGTCGGCGAGCAGCGCGAGCAGCCCGGCCTCGCCGTGCGCGGCGTCGTGCACGCCGCGCTCGTCGCCCAGCAGCATCGAGGCGGCGAGACGCGCCGCCACATGCCATGCCTGCCGATTCGAGCGTCCCTCCGGGTAGGACGCGATGAGCGCGCGGCTCGGCAGCGCCACCCGATCGCGAAACCGGTCCACCACCGCGTCGTGACTGCCAGCCTGCGCGATCACGGTCGCAGCGAGCGACGTGGTCAGCAGCCACACGCTCTCGAGGTACGTGCTGAAGAACGGACGCGTGGGCCCGAGCACGTTGTCGCGGTTGGGATAGGTGGGCCACGCCGCGGTGAGTGTGCCGAGTCCATGCGCGCCAAGCGCCAGCAGGTCGGCGCGATCGAGCATGACACCCAGCACCGAGGCCTGCAGCACGCGCTCGGCGCACCAGAGCTGGGCCCCCATGGACCACCAGTCATCGTGCTCGAGCGCGCGATGCGTGGTGCCGCACTGCGGACACGCGTGTTCGTGCGGCCGCCACGGATCGAAGGTGAGCGGTGTGCCATCGTGTGGGCAGCGGCCCCCGACGCGCGTGAGACGAGCCTTGCGGAGAGGAACCGGCCACGGCGTCGTGAAGAGCGGCGACAGCTCGTGCACGAGCCCGTGCGCCAGCGAGCGCAGCGACTCGTCGCACTGCGCCCAGCGCTCGCGCAGCGGCACGCCGAGCAGCTGCACCGTGGCGGGGCCCGTGGCGGGACCCGTCACGGCGTGCCGTCGCCGGCGCGACGCCACCGGCCGATCGTGGCCAGTTCGCCGCGCAGGTCCATGACCACGCCGTCGAGCGAGCGCGCGCGTCCCTGCACGCCGCGTGCGTGGTAGATCACCGCAATCGGGGCGAACCGATCGACGAGGGAGTCGACGCGCTGCCACGCCCGCGCACCATCCGCGGGCGCTTCGGCGGCGAGCGCGCGATCGAGCGCCGCATCCAGGGTGTCGTTGGCGAAGCCCGTGTAGGCGAGTCCCCCGCCCCGCTGCCGCCCATCGAGCAGGGCGCGCAGGTGCCCGAGCGCGAGATCGCCGGGGATGCCGGTGTAGGCCACGTCAAACGACTTCTGCTCGGCGCGCAGCAGCGAGAGGAAGGTGGCGAGCTCCGTCGTCCGGATGTCCACCGCGAAGCCGAGGCGACGCAGGTCGTCCTGCAGCAGCTGCTCCGCCGCGAGTTCGCCACTGCCGGCGGTGAGCAGCGAGAGGGTGAGGGCGACGCCATCGCGCGCGCGCTGTCCGCCCGGTCCGCGCACCCAGCCGGCAGCGCCGAGCAGGCGCGCGGCCTCGGCGGAGTCGGCAGTCACGGGCGGGGCACCATGTGCTTCGGCGAACACGCCGGGCGGCACGACGCGGCGTGATGGCACACCATACCCGGCCACGGCCGCGTCCACGATGCGCGCGCGGTCGATGCCAAGCGCAATCGCACGGCGCACGCGCACATCGTCGAACGGCGGCTTGCCCGTGTTGAACGCGAGCACGGTGGTGAAGAGCACCGGCGGCGTCTCGAGCACGAGCAGCGGATCACGGGCGACGAGGTCGGCCATGCTCGGGGAGACGCCGGCCACATCGAGCTCTCCGCTCACCAGGCCGGCCAGCTTGGTGGACGGCTCGTCCACGACGGCGATGACGACCTCGCGCGCCCACGGCGGGCCGCCCAGTCCGGCCGGATAAGCATCGTTGCGCACAAAGCGCCAGCGGGCGCCAGGCGTGCGCGAGCCGAAGCGGAACGGTCCGTTGCCGACCGGGTTCGTGGCGAACGCGGCGCCGCGCCACGCGACGCGCGGCACCTCGCGCAGGAGGTGGGCCGGCACCGGCGGCAGCTCGGCGAAGACCAGTGGCAGGCTGGATGGCGCGGTGCCGAACCGCACGACGAAGGTGGTGTCGTCGGGGGCGGCGAGCGACACGACGGCCGCGAGATCACCGGCGCGCGGCGAGCCCGTGTCCGGATCGCGCACCGCGTCGAAGGTGAAGCGCGCGTCCTCCGCCGTGGTGGGCGTGCCGTCGTGCCAGCGCACGTCGGTGCGCAGCGTGAAGGTGAGCATGGTCCGGTCGTCGGACCACTGCCAGCGGCGCGCGAGCGCGGGCACCGGTTGCAGCGTGCTGTCGAGGTGCACGAGCGGCACGAACAGCATGTGCCGCTGCACCTGCCGGCTGAGTGGATGCAGGGTGACGACCGGATTGGCCGACTCGAGGTCGCTGCCGGACGCAATGACGATGGTGTCGGACGGACGCGAGGAACCGGCGCACGCGCCGAGCACGCCAACGCCGATCGCGAAGGCGATCGCGAGCCTCGCCCGACCGGCGAGCGCACGCGCACCGGCGATTGCCGGCGCCATGCGAAGACGTCGGACCACCAGCCTGGTTGACCTGAGCCGTTCCGCGCGCATCATCCCGTCGTGCGACGTCCTCTTTCCCGGTTGCTCGACGCCCTGCTGCTGCTCTGGCTGGTGGCGACGCTCACCTTCCTGCTCGTGCGCCTCGCGCCCGGTGATCCGGCCGCGATGCTCGTCGCGCCGGATGCCAGCGCCGAGGTGATCGCGCGGCAGCGTGCCGCGTTCGGCCTCGAAGGCTCACTGCCCGCGCAATATGGACGCTGGCTCGGCGCCGTGCTGCGGGGCGACCTGGGCACGAGCCTCGCGCGCGCGCAGCCGGTGCGCACGGTCATCGCCGAGGCGCTGCCGTATTCGCTGTGGCTCGGGGGCGTCTCGTTGACCGGCTCGGTGCTCCTGGGCGTGCTGGTGGGCGGCTGGCAGGCGCGCCGTGCCGGGCAGCGCGGCGACACCGCCATGACCGTGGCCGGCACCGTGCTGTACGCGGCACCGCATTTCTGGCTGGCGCTCGGGCTGGTGGTGCTGGCCACCTCGGGCGCTGCTCTGCTCGGGGTGCCGGCGTGGATGCGACTGCCGGCGTTCGGCGCGCGCACGCCGGCGCTCGAGCTCTCGGGCGCGGCGGCGTTCGTGGACCTGCTGCGCCACAGCGTCCTGCCGCTGACGGTACTCACGCTCACCGGTGCGGCGGGGATCGCGCGTTACGCCCGCAGCGCGATCGCCGAGGCGTGGCGCGCGCCGCACGTGACCACGGCCATCGCGCGCGGTCTCCCGGACGCGCTGGTGCAGCGCCGGTACGTGCGACGCAATGCGCTCGGCCCGATCGTGGTGCTCGTGGGGCTCGCGCTGCCGGGCGTCGTGGCGGGGAGCGTGTTCGTGGAGCAGGTGTTCGCGTGGCCCGGACTGGGCCGGACGATGCTGGGGGCGATCGCGGCGCGCGATTATCCCGTGGTGCTCGGCCTCACGCTGCTCTATGGGTCGGTGGTGATCGGGTCGAACCTGGTGGCCGACCTCGTGCTGCTGCGCCTCGATCCGCGGCGGCGGGCGACATGAGCGCGAACCACGCAACACGTGCCGAGCGCGGCGCGCGCGCGACCAGCGCGCCGGACGGCCGTCTGCTCGCCGGGGCGACGATGCTCGGCGTGCTGACGCTCGGCGCACTGCTCGGCCCCGCGCTCACGCCGGGCGATCCGCTGGCGATCGGCGACGTGGTGACGACACGCCTGCTGCCGCCGTTCAGCCGCGCGCCGAGTGGCGCGTGGCACCTGCTGGGCACGGATGCCTTCGGGCGCGATGTGCTGGGCCGCCTGCTGCTCGCGGCGCGTCTCTCGCTTGGCGTGGGCGTGGCCGGCTCGCTGCTCGCGGCGGGACTTGGTGTGTTGCTGGGCGCGCTGGGGGCGTGGATGGGTGGTGTGACCGACCGGCTCCTGCTGGCCCTTGGCGACACGTTGCTGGCCGTGCCTCGACTGGTGCTGCTGCTGGTGATCGCGGCGCTCTGGGGACCGGGGCTGGGCACGGTCGTGAGCGTGCTGGCGCTCACCGGTTGGATGGGTGTCGCACGGCTGGTGCGCGCGGAAGTGCTGGGCGTTCGCGCGCTGCCGTTCGTGGAGGCGGCCCGCGCGCTTGGCGTGTCGCCCGGCCGCCTGTTGTGGCGCCATGTGCTGCCGAACGCCCTCGGTTCGGCCACGGTCGCGGTGACGCTCGGCATCGGCAGCGCGATCTCGCTGGAGAGCGGTCTGTCGTTTCTCGGACTTGGCATCCAGCCGCCCGCGCCGAGCTGGGGGAACATGATCGCGGGAGGACGCGACTGGCTGCTCACCGCGCCGTGGATCGCGCTGGCCCCCGGCGTGGCACTCGTGCTCACGGTGGTCGCGAGCACGCTCGTGGGGGACGCGGTCAGCGCGCGACGGGGCGGGGAGTGAGCGTGGCGCGCACGGTGGCGATCGCGCGCGGCGCGAGCGTGAGTTCGAGATGGGTTTCGGCCTCCACCTCGCGACGGGCGAGCGTGACCCGCGCGCCGTCGTCGGGCGTCGATTCATCGAGGCGCACGAGGCTGGCCTGCACACCGCGCCATGGCAAGCGCCACCGCGCGGTGCGCGGCGCGTCCTCGAGGTTCACGCAGCGCAGGATGACGCCGCCGCCCGCATCGGCCGGCTTCACGGCGCGCGCCACGACGCCCTGCGCCGACTCGAAGGTGATGAACGGGAGCGCGTCGTCGCCGTGGGTCGCATCGCGCGACGGCGCGTCGCGCCACGTGTGTCCCACGAGCGGCAGCAGCACGTCGTCGGCGAGCGCCTCGAGCAGGCCGGCGTCGTAGGCATCGTGCGGCGCGATGGCGAGCATCGCGCGAAATGGGCCAGGCCCCTGCGCAGCCGGCACACGCGCCGGCCAGCCGGCGTGCCCCGGACGTTCCGGGAGACGGGCGCGGGACAGCTCGCCAGTAGCGCGCACGAGCGTGACGGCCACGCGATCGTCGTCCACGCACTCGTACTCGGCGAGGCCATCGGCGATGACCGTGGTGCCATGTGCCCCGCCATCGCGCGCGACCCAGCGGTGCAGCGGCGCGGCGTGAATCACCTGTTCCCCCTGCTGTTCCTCGGCGGACAGCGCCAGCGGCAGCCGCTGCACTGGCCACATGGCGGCATCGGCCCACACGCGCGCCTCGTGGATGCCCGTGGCGAGGAAGAGGCGCAGCCGGTGATCGCCCGCGTGGTCGATGCCGCGCACGGTGAGGCCGACGTGGCGCGCCCCCGCATCGAGCGTGAGCGTGACGTGCACGACGACACGCACGCGGCCGCGTGACTCGGGGGATGCGTCGAGTCGCTCGTCGATGGCGCAGCGTCGCGGAACTCGCGCCGCGAACGTGAGGCGTGCGGCCGCGCGCAGCGGACCACGCGCCACGATTCGCGCCGAGACGAGGCGGAGGCGACGGACCGGGCCGCGCGGTGCCGGCGTGTAGCTGTCGCCGTGGTCGGCCTGCCAGGTGATCGCGAGCAGGTCGTCGATGCGCCGCGCGGTGGCGAGGTCGTCCAGCACGACGCCCTCGCGCGAGACGCTTACGCGCAGGCGACCGTTGTCGAGACTGGCGGCCGATCCGTCGCGCTGCACGGTGACGTGGGGCGGTGCGCTCGGATGCGGGTTCGTGTGTACGTTCGACTGCGCGATCGCGTCCGCGTCCGACTCGCGTTCACCGTGTACGCGCGTCTCGACCAGCGAGAGGCCACGCAGGCCGTGTCCCGGCACCGCCTGGGACTCCGGAAGCCACACGAGCGCCTCCGTGACCTCGACCAGGTCGTTGTCGGGATAGTGCTGAGGCGACTCGCGCCGCGCGTCGCGCCGCGTGGTACGAAGCGGCTGGACCAGCAGGCCGGGCGGCACAAGCGGCGAGGCGAGGACCGACGCATCATCACGCGCCGCCGAGCCAGTTGCGTTCAAGTCGCTCGGTGCCGAGCCTGGTCCCACGGGCACGTCGCGCAGTGTGCGCACGAGTGCGGCGTGCACGAGGCCGTGGCGTTCGCGCGCGCAGCGGTTGCGCACCACGAGTCGGGGGGCCCAATGCGCGCGAGGCACGTCACGAGCGCGCACCGGGTCGCGCCCGAGCAGCAGGTCGAGCGTTGCCTCCCGGCACTCCGCGGCCTCCTGCGCCACGACCTCGAGCCGATGCGCGAGCGCTCGCGCCACCGCGTCCACCGAGCACCCGCAGATGGTGTCGTGCGGGAGCACGCGCAGGTACGTGCGCCAGACGCGATCGAGCACGGCCTGGTGCATCGCGCACGTGCGCCGCGCGGACGGCGTGTCGATCACGTGCCGATGGGCGTCGTGCGGCAGCAACTGCGCGAGCGCGAGCCACGGTTCGAGGTCGTGCCGCAGCAGCCGGTCCACGCGAGCGGCGGCCCGCTTCTGGTGCGCGCGCGTGGCGAAGGTGCCCTGCAGCGTCCACGTGTACCCGTACGAATCGCGCAACTCGCCACGCACCTCGGGGAGCGTGGTCGCGAGGGCACGTTCCGCGAGCACGGCTGCCCAGCCGGCGAGCGAGCTGCGTCGCACCACCGACCCGCTGGCCTCGGCCGCCGCGCCGAGGGCGGCCGCGGCGTCGTCGAGCCCGCGCTGCCGGGCGTGATGGTCCGCGCCGTTGGTGAGCAGCACGACCCCGGTACGCGCACGCGCCTCGAGCACGACGGCGAGCCGCGCCCAGCGCGCGCGCGCCGCGTCCGGGTCGGTCGGCAGCGCACTACCGTACTCGTAGCCGTCCGGCGGAAGGTGCCAGACGAGCAACGAAGAGCCATCGGAGCCAAGCCAACGCACCGTGTCGCCGGTGGGCCAGCGCGGGCCGCCGTAGCCGCGCCACATCACGCCCACGGAGAGCCCGAAGCCCGCCGCGATGGATGGAAGCGCGGCCGGGTGACCGAAGGCATCCGGCGAGTAGCACACCGGCGGCGGGGACGCCCCGAACGACGCGAGCACCCGCCGTCCGGCCAGCAGGTTGCGCACCAGCGCCTCGCCGCTGGGGATGAGTTCGTCGGCCAGCACGTACCACGGACCCGCCTCGAGCGCGCCGGCCTGCAGCGCGTCCCGCAGTGGCGCCAGGAGGTCGGGGCGCACGGCGAGCACGTCCTCGAGCACGACCGCCTGCCCGTCGAGCAGGAAGGGGCGCGCCGCGTCGGTGCCGGCGTGCAGCAGCTCCTCGACGAGGGTGGCCAGGCGCAGGCGGAAGCGCGGTGCGGGCTGGTACCACTCGCGATCCCAGTGGGTGTGCGCGAGCAGGTGCACGTCGAGGCTCGGGCGGCGGTCGCGGCTCATGCGGGCAAGCTACGAGCGGACGCGGCCACTCGCACGCGTCGGTTGACCCGCGAGAGCGGGGTGGAGAGCTTTGGGGATTGCGGTCGAACGCCCCTCGAGACCCTTCCCGTGGATTTCCTCTCCGAGTTCTTCCAGCGCCTGCGCGACCTGCCGGCGCTCGTGCAGTGGGCCGGCTACGTCGGCCTGACCGCGATCATCTTCACCGAGACCGGGCTGCTCATCGGGTTCTTCCTCCCCGGTGACTCGCTGCTCGTGACCGCCGGACTCCTCTGTTCGCAGCCCGAGTTCGGCCTCAACGTGTACCTGCTGGGGCTGCTGCTCACCGCGGCGGCGATCATCGGCGACACTGTGGGGTATAAAATCGGCCAGGTGACCGGTCCGCGCATCTTCACGCGCGAGGAGTCGCTGCTGTTCCGTCGGGCACACCTGCTCAAGGCGCAGGCGTTCTACGAGAAGCACGGCGGCAAGACCATCATCATCGCGCGCTTCGTGCCGATCATCCGCACCTTCGCGCCGGTCGTAGCCGGCGTGGGCCAGATGCGCTACCGCTCCTTCCTCGCCTACAACGTGGTCGGTGGCGTGCTGTGGGTCTGGAGCATGCTGTTCACCGGCTACTTCCTTGGCCGCATGGTGCCGGGCATCGACCAGCACATCGAGAAGGTCATCCTCGTGGTGATCTTCCTGTCGATCCTGCCGGGCATCATCGCCTGGCTGCGGGAGCGGAGCCGTCCCGGCTCCACCACCGCGTAACCGTTCCACGCCGACCGGCATCCGCCGGCCGGCGTTCACTGTTCGACCCTTCATTGGAGGCTGCCCTCACATGGCCCATACGCTGCCCGCCCTGCCCTACGCATTCGACGCGCTCGAGCCGCACATCGATGCGCGCACCATGGAGATCCACCATGGCAAGCACCATCAGGCGTACGTCACCAACCTGAACGCCGCGCTCGAGAAGGCGCCCGAGCTGGCCGGCGTGTCGCTCGACGACCTGCTGCGCGACCTGACCAAGGTGCCCGAGTCCATCCGCACCGCCGTGCGCAACAATGGCGGCGGGCACTGGAATCACGCGCTCTTCTGGACGCTCATGGCGCCCAACGCCGGCGGTGAGCCCGGCGGCGACCTCGCCGCGTCCATCACGAAGGCGTTCGGCAGCTTCGCCACCTTCCGCGAGCAGTTCCAGGCGGCCGCCATGGGCCGATTCGGCTCCGGCTGGGCGTGGCTCGTGTCCGACATGGGCAACCTCTCCATCGTGAGCACGCCCAACCAGGACAACCCGCTCATGGAAGGGAAGACGGCCATCCTCGGCCTCGATGTGTGGGAGCATGCCTACTATCTGCACTACCAGAACCGCCGCGCCGACTACGTGGGCGCCTTCTGGAACGTGGTGAACTGGGGCGAGGTCGCGAAGCACTACGCCGCCAGCGTGGGCTGAGCTCACAGCGCGAGGCAGGATACACGAACGCCCCCGGTGCCGGTCACCGGGGGCGTTCGCGTGTTCCCGTGCTGCGTTCGCGCCTCAGGCGAAGGCCGCCGGGATCAGCGTGAGCAGCAGGACGCCGGCGAAGACCACGGCCATGCCCACGAAGCCACTGGCGCGCGAGACGCGCCCCATGACGCTGATGCCGATGCCGACGAGCGCGAAGGCCCAGAGGTTGACGACGTCGAAGTTCGACAGCACGCTGAGCACGACCGACGGCGTGGTGGCCGGATCGAAGAAGCGAGCCGGACCGAGCGAGGCATCACTCAGGCTGCGAATGCTCGCGGGATCGGCAATGAGCCCCTGCACCGCGACGGCGATCGGCGAGAGCAGCCGCGGCACGCCGGCGAGCGTGAAGATCGTGGCCCCCTGCCGGTAGCTGAGCGACGTGCCCGCCACCTTGGCGCCGAGCAGCACGAACACCGCGCCGATCCACACGAAGATGGGCACGAAGATCGCGCCGCCGATCGCACCGGCCCAGCGTCCGAAGGACCGCGCGGTGTCGGACATCGCGCCCTCGGGCATGGCCTGCCCCTTCTCCGCGGCCTGCCGCACTCCGAGCTCGAACTGCGCGTCCCAGTACGGTGCGCTCAGCCCCATGGTGGCCACCATGATCAGCAGCGTGAGCACCACCAGCACCAGCAGCAGCGCGCCGTACCCGCGGTCGCGCCGCCGCTCGAACACCTTCGACGGGGCGACGAACATTTCGAGCAGGTCGTCGAGCAGGCCCGCGCGGGCGCTCGTGGCAGCGATCTCGGTCATGGCACACTCCGAAAAGAAGGAGACGTCGTCGTCCGGCGGAGCGGCCCGCCTCAGCGCGCCGCCTCGCCCTCGAGGTAGGTGTAGCCCTCGAGTCCCGCCACGTAGTCGGCGATGAAGGCGTTGGCCTCCTCGCGCGTCAGCCCCTTGGCGGCGTTCACCTTACGACGGAACGTGGCGAGAAGTTGCGACGCGCCGAACTGCACGTAATTGAGCACTTCCGTGACCGTGTCCCCCTCGACGAGGTCGTTGATCTCGTAGCGCCCGTCCTCGGTGAGCAGCACGTGCACGGCGTTGGTGTCACCGAACAGGTTGTGCAGGTCGCCGAGGATTTCCTGGTACGCGCCCGTGAGGAAGATGCCCAGGATGTAGTCCTCGCCGTCACGGAACTCGTGCAGCTCGAGCGACGGCCGACCGTTCTTGTCGCCCACGAAGCGGTCGATCTTGCCATCGGAGTCGCAGGTCACATCCTGCAGCGTGCCGTGGCGCGCCGGCCGCTCGTCGAGCCGGTGCACGGGCATGATCGGGAACAGCTGGTCGATCGCCCACGAGTCGGGGAGCGACTGGAAGAGCGAGAAGTTGAGGAAGTACCGGTCGACGAGCGTGCCCTGCAGCTCGCGCACGATATCGGCGTACGTGTCCGGGTCCTGCTGCACGATCGGGTAGATCGCGTTCATGGTGGCGAGCCAGATCAGCTCGGCCGTGGCCAGCTGGCGCAGGTTGAGCACGCCGGAGTTGAAGTACTGCCGCGCCCGCTCCTTGTCGAAGGAGGCGTCGTGGAAGACCTCGAGCACCTTGCGCGGGCGCGGCGCACGCTCGCAGATGGTGCGGTAGTCCTCATACATCTCGTGCAGCAGCGAGTGGTCGTCGTCCGTGAGCGCCGGGATCGCCCGCGCCGCCTGCGACTCCACGTCGATCACCTTCACCAGCAGCATCGCGTGGTGCGCGGTGAGCGCGCGCCCCGACTCGCTGATCAGGTGCGGCATGGGCAGCTCCTGCTCGCGGCACGCTTCGGCGATGGTGTACACCACGTCGTTCGCGTACTCCTGCAGGGTGTAGTTCACGCTCGCATTGTTCGTGGACGTGGTGCCGTCGTAGTCCACGCCCAGCCCGCCGCCCACGTCCACGTGCGTGATGTCCACGCCCATGTTGCGCAGCTCCGCGTAGAAGCGCGCGACCTCGGCCAGCCCCGACTTGATGAAGCGGATGTCGGTGATCTGACTGCCGAGATGGAAGTGGATGAGCTTGACGATTTCCAGCCGATCCATGTCGGCCAGCTTGTCGATGAGCTTGACGAGCTCGGCCGACGAGAGCCCGAACTTGCTCTTCTCGCCGCCACTCTGCGCCCAGCGCCCCGCGCCCTCGGAGGCCAGCTTGATGCGCACACCGGCCATCGGGGTCACGCCGAGTTCGTCGGCCACCTCGAGCAGTACATCGAGTTCGCTGAGCTGCTCGAGCACGATGAACACGCGGTGGCCGAGCTTCTGCCCCATGAGGGCGAGCCGCATGAACTCGTGGTCCTTGTAGCCGTTGCAGACGATGATCTGGTCCGTGCCCTCGACGAGCCCGAGCACGGCCTGCAGTTCCGGCTTGGAGCCGCACTCGAGCCCGACGCCGTGCGCGTTGCCGTAGCGCACGATCTCCTCGACCACGTGGCGCTGCTGGTTGACCTTGATCGGGTACACGGTGGTGTACGCCCCCGTGTACTCGAACTCCTTCATCGCCGCGGCGAACCGCTCGCTCAGCGTTTCCACGCGTGAGCGGAGGATGTCGGAGAAGCGCAGCAGCACCGGCAGCTGGATGCCCTGCTCTTCCAGGTCGCGGGCGAGGTCGCGCAGGTCGACCGTGGTCGCCGCGCGATCCGGATCGGGGCGCACGATGACGTGGCCCCGATCGTTGATGTCGAAGTAACCGGCGCCCCAGCCCTCGATGTTGTAGAGGGCCCGGGCGTCGGCGATGGTCCAGGGTGCCGCCGGTGTGGTCACGGACTCGGCGGTCAGAGCGGTGCGGGTAGCCATGCGCGAAAACTAGACCCCCATGCCCGCCGGGGGTATCCGCGCCTGGTCACGGATCAGCGTCGCGGCGCCCCCGTCGGCACCGGCGCGGTCGCCGTGCCCGTGGCCGGCACCGGCGCGCTGCGGCGCACCTGGTCGCGCCCCTTCTCCAGGAACGGGATGCCCCGCTCCATCCACGCCGGCTTCGGTTCCCCGCGCAGGTGATGGCCGAAGAACTCGAGCTGCTTCTTGTCGATGTCGAGCTGGTTGGCGCGCTTGGTCGGGTTGTGCTCGTC
>JAABRO010000010.1:0-57514 GCA_011390885.1 Gemmatimonas sp. | reverse complement strand
GTCGGGCATGAACACGATGTAGCCGAGCGAGTTGTAGACGGTGGGGTTCACGATGTTGCGGCCGGCGGGGCGCACGTAGCCGTGCAGTCCGTCGGAGTGCGTCTCGTAGAAGTAGACCACCATCGGGTACTTCTTCGCCGGGTCGAAGCCGTCGGGCGTGTAGAGCAGGCCGGCGAGGGAATCGCCATCGGCGCTGATCCAGCTGTGCAGCCGCACGTTGCCGCGCGCGTACTCGTCCTGCTCGGGCATGGCGTTCGAGATCTTGGACAGCGCGGTGAGCGCGGGGCCGGCCCAGATGTCGGGGAACTCGCGGTAGTCCGAGCGCGTGACCATGTAGCGCTCCGCGTCGCGGGCGCGCGTGAGGTTGCCGAAGCGCTTGGGCGCCATGAGCACCGAGGTGGGCACGGAGTCGCTGAAGCTGCCCTGGAACCAGCCCGACGCCTTGGTCACGTCGTCGAAGGCGGACAGCACCACGGGCTTGGTCGGGTCGATGGTGCGCGCCTCGGGGTCGAGGTCCTCCACGCGGAACACGTGCTGCCGCGCGCGTCCCACGCCACCCGTGAGGCGACGCGGCGCCGCGGTGCCCCGCGGGTCCACCACCCAGACGTCATAGCGATCGTTGAGCAGCACTTGCCGGTCATCGGTGGTCCAGCCGCCGATGCCCCACGCGGCTGGCGTGCTCGGCGTGCTCCACGTCTCCTGGCTGAAGCGCACGCCCGCGATCTTGTCGGTGAGCACGCGCACCTGCTTCGTGGCGATCTCGTAGGCATGCCACTGGTCCTTGTCGAACCAGGTCACGAAGCGCGCGTTCGGCGAGAGCTGCGCCCGCCCCTCGAGCTTCTTCGCCACGAGCGTGCGCGCGCCGGTCGTGGCGTCGAGCACGTACACATCGTTGCCGCCGTCGCCCCACATCGCCTCGATCTCGTAGGGCACCGAGGTGACCGCGAGCGCGAGCTTGCCGTTGTCGCTCACCTGCACCTGCGGCAGCGAGTCGTCGGCCAGGCGCACGACGCGCTTGAGCTTCGAGTGGTAAATGGCCAGCAGCGTGCGGTTGCGGTCCTGCCCTGCCTGCCGCGCCTGGGTGGGCTGGAGCCGCGTGTCCTGCCAGTGCCACAGGTCGTAGATGGCCTTGTCGGTCAGCGAATCGCCCGGGATGGAATCCGGGGGCGGAGCGGCCACACCGAACGTGAACGCGGAACCGTCGCGCGTGAACTCGAGCCGGCTGCGCTCGGGGATGAGCATCCCCTCGCCCGCGTCGGCGGGGCGCACCACGGGCGACGCCACGGGCGGCGCGTTGCGGCGCGTGACGAGCGCGGCGTGGTGAATCGTGTACGACGCGCGCGCCGGCGGCACCGAGTCGGCCACCGCCTCGAGGAACGCGAACTGCGTGGCCTCGCGATCGAACGTGAGCGCGCGATAGCGCGCCTTGCCGGGCCGCATCGTGTGCAGCGTGCCGCTGGCGAGGTCGCGCAGGTACAGCCCGCTCTTCGTGGAATCGGCCTCGCCGACAGCATAGGCCAGCCAGCGCTCGGTGTCGTCGAGCGAGAAGCTGGTCACGTCGTCGAGGCGCAGTTCCTCGCCGGTGGCCAGCGTGCGCAGCACGAGCGTGCTGCCGGTCTCACGACGCGGCGCCGGACGACGCGCCGAATCGCCACCGGCGGGCCGCGCTCCGGCTGCCGGCCGAGCGGCGGAATCCCGCCCGTTGGCCGCGGAATCGGCCTCCAGCTGGTAGACCAGGAAGCGACCGCCATCGCGCGCGAAGCGGAAGCTGCGCACGCGCGGCACCGTGGTCACCTCGCCCGACGGCAGCGCCATGAGGGCCAGCGACGTGCGGTTGGCCTCGGCGGCCCGCCGCCGATCGCGACGCGCGCCTTCGACGACCGTCTGCGTGGGATAGACGAGCGCGGCGACGAAACGCCCATCGGCGCTGAACGCCGGCGGCGCCGGGTTGAAGCCACCGGACGCGCCGGGGCGATCGTTGGGACGCCCGGTGAAGCCGCGCGGCAGCGTGAACTCGGTCGCGCCGGCCGTGGCGCGCACCACGAGGCGACCGTCGCCGATGGTGGGCGAGTTGGTGTAGGCCACCCAGTTGCCGTCGCGCGACATCACGGGCGAGAGGATGCCGCGCCAGAGGTCGTAGACATCCTGCGTGATCGGCTTGCGCGCGGACTGCGCGGACGCCGCGGCAACGGGCGCGGCCAGCAGGAGCGCCGCGCCCAGCGCGCGGCGCAGGGAGACGCGGCCCGCACGGAGCGGGCCGAGGGGACGAACGAGAGCGGCCCGGACGGGCGAAATCGTGGGCATCGAGCGGAAGGGAAGGAGGAACGACACGAGACGTGACCAGCGCCAGCAGGCGCCGGGGTGGCTCCAGAACAGGGTCCCCATCAAGTTGCATGGACGACACCGTCACGGCTACGCGCCGGGCTTCGGCGGTGTTGCCGGGAACTCGCCCGGCTCGCCAACGCCCGGCCGCTCACCCCTGGGGATGCTCGTGGGACGATTGCTCGGCTACTTCGGACGCGGACTCGTGCTGATCGCCCCGATCGCGATCACGATCGCCGTCTGCGTCTGGGTGCTCACCACCGTCGATGCGATGATCGGCGTGGAGACGCCGGGCGTGGGACTCGCGATCACCGTCGGCATCATCACGCTGGTGGGGTTCCTGGGCTCGAACCTCATCACGCGCAGCGCGATCGGGGTGCTCGACAAGCTCTTCGACCGCCTGCCCTTCGTGCGGCTGCTCTACGGGGCGGTGCGCGACGTGCTGAACGCCTTCGTGGGAGAGAAGCGGCGCTTCGACCAGCCCGTGTCGGTGCGCGTGGACGAGGCGGGCGACGTGCGGCTGTTCGGCTTCGTGACGCAGGAATCGCTGTCCACGCTCGGCCTCGCCGGTCATGTGAGCGTGTACTGCCCGCACTCGTACAACTTCTCGGGGCAGCTGGTGGTGGTCGCCACCGACCGCGTGCAGCGCCTCGAGAAGCCGAGCGCCGACGTGATGGCGTTCATCGTGTCGGGTGGCGTGGCCGGGCTCGCGGGCACGTCGGGCGACGCCGGCGCGCCCGGCGTCCCCGACGCCCAGTGACTCAGGCCGTCGCGCGCGCCATGCCGCGCGGTGCGATCATCGCATTGCCGAACGGAGCGGGATTGTCGCCACGCAGCTCCGCGATGCGCTCCTCCACGAAGGCGACCAGCTCCTGCATGGTGGCCGTGTCGAAGACGAGCTTGACGCCCGCCTCGGCGTAGAGTTCGGGGAGCGGTCGCGTGCCGCCGAGCGCGAGGAAGCGCTTGTACGCCTCGACCGCCTCCGGCCCGTTGCGCACGGCGTTGCGGAACACCTGCAGCGCGCCGAGCTGCGCGAGCCCGTACTCGATGTAGTAGAACGGCAGCTCGAAGATGTGCAGCTGGCGGTACCAGCGCGCCACGCGCTCCGCCTCGAGTCCGCTCCAGTCGACGACCGGCTCGAACCGCGCGCGAATGTCGAGCCACGCGGCGTCACGCGCGGCCGCATCGGCGCCGTCCGCGTGCGTGTAGATCCAGGCCTGGAACGCGTCCACGCTGGCAATGTGCGTAAGCGACGTGAGCACATCCTCGAAGTGCTCGAGCCACGCCACGCGCGCCTCCTCGGCCGTGTAGTAGCCATCGGGCTGCGTGAGATACGGCAGCGCGAGCAGCTCCATGGACATCGACGCCAGCTCCGCGGCCTCGTGCCCCGTGCGCCGCTGCCAGGCGAACGGCAGGCGATGCGTGGCGAAGTCGTGGAAGCAGTGGCCCGCCTCGTGCACGAGCGTCTGCACGTCGTCCGGCACGCCCACCGCATTCATGAAGATGAACGGGCGGCCGCGGAAGGCGAGGTCGGTGCAGTAGCCGCCGGGGGCCTTCCCCGGACGGCTCTCGAGATCGAGGAGCTGCTCCCGGGCCATGATCTCGAAGTGGTCGCCCAGCTCCGGGTCGACGCGCTGGAAGACGCGTCGCGCGCCGTCCACGAACTCGGTGACGTTGCGGAACGGCACGAGCGGCGTGGTCGCGTCGAGCTCGACGGTGAGGTCCCACGGACGGAGCGTGTCCACGCCGAGCTGCTGCCGGCGATGCTCGTACAGCCGGGCCACGGCCGGCACCACCGCCTCCTGGACGGCGGCGTGAAAGCCGGCGCAGTCCTCGGGGGTGTAGTCGAAGCGGTGCTTGGCCGCGAAGGCGTAGCGCTGAAAGTCGGGAAACCCCGCCTCGCGCGCCACGTCCTTGCGCAGGGCGAGCATGCGATCGAAGAGCGACGCCAGCTCGTCGCGATGCGCGAGATAGGCCTGCGCGCCGGCGCGAAAGGCGCGCTCGCGCACGGCACGATCGGTGTCCTTGAGGTACGGCTGCAGCTGCGGAATGGTCTTGGGCTCACCGTCCCAGTCGACCGAGAGCCCGCCGGTGCGCTTCTGGTAGCTGGCCGAGAGCTCCTCGAGGCTCGCGAAGCGCGCCACGTTGGCCTCGCGGAAGATCTCGATGTCGGAGCGGAAGCGCCGGATCGTGGTCTCGAGGTCGGGGCGCGACCAGCCGGTCTCGACCAGGCGACGCGCCAGTCGCACCTGCTGCTCCTCGAGCGTGGGGAAGATCTCCATGGAAAAGCGCAGGTAGGCGCGCTCCGCCGCCTCGTCGGCCGTGTTGGCCGTGTAGGCGATCATGGCCAGCGTGCCGGCTTCCCCGACGAGCGTGTCGAGCCGGGACCACGTCGCGAGCCACTCCTCGATCTGCGCCGCGTCGGGCGGCGTGGCCAGCGGCGCGACGGCGAGCGCCTCGTAATACGGCGCAATGTCGGCCCAGGAGGCGTCGGCGAAAGCGGCCGGGGACTCGGGAAGGGAGATCATGAAAGACAGCGGAGGGAGGGAGCAGCCGGGACGACGCTCCCGGCCACGTGCACAATAAACAGCTTCAGCGTCATCACAACGTCACGCGACGTCATGCACCATACGGGATCCAGATGTTCTTGACCTGCACGGCGCGGCGCAGGAACTCGCGTCCCTCGCCGACCCGCGGGTCGGTCCAGTCGCGCGGCGTCCACTCGGTCCAGGTCCGCTTGAGGTTCCCCACCGACGCCTGCTCCACCGCCGCGGCGCCCGGCTGGCTGCCCACGTACCAGACGGCATCCACGTCGTCATGCTCGGCGAGCGTACGCGCGAGCGCGTCGGCCCGGCCGGTGACGATGTTGATGACGCCCGCCGGCACGTCGGAGGTGTCGAGCACGCCGTAGAAGTCGGTGGCCGAGAGCGGCGCGCGTTCGCTTGGCACGGCCACCACGGTGTTGCCCATGGCCACGAGCGGCGCGACGAGCGAGACGAACCCGAGCAGCGGGTGCGTGGACGGACAGATCGCGCCCACCACCCCGATCGGCTCGTGCATGGCCAGGGCCACGCCGCGAATCGGTACGTCGTGCACCGCGCCGTCGAACTTGTCGGCCCAGGCCGCGTAAGTGAACAGCCGGGCGAGCGTGGCGTCCACCTCGCGACGGCCGGCCTCATGGCCGGTGCCGGTCATGGCGGCAAGTCGGTCGGCAAACTCACCGGCGCGCGCCGACAGGTTCTCCGCGAGGTAATAGAGGATCTGCGCGCGCTGATGCCCGGAGGTGCGCCCCCAGGCGGCGGCCGCGTGCGCCGCCTCGACGGCGTTGCGCAGGTCCTTGCGGTTGCCCTCGCCCACCTCGCCGAGCCGTCGGCCGTCGAGGGACTGCACGACGAGACTGTATCCTGAATCGGGGCGCGCCTGCTTGCCACCGATGTACAGCTTCGGGGTGCGGTCGATACCGGCGAAGTCCGTGGTGTCGGCCGCCACGGGCAGCGCGTCCGTGCCGACATCGCCGCTGTACGGCGCGCGCACCGGCTTCACGTACTCCCACATCCCCTCGCGTCCCCCCTCACGCCCGAACCCCGACTCCCGGTAGCCGCCGAAGCCGGCCGACGCGTCGAACAGGTTCGTGCTGTTCACCCACACCACGCCGCACTTCAGGCGCGGCGCGATGTCGAGCGCCACGTTGATGTCATCGCTCCACACGCTCGCCGCCAGGCCGAAGGGCGTGTTGTTCGCCACCGCCACGGCTTCGTCGGGGGTGCGGAACGTGTGCGTGACGAGCACCGGGCCGAAGATCTCCACCTGCGCGATCGTGGACGCCGGCTCGACGTTCGTGAACAGCGTGGGGGGATGGAACCACCCCTCGGCGGGCTCGGCCCACGAGGGCTGCCAGCAGGTCGCCCCCTCAGCCACGCCCTGCGCACACAGCTCGCGAATGCGCGCCAGCTGCACCGGCGCGACGATCGCCCCCATGTCCACCGCCTTGTCGAGCGGCGAACCCACGCGCAGTCGCTCCATGCGCGCCTTGAGCTTGTCCACCAGGCGATCGGCGATCCCTTCCTGCACCAGCAGCCGCGAGCCGGCGCAGCACACCTGTCCCTGGTTGAACCAGATCGCGTCGACGACGCCCTCGACCACGCTGTCGAGGTCCGCGTCGGCGAAGACGATGAACGGGCTCTTGCCGCCGAGCTCGAGCGAGAGCGACTTGCCGGTACCGGCCGTGGCCTCGCGAATGCGGCGACCCACTTCGGTGGAGCCGGTGAAGGCCAGCTTGTCCACGCCCGGGTGCTCGACCAGCGCCGCACCGGTGGTACCGTCGCCCGTGACCAGATTGAACACGCCCGGCGGCAGCCCCGCCTCCTGCACGATCTCGGCAAAGCGAAGCGCGGTGAGCGGCGTGTACTCGGCGGGCTTGAGCACCACCGTGTTTCCGGCCGCGAGCGCGGGCGCGACCTTCCACGCGAGCATGAGCAGCGGGAAGTTCCACGGGATGACCTGCCCCACGACGCCCACGGGCGCGTAGCCGGCAAACTCGCTCTCGAAGAGCTGTGCCCAGCCGGCGTGGTGATAGAAGTGGCGCACCACCAACGGCACGTCGAGGTCGCGCGTCTCGCGTATCGGCTTGCCGTTGTCGAGCGACTCGAGCACGGCGAGCTGCCGCGCGTGACGCTGCACGGCGCGCGCGAGCGCGTACAGATGCCGAGCGCGCTGGTGACCGCGGAGCGCCTTCCACGCCGGCAGCGCCGCGCGCGCCGACTGCACCGCCGCGTCCACGTCGGCGGCGCTCCCCTGCGCCACCTGCGCCAGTGCGCGTCCGGTGCCGGGCTCCTGCACCTCGAAATACGCGCCGTCGGCGGGCGGCACCGCCTGCCCGTTGATCACGTGTCCGAAGCGGTGCGCGTGCGCGGCGAGCCACGCACGCACCGGCGCGTCGGCTTCCGGCGCGGGCCCATAGGCCATGCTGTCGAAGAGCGCGCGCACCGAGGTGTCGGCGGGGGGAGTCGGAATCGTCGTCATGCGTCGGGTCAGACCATCGGATGGCGATGGGCCGCCGAGTAGCGCCCCGTCACGAAATGCTCGAGCTGGCGCTCGATGTCGGTGAGCAGGCCGCTCGCCCCGAAGCGGAACAGGTCGGGGCGCAGCCAGCGGTCGCCCAGCTCCTCCTTCATGAGAATGAGCCAGTCGAGCGACTGCTTGGCCGTGCGGATGCCGCCGGCCGGCTTGAAGCCCACGACATGGCCGGTGCGCTCGAGGTAGTCACGGATCTGCCGCACCATGACCAGCCCGACCGGGAGCGTCGCGTTGCTCGACTCCTTGCCGGTGGATGTCTTGATGACATCGGAGCCCGCCATCATGGCCACCTGGCTGGCCCGCGCCACGTTGGTGAGCGTGCCGAGCTCGCCCACGCCAAGAATGGTCTTGAGGTGCGCGTCGCCGCAGGCATCACGGAACGCGCGCACTTCGTCATACAGCGCCTGCCAGTCGCCGCGCAGCACGTGGCCGCGCGTGATGACGACGTCGATTTCCTGCGCGCCCGCCGCCACGGAGGCCTTGATCTCGGCGATGCGCTGCGGCAGCGGCGAGAGCCCCGCCGGAAAGCCGGTGGAGACGGCCGCCACGGGAATCCCGCTGCCCGCGAGCGCCTCGACGGCGGTGGCCACGTAGGCGTGATACACGCACACCGCGCCGACCGTGAGGCCGAGGTCGCTCACGCCGAGCGCGTCGAGCAGGTCGGCGCGCACGGGGTGCCGCGCCTTGGCGCACAGCCGGCGCACGTTGCCGGGGGTGTCGTCGCCCGCCAGCGTGGTGAGGTCCATGCACGAGATCGCGCGCAGCAGCCACGCGGCCTGCCACTCCTTCTTCACGGTGCGCCGCGCCGGCAGCGTGGCCGCGCGACGTTCGGCGGCGCTGCGGTTGACGTGCGTGGCCGCGATCACATCGAGATCGAGTGCGGTGCCGGGATTGCGCGCCGGGTGGTCCTCGACGGTCTCCACCCGGGGCGCGCGGTCGGTGTGCAGCGCGACGGGGCGGACGGGATGGCCCGAGGCGGGCCGGCTGGCGGACATCATCGGGACAAGATACGCGATCGGCGCGGCATGCGCCGCCGTCAGCCGCGCGTCGGCGCTCAACCTTGTCACTCCGGCTGCCGACACCATCTCATGTCGGCCCGTGTCTCGCCCCCCTGCTCCCGGATTCTCCTGCATGCCGATCGCCCTCACTTCGCTCCGTCACGCCGCCACCCGCCCCCAGCGCCTCGTCCTGCTGAGCCTGCTCCTGGGGACCGCGACGGCCTGCGAGAAGGTGTCCGCCCCCCTGACGGCCAGCGGGCTCGTGGTGGTGCAGGGCAACCGGCAGACGGCCGCCGCCGGCACGCTGCTCCCCACGCCGATCGTGGTGCGCGTGCGCGCCGACGACGGCTCCCCGGTGGAAGGGGTGCCCGTCGGCTTCGCGGTGCAACTGGGCAACGGGACCGTGGAGCCGGCCACCGCGCTGAGCGATGCCAACGGCGAGGCGAAGACGCGGTGGACGCTCGGCGTCAACCAGCACGCGCACGAACTGCTCACGAGCGTGCCCGGGGTCGATCCGGTCACGATCACCGCGACGGGCGTGGTGCCCACCGACCTGCTGGTGGCGCAGGGCAACCTGCAGGTGGCCAAGTCGGGCACCGCGCTCCCCGTGCAGATCGTGCTGCGGGTGGTCGGGGCAAACAACACGCCGATTCCCGGTGTGGCGGTGACGATGTCGGTGACCAGCGGCGGGGGCAGCATCAACCCGGCCTCCGCCACCTCCAATGCACAGGGAGAGGTCACCGTGCGCTGGACGCTGGGCAACCAGCCCGGGCTGCAGAGCGTGCAGGCGTCGGCGCTCAACCTCGCGCCGATCATTCTGAGCGCCACGGGGACCTGAGACCGCGGGTCGCGCATTGGGGTAGATATCCGGTCGGCACGGTCGAGTTCGGCCCGCGCCGCTGTCCGCCCCTGACCGAGTGCCCGTGCGCCGCGACCCGACCTTCGACACCCCTGCCCTGCCCGCCGAGTCGCTGCGCTCGCGCACCGTGGTGATCACGGGTGCGAGCGACGGCATCGGCCGCGCGCTCGCGGAGCGCTGTGCCCGGGCCGGCGCGCGCGTGGTGCTCGTGGGGCGAAACGAGGCGAAGACGCGCAACGCGGCCGCCGAGATCCGGAGCCGCACCGGCTCCGACGACGTGTCCTTCGAGGTGGCCGACCTGCTCTTCATCGACGAGCAGGTCGCCCTGGCCGAACGCCTGCGCGCTGCGTACCCGGTGCTGCACGCTCTCGTGAACAATGCGGGCGCGTTGTTCCTCGAACGCGAAGTCACCCGCGACGGGCTCGAGCGCACCTTCGCGCTCAACCACCTGGCCTACGTGCAGCTCGGCGTGCGGCTGCTGCCGTCGCTGCTCGCCGCCGCCGAGGCCGGCGCACCGGCGCGCCTCGTGAACATCGCCTCGCGCGCCCACAAGGGGGCACGGCTCGAGCTCGACGACCTGCAGGGAGAGCGCCGCTGGAGCGGCTGGCCCGCGTACGCCGCCTCGAAGCTGGCCAACATCCTATTCACGCGCGCGCTCGCGGCCCGGGTGGACGCGCGCTGCGTGTGCGTGCACGCCGTGCACCCGGGGCTGGTGGCATCGCGCTTCGCGGCGAACAACGGCCCCATGGGGCGTTTCCAGCGTCGCCTGATGGACTGGTTCTCGGTGTCGAACCTCGCCGGTTCCGACACCGCCGCGTGGCTCCTGTCGAACGAGGAGGGTGGGCGTATGAGCGGCGCGTATTGGGAGCGCCGCACGCTCACGACGCCGTCCCGCGCCGCGCAGGATGACCGGCTGGCGGACGCGCTCTGGGAGCGCACGCTGGACATCGCCGGCCTCGCGGAACCGCTGGCCGGGTGTCGCACATGATGCGGGACACGCTCCGCAGCGCGGTCATCACCTGGCACGCCCTGCCACTGCTCGTCTCGTTCCGACGCGACGTGCGCCGCTGGATCTGGTGGGGCGGCCCGGTGCCGCGCGATGCGGCGTTTCACCGCCGACGCGCGCGCCGCCTGGTGCACAGCGTGTCGGAGCTGGGCCCCGCCTTCGTGAAGCTCGCGCAGATCTTCGCCGCGCGCGCGGATCTCGTGCCGGAGCCCTACGTCTCCGAACTCGCCACGCTCACCGATCGCGTGCCGCCGGTGCCGTGGTCGGCCGTGCAGCGGGTGCTGCACGAGGCCTACGGCGCGGAGCGTGACGCCCTGTTCGAGCACATCGACCCCACGCCCCTGGCCGCGGGCTCGCTCGGCCAGGTGCATCGGGCGCGCGTGCAAGGACGCGACGTGGTCGTGAAGGTGCTGCGTCCGGGCGTGGAGGAGGTCGTGCGCCGCGACGCCGCGATCGCGCTCCGGCTCACCGACCGCATTCATGCACGCTTCCCGCATCATCATGTGCACGGCGTGCGCGTGGTGCTCACGGAGTTCCAGCGGCGCGTGGAGGAGGAAATGGACTTCCGGCGCGAGGCCGGCCAGTGCGAGCGCATGCGCGAGCGCTTCCGGGATGACCGGCGCATCCGCATACCGCGCGTGGAGTCGACGCTCACGCGCCAGCGCACGCTCGTGCTCGAGTTCCTCGCCGGCACGCGCATCGACGCGCTCGACGACGCCGTCGCGGCCGGCCGCATCGATCCGCGCCGCCTCGCCGAGACGCTCATCGAGACCTACGCGCGCATGATGCTGCGCGACGGTGTGTTTCATGCCGACCCGCATCCGGGCAACCTGCTGGTGGCCGACGACGGCGCGCTGGTGCTGCTCGATTTCGGCATGGTCATCGACGTCGACACCGAGACGCGCCGCGCCCTCTTCGAGACGGTGCTCGCGGCCATCCGACGCGATGTCCCGAACACCGTGGCCGGGTTCTACGCACTCGGCCTTGTGGCGCCCGGCACACCCGTGGCGACGATGGAGGCGCTCGCCGCCACGCTGCTCGAGATCGCGTACGGCAGCGGGACCACGGCGGAACGCGCGCAGGTGCTCGCCGACCGCGTCATGCGCGAGCTGTTCGACTGGCCGATCGTGCTTCCCGGCGAACTCGTGTATTTCGCGCGCACGGCCGCGCTGATCGAAGGCGTAGGGGCGCGCTACGACAAGTCGTTCAACAGCATCGCCGTAGCGTCGCCAGTGGTGCTGCGCATGCGCGGGGAGATCATGCGCACCCTGTTCGCCGGACAGCCGGGCGAAGCAGGGCTCGTCGCCGTGGCACGGGGCGCGGGCGCCCTCGCTGGCACGGCCGTGGCTTGGTGGCGCACTCGGGGGCGAGCGATGCTTCGCGAGGTCATCGCGCCGAGGTACACCAACGGCAACGGGGGAACGGCGCGAGATCGCACCGTCCCCCCGTCGTGAGGGCTCAGCCCAGACGTCGCGTGCGTCAGCGGCGGCGACGGCGCGCCAGTGCGAGTGCGACGAGCCCGGTCGCGATCAACGTACCCGATGCCGGCTCCGGAACCTCGAACGGATCCCCGCCGCCCCGGAACAGCAGTTCCTGGTTGCCCGGCGCATTGTCGAAGCGGACGTAGTAGAAGTTGTCCAGGTTCATCCGCGAAGCATTCGCCTGGGCGTCAGCAACGTACTGCGCGACGGTGGTTGCACTCTGCGGATTCCAGCCCGCCGGCGTCGCGCCGGTCACTGTCCAGATCGCGGCGTGCACGTTGCTGACCGACGCGGCATAACCGCCGGCAGGGAGTGATGACGCAACCGTGGTGAGATACGCGGCCTGCGCCAGCTGCTCGCGAAGGGGGCCGTGCAGGCTGCTGACCCGATGCACGGTGACCGAGCCGCCATTGTAGCGACCGTTGGCATCGACGCACCAGAAGGAGAACGGTGCATTGACCGGGCTCGGCCCCATGTAGCTGCCGAGCGAGCCGGCATAGGCGCCCACGCCGATGCCGCCATACCCGTATTGCGCCGTGCCAGCGGTGAAGGTGGCCGTCCAGGAGTTCTGGGCGCTCGCCGTGGTCGAGACGACGGCGGCGATGGCAAGGGCGCGAAGTACGTGGCGCATGGGTCGGATGGGACGGAGGTCGCAGGAGAGTCGAGCTTGTCCCTCAGGTGGTGCACGACCTGTGCCACCGCCCGTCGCGGCATCCCCGCCTTCCGCCGCTTCTCCCGCTGGGCCATCGGCGTGATGCGATCGCCGGCGCGCCCGTGGGCGTTGCACTCGCGCTTCGCGCCGCCACGTGACGACGTCGACGTGCATCGGAGGAGTCGTCCTCCGTGCTCGGGGGCGAGTGTCGTCCGGGTACCACTGTGCCGTCGCACCACCGCAACACTCGGCGCGTGCTCAGAAGATCCACGCCTTGAACAGGTCGAAGCCGAGCTGCATGCGCGGCGCCGAACCGCCAAGGCGCGCGCCACAGGGGCTGGGGCCGGGATCGAGACCCACCTGGCCCGTGAGTCCGGGCGCGATGCGGTACTCCGTGGCGATGCCGTACCACAGGTTGAGCGAGCCGCCGCTCGCGCTGTTGGCGAGGCCGCGACACACGCCCGTGTCGAGCCGCAGGTACGTGCGGCGCCCGAGCTGCTTGCCGGCGGTGACGCTGAGGTTGCCGAGCAGCGAGGAGAGGGTGCCGAGTTCCTCCGCGGTTTGCCCGCCGGCCGTGCTCACCTGCACCGTATTGAACACGGGCAGCAGCCGCTGCAGCGTGCCCTCCACCGCACCGCCGAGCGTGGGCACCAGCACGCCGGTCACCGCGCGCACCGTCTGCTGGCTCTGGCCATCGAGCGCGAAGGTGGGCGCTCCGAAGACGAGCAGCGAGATGAACTCCGACTCCGGCGCGCTCGCGTAGGCATCGTCGCGCGTGCCGAGGGCGAGCGTCATGTCCTCCAGCGTGCCGCCGATGGCCACGTCGATCGCCACGTCGCGTCCATCCACCCCGCGCACGATGTGCCGCGCGTGCACGTCGAGCGTGGGATTGAGCCCGTCCTGCGGGAAGAAACGCACCCGGCCGCTGTCCACCGCGAACGGTCGGTTCACGACCCCGAGGTCGAGCCGGTAGGTGCCCCGCTCCACCTGCACCTCGCCCTCGAGCGAGAGCTGCTGACCGGCGGCCTCCAGCACGGTGACGCCACCGGCCAGCTTCACGGCCGCTTCGCGGGTGCGCACCCACACATCGTCGCCGAGGCGCACGCGCACATCGCGCGCGGCGAGGTACTCGCCGAGCGAGGCGAAGGAATCGTCGGTCGTGACGGCGGTGGGCAGCTCGTCTTCGGCGAGCAGCGCCTGGGCTTCGGCCGAGCCGAGGTCGAGCACGGTGCGCGCCTCGGTGAGATCGAGCACCAGGTTGGCGCGCGGCACGAACAGGTCGGCGGTCACCGTGGGGCGCTCGAGCGCGCCGCTCAGGCGAACGGTGCCGGTGAGGTCCACATCGGTGCCGTCGGGCTGGCGCGCAAGCGCCACGTTGTTCATGTAGCCGGCGAGCGCGACGCCCGGCCCGTCGCGCAGCGGACGGCGCACGGTGGCGGTGAGGCTGAGCGTGTCGGACGCCCGCGCGCCACTCTGGAAGCGGAAGCGCTCGATGTGCAGTGAATCGCCGCCCGCCACGAAGGCGAGTTCCGCGTCGCGCGGACGGATGCCAAGGATGTCGCTGAACAGCGTCCCACGCTCGAGCCACATCCGGCCGTCGATCGTGGGCTGGTCGAACGTCCCGCCAAGCGCGATGCGGCCATGCAGGAACCCGTCGAGGTCGCGCACGTCGGCGAGCAGCAGCGGCAGGTCGCGCAGCCGCAGCGAATCGGCCACCAGCGATCCCGACAGCGCCTCGGTGTACACGCGGTCGCCCACGACCTCCTGCAGGCGCAGGTCGGCGGGGAGCGTGATCGTGCCGCGCAGGGCGCGTCCGGCGGTGTCGGTGATCGCCACGCGCGCGTCGAGCTGCTGGGCGCTGTAGTCGGCCTCGAGGCGCACGCCGCTGAGCGTGGCCGCGGTGGTGCCGAGCGAGTCGGCCACGAACCGCGCCGTGAGCCGCGGATCGCCGCGCACGCCGCTCAGCTCGGCATCACCGGAGAGCAGCCCCGGCAGCCGCTCGGTACCGAGCGCAAACGCCGCGAGCTCACCGGCCGGGAACTGATCGAGGCGCAGGAAGGCGTGGATCGGATCGACCAGGGGGACGTCGGCACCGAGGCGTAGACTGCCGCCACGGTTGGAGGTGAGGGCGAACGAGTCGATGGCGAAGCCGGTGGGACGATCGCGCAGGTTGAACGGCGCCTCGTTCGCCCACGCCACGTCCGCGTAGGTGAAGCCCACCGAGTCCACACGCACGATGAGCGTGTCGTCGCCGCGCGCGAACTGTCCGCGCATCCGCAGGCGCGACGTGTCGCGGGCCAGCAGGTCGAAGCGCAGCGCCCCGCCAGCCGCGGTCGCATCGTCCACGCCGAAGTTCACGGTGGCGATGCGCAGCGCCCCGATGCCTTCCACCGAGTCGACCGTTGCGGCGGCCACGAAGCTGGCGGCGCCCGGCAGGTTGTCCGCGCGCGTGGAACCGAACAGGCGCCCTACCACGACGTCGCCCACGCGCACCTGGTTGCCGGCCACGGCCACGCTGACCATGTAGTCGGCAAACGAGCCTTCCCCATACACCGACGCGTTCACGTCGCCGGCGAGCGAATCCTCGGCGAGTGCGCGCACACTGGTGGCGGACGCGGTGTCCACCTGGGCGATCATGCGCGCAAGGCGCGGCAGTTCGCGGCGCACGACCGACAGCGAATCCATGCGCAGCGAGCCGCGGAACGACTCGCGGCCGGCCGAGTCGCGCGCCAGCCCGCCGCTGGCCTCGAAACGCGCGCCCGGTGCATCGGCCACGAGCGAGTCCACGAGCAGCGCCTCGCGTCCCCACGTGCCGAGCGAGAACACCGAGAAGGGCGTGTGCGCGGGCGAGGCGACCTGCGCGAGGGCCACCGCGATGCGCGCGGTGTCCACCACGCCACCCACGCCGCGCGCCGAGAGGGTCACGTCACCGGCAATACGCGTGGACGGCGCCATGCCGTCGAGCAGCCAGGGCTGCACGTCGAGCGTATCGGCGTGCACCGTGACGTCGGCGCGCCAGGCGAGCGAATCATCGTCGCGCGTTCGCGCGCCAAGCCAGCCGTCGGCGCGCAGCGACCCCGCGCCGGCGGTCGCGTGCGCGAGGCGCGCCTCGAAGGTCAGCGAGTCGAGCGGCCCGCTTGCGTCGAGGGAGCCGGTGAGCTGGCCGCGCATCGTGAAGGCGGTGTCGAGCCGGCCCACCGCGGCCAGGTCGAACCGCTCCAGCTGCAGCGACAGGTCGGCCGTCTGCACGCGCGGGCCCCAGCGCACGGCGGAGCGGCCGGTCACGGAGGACACGTTCCCCGCCTCGTCCGTCCACTGCAACGTGAGGTCACGCAGGTCGGCGGCGTCGAGCGATGCGGACGCCACGCGCCCGCGGCCGGACACGGTGCCGTTCACGAGCGGCGGCAGGTCGGGCACCAGCGTGCGCACGCTGCGCAGGTCCACCGACACATCGGCGATGCGCACATCGGTGGCGGTCGGGTTCACGCCGAGCGCCACCACGCCGCTGGCGCGCAGGCGCGACCGCGCGCCCGGCACCAGCGCATCGTCGAACGCGAACTGCAGTGTGTCGATGCGCAGCGCGGCGAGCGAGCCGCCCTCGCGCGCCACGAAGCGGCCCGTGAGGCGCCCGTCGAGTTCCGGCGGAAGCGCGTCCTCGGTGAGCCGCGCCGCGAGGGCCGTGGTGAGCGGCTCGAACGCGAGCGCGACGTCGTGCAGCAGGAAGTCCCGCACCTCGGCGACCATGCGCAGGGTGCCGGTGATGCGCGAGTCCATGGCCTGCGCCTCGAGATCCGAAAGGGTCACTTCGAGGTGGTCGGGATTCTCGAGGGTGCGCAAGCGCACCGTGGCGGTAGCGCGTCCGTCGACGGGCATGACCGGCCACGTCCAGTTGATGTCCGCCAGCGCAACATCGGGCGCGTCGATCGCCACGTCGTAGCGCACGGGGCCCGGCTGGTCCCACGACAGCACGCCGCGCGCGGCGAGTCGCGAGTCGGGCAGCCGCACCTCCGGCGCGGCGAACGTGAGCGAATCATCGTACCAGCGCACTTCGCCGCGCAGCGAGCGGGCGGACACCGGCGGATCCGACACGGCGAGCGCCGCACTGTCGATCACGAACGAGCCTGGCGCGTCGTCGGGGGTGATCAGCACGAGATCGCGCCCGCGCAGCAGCGCGATATCCACGGTGCGCCGCTCGAGGAAGCCGTCACCCACGCGAATGAGTTCGTGCAGGCTGTCGTGCACGGCGATCACGCTGTCCCGCTCGGCCGGCGTCACGAAGAGCGGATGGGGCGCCCACGGGTAGCGCGCGTCCACCGTGCCATGCCGCAGCACGATCTCGTCGATGCGCACATCGTCGCCCAGCTGACGGCCCACGCGTGGCGGGGCGGTGTCGAGCGGGTCGCCCGCCAGCAGCCACTGAATGTTGAACGGCCCCGTGAAGTCCTGGCGCAGGTCGAGCTGCACGCTGTCGAGCTCGAGCCGCGGGATGCGCACGAGGCCGCGCCAGAGATCGGGGAGCGAGAGTCGGCCACGCACGGAGGCCGCGCGCACGATCGGCACCCCCGCGCTGTCCACGAGGCGCACGTCCTCGAGCCGGATGTCGCCCGGCCGGACCGACACGAGCCGTCGCGCCTCGAGCCGGCCGCGCCCATCGAACGCCCCGTTGGCGGCGTCGAGCACGAATGCGAGGGCGCGCGCGCGACCGCCGTCGGTGCCGGTGAGCCAGAGCACGCCGCCGACGGCGGCCGCCAGCAGGGCCACGACGGTGAGCGCGACGCCCGCCGCGGCGCGCTTGAGGCGCTTCCCGGAGGCGGCCATGCTAGAACGCCTGCCCGAGACTGAAGTGGAAGACGAGCCGCGAGAGCGTGCTGCGGCTGGAAGTCGGCCGGAAGGTGCGCGGGCAGCCGAAGCCGCCCGCCTCCACCTGCTGCTCGAAGGTGGCCTCCTGCCCCGGACTCACGCAGATCACGTACGGTACCGGGGCAGCGCCCGCCCGCGCGACGGCATCGAACAGGAAGGCCTTGCCGGGCTCCGCGCGCCGCGGATTGTAGCCGATGTCCACGCGGAACGGCCCGAGCGGCGTATCCAACCGCACGCCAACGCCCGGTGTGGCCCGCACTTCGCGCACCGAGAACGGGGCCACGCCCGTGGCCCACACCGTGCCGGCGTCCACGAAGAACGCCCACTGCAGCGACTCGGTGAGGCGGCCGAAGCGGCGGCGATATTCGAGGTTGGCGAGCAGCGAGCCGGTGCCGCCCTCCGGCGAGGGCAGGCGCGTCACGGCGTCGGGACGCACGACGAGCTGGAAGCTGTCACCGAACGGCACCGAGTCGACGCTCGCCCGGTTCACCCGATAGACCACGGGACCGAGCAGGTTCTGCTGGTAGCCGCGCACGGAGTTCTGCCCGCCCGAGAAGAGCCGCTCCTGCGGCGGAAGGAACGGCACGCCGCTCACGGTGAACGCATTGGGCGCGTACACCTGCGACCACTGCATGCGTGCCGCGACCGTTCCACCGAGGAAACGCGTGAACCCCGTCGCCTCCACCGTGGGCCGATAGAAGGCGTAGCGGCTGCTGCTGTCCCCCTCCGCGCCCACGCCGCCGAAGCTCGTCGAGCCGACGCGCGCGTCCACGCGCAACCGGCCGCCGTAGCGCGGGTCCTGCGACTGCCCGACGCGGTCGTGCAGCCACGTCACGTTGAGCGCCTGCGTGGTGTTCCCCTGCCGCGCGAGCGCGAAGTCGGCGGGCTGGCAGAGCGCGAAGCGCACGCACGCGAGCACCGCGTCGGTGACGATGCGTCCCGACTCGAACTCGGCACCCACGCTGAGCAGCGTGCGCGCGGTGAGCGCCTTCGACAGCGCCACGCCCACGCCGATGTCCGTTTCCTGCTGGAAGGCGTTGTACTCGCCGCGCCGCTCGCTGTACACGTCGAGCGTCGGCGCGATCGGCAGGCCGAAGAACGTCGCGTTGGTGAGCGCGACCCCCACGTGGTAGTTGAGCTCCTGGCTGTACGGATCGTCGCGCAGGAACTGCGGACAGAGCCCCGGGAACTGGTCCACCGGCGCCCCGATGCCAAGGCGCGATGCCCGGGCGGTGAGTTCGACGCGACGGCCGGGGCCGAGGAAGCCGCGATCCGTGATGCGTCCCTGCACGCGGCCGCACTCGAGCGTGCCCCAGCCGGCGCCCACACGCGCGCTGCGCGTGCGCGCCTCGGACACGCTGACGCGCAGGTCGATGGTGGAGTCGGCCCGATCGGCGGGCGGCGTGACCGTGTCGATGAGCACGAGGCCGAACGCCTCCGTGCGATAGAGCGCGCGCTGGGCGGCGAGCACGTCGCTGGCGCGATAGCCCACACCGGCGCGCAGTCCGGCCAGCGCCAGCACCTCGGCGGAGTCGAAGCGCGGACCGCGCCGAGGCACCGGGGCGATCTCCACGGCGATGCGGCCGACGCGCAGTGCGAGTCCCGGTTCGAAGGAGAAGCGCAGCGCGACGGTCGCCGCCGTCGTGTCGATCGTGATCGTGCTGGCCGGCTGGCGCGTGCGCGCGAAGCCGGCATCCTGCAGCCGCGTCACGACGAGATCGGTGGCGGCCTGCACGCGCACCCGATCGAACGACGCCCCGTCGAGCGCCGTGAGCGGCGCGGCGAGGTTGGGGTTCACCGTGGTCGGCAAGCCGTCCACCACCACCGAGTCGATGGTGGCCACCGGGCCCGGCGTGACATCGAAGCGCACCGCCCGCCCGCGCGGGTCGTCGAGGACGACGGGGCGAACCTGCGCGGTGAACCAGCCGCGCTGACGATGCAGCACCGCGATGCGCAGCGCGTCCTGCTCGAGCTGCAGGGAGTCCACGCACGCCGCCGAGCCGAGTCGCAGCAGGCGGTTGGCCAGCGTCGGGCGCTGCGTGGCAAGCACGGTCAGCACCTCGTCGGCCTCGATCTGCGAGCCACGAATCGTGACGTCGCGCACCTCCTGCCCCGTGGCGCAGCGGGCCGCGCCCTGGGCCTGCACGGCCGTCGCCGGGACGACGAGCAGCAGCGACGCAACCAGACGCAACAGGCCGCGTCGCCGCCGCGACCGGTGACCCGGCAGGCGGTGCGACCCGGCGCGATGCGTGGTGGCGTGTGAGCGGTCGATCACCCGGGGAATCTCTCCCGCACGGGCGTCACACGCCACGGTCGCGCCCCATGTCGAGGCCGTCACGCGCGCCGTGCCGGCCGCCGCGCAGCGGCGTCGGCGTGGCCCGGGTCACCTGACCGACGACAAACCCTTTCCGCGATTCCACCGTCACATCGCGTGTTCCGAACCGGCTCGGCCGCACGGCCGAACGTCTCACCACACCGCGATGCTGCGGTCACCCCTCCCGCCATGCACTCCCTCCCTCGAGCTGTCGCCGTCCGCCACGCTGTGACGCCCCAGTGGCGCGCGCTGGCTGCGCCGTCGCGCATGATCACCCGAATTCGTCCCTACACGGTCACCGCGCTGCTCGCCACGATCGTGCTGACCGTCTCGGCCTCGGCGCGCGCGCAGGCGCAGCCCTCGTCCGTCGCGGCGCGCACCGAGCCCTCCCTCGTGCTGGATGCGGCGAATCGCGCGCCTGCGTCGCGGGCGACCGACCGGCTGGTGACCGCGTTCCGCACCCGAACGCCCATGGAGCTCGACGGCATCGACCGCGAACTGGCCTGGCGCGGCGCGCCGGTCATCGAGGCATTCCGCGAGATGCAGCCGAACGAAGACGGCGATCCGGCGTTCGCGACCGAGGCGCGAGTCGTCTACGACGACTCTCATCTCTACCTCCACGTGCGCGCATTCGATCCATCCCCGGATTCGATCGTCGGCCTGCTCAGCCGGCGCGACCAACGCACGCCGTCGGATTACATCGCGATCATGATCGATTCGTACCTCGACAAGCGCACGGGCTACGCGTTCATGATCAATCCCGCGGGCGTGCAGCGCGACTGGTACGTCTACAACGATGGCGTCGAGGACCTCACGTGGGACGCCGTCTGGGATGCGAAGACCGTGGTGGACAGCCTCGGCTGGTCGGCGGAGTTCCGCATTCCACTCAACCAGCTGCGCTTCCCCGACCAGCCGGAGCACACCTTCGGCATCCTCGTGCTGCGCGAAGTGCAGCGGCGCGGCGAGCGGTATTCGTGGCCGCTGCTGCGTCGCTCCCGCGTGGGGGTGGTGTCGCAGTTCGGTGAGCTGGGCGGCTTCGCGGGCCTGCCGCGATCGCGCCGGCTCGAGATCCGTCCGTACCTCGTGGAGCGCAACGTCACGCGGCTGCGCGGCAACGGGCCGCTGCGCGACGCCAGCCGCGCGCAGGAGCACGCCGCCGGCCTCGACGTGAAGTACGGGCTGGGCGCGAACTTCACCATCGACGCCACGGTGAACCCCGACTTCGGCCAGGTCGAGGCCGATCCCGCCGTGCTCAACCTCTCGGCGTTCGAGCAGTTCTTCCAGGAACGGCGGCCGTTCTTCATCGAGGGAGTGGGCATCTTCCGTTACGACATCGACTGCAACGACGGCCAGTGCACGGGGCTCTTCTATCCGCGACGCATCGGTCGCGCCCCGCAGCTGGCCGGCCTGCACGGCGACAATGCGACGTCGCAGTTCTCACCCATCCTCGGCGCCGCGAAGATGACGGGCCGCCTGCCGAGCGGTCTGTCCATCGGCGTGCTCGACGCCGTGACGGGACGCACGAACGGCGCCCAGGGACGCACCGCCGAACCGCAGACCAACTACATGGTGGCGCGCGCGGTGCAGGAGCTGCGGGGCGGCAACAGCGTGGTCGGCGTGATGGCCACGGGCGTGCAGCGCGCGCTCGACGACTGGAGCACACCCTACCTGCGTCGCAGCGCGTGGTCGGGCGGACTGGACGCGCGCCACCGCTTCGGGGGCAACCGGTTCGAGGTGTCGGGCTTTCTCGCGGCGAGCCATGTGCGTGGCGACACGGCCGCGATGTCGCGCACGCAGCGCAGCCTCGTGCACGCGTACATGCGTCCAGATGGCGCACTCACCGTCGACGACACGCGCACCGCGCTGAACGGAACGGCCGGCGAGCTGTCGCTGCGCAAGGTGGGCGGCGGACGCACGCGCTTCGCGATGGGATACCAGCGCAAGAGCGCGGGGTTCGAGATCAACGACGTGGGCTTCCTCACGCGCAGCGACATCCAGTCGCAGTACGCCTGGGGGCAGCTCTTCTCGCTGCAACCCACCGCGCGCTTCCGCCGCTTCGGCGTGAACGTGAACCAGTGGGCGAGCTGGAACACCGCCGGCCTGCCGCTCAATCACGGCGGCAACGTGAACGGCAACGCCGAGCTCGCGAACTTCTGGAACGTGTACGCGGGCATCGGCGTGGAGAACCTGCTCCCCGCCTTCGACGACCGCGCCGCGCGTGGCGGGCCGGCGGTGCGACGCAACGCCGGCGTGTTCGGCTGGTCCGGCCTCGACACCGACGGCCGCCGTCCGATCGTGCCCGGGCTGAGCCTCAACTGGGGACTCGGCGACGGTGGCCGCTCGTGGAACGTGAGCGCCGGTCCACGCGTGCAGTTTCGCGGTTCGAGTCGCGTGCAGGGGAGCGTGTCGGTGAACTCGGGACGCGCGGTGCGCGACTGGCAGTGGGTGGGCAACGTGGGCGCAGCGGGTGCCGATGGCACGGCGTACACCTTCGCCACGCTCGACCAGCACACGCACAGCCTGACCGCGCGCTTCGACGTGACGGCGTCCCCCACCCTCTCGCTGCAGGTGTACGCGCAGCCCTTCATCACCACGGGACGCTTCACCAACTGGCGCCAGCTCGCCGACCCGCGCGCCACGGACTACGACGCCCGCTTCACCCCGTACGACGGCGATCCCGGCGGCTTCAATGTGAAGGAGTTCCGTTCGAACGTGGTGGCACGCTGGGAGTATCGGCCCGGCAGCACGCTCTTCTTCGTGTGGCAGCAGGGACGGTCGCAGTCCGGGGTCGACGCGGGCTCCTTCGACCTCTCGCGCGATGTCGGCAACCTGTTCGGATCTGCGCCGAACAACACGTTCCTGGTGAAGGCGAGCTACTGGTTCGGCCGCTGAGCGCCGTCGAAGCCGGTGAGCACGCGGGCGAAGAGATCGCTGTCCACGTTGCCGCCACACAGCACCGTGCCTACGCACTCGCCGGCCCGCCGCTCCGGGTCGGCGAGCAGGGCCGCGAGCCCGGCGGCGCCCGCGCCCTCGGCCACGTTGTGCGTGTCGGCGAAGAATGCCCGCATCGCGTGCGCGACCTGCCCGTCGTCCACCTCGACCACGCGCACCCCCGCCGCGCGCATGATCGCGAGCGCTGATGGGTCGGGCGTGCGGACCGCCATGCCGTCGGCGAGCTCGGTGCTCACGGCGTGCGAGGTGAGCGTGCCCGTCGCAATCGAGCGCGCGTACGCCGGCGCGTGCACCGAGCCCACGCCCACGAACTCCACCCGGTGGCCGAGGGCGCGCTGTGCGGCGATCGCACCACACAGCCCGCTGCCGAGCCCGATCGGCACGTAGAGGCGCTCCAGGTCCGGCACCGCCTCCAGCAGTTCGAGCGCCCAGGTCCCCACGCCCGCCACGAGATCCAGGTGGAAACTCGGCACGCGCAGCCAGCCACGCTCTGCGGCCAGCACCATCGACGCCTCGACCGCCGCCTGGAAGTCCGCCCCCGTCTCGATGACCTCCGCACCGAGCGCGCGCATGGCGGCATTCTTCTCGCGGCTGTTCCCCTCCGGCACCACGATGGCAACCGGAATGCCGGCGTCGCGTGCCGCATACGCCAGCGACTGGCCGTGATTGCCGCGCGTGGCGGAGACGAGGCCGGGCGCGTCGGGGTGGCTGGCGCGCAGGCGCTCGAGGTACACGAGCCCGCCGCGCACCTTGAAGGCGCCCACCGGCGTGTGGTTCTCGTGCTTGATCCACACGGGACCGCCCGCGCGCGCCTCGAGCAGTGGCCACCGGTACTGCGGCGTGGACGCGAAGGCACGGCGCACGATGACCTGCGCCTCACGCAGGGTGGCCAGGCTGGGCAGCGTCGCGAGCGGGTCGGTCATTGGGTGGCTCCGGAAGGGGATCGGTGCACGTTCGGGGAGTGTACCGCACTGGACAAGGGGCGAGCGATTGCCGCGCGCTCGGAGCGTCGGGCCAGCGTCCGCGCGCCCGCATTCGTATCTCGGGGGCGCGATGTGCCATCTTTCCGGGGTGCGTCGCCTGTCCGTTCCGACTCCACCCATCGTGCCCATGCCCCGATTCCACGCCGCGACGGTCACGCCGTCGCTCGCCGCACTCGCCCTGCTCGTTTCGGTAGGCGCCACTGCCTCCGCTCAGCCCGTCACGCCGCCGGCGCAGCATCCGGCCGTGAAGCAGGCGCTCGCCATGCTCGAGCGCGAGAACGCCTGGACGATCGACCAGCAGGTCGCCGTCTGCGAGATTCCCGCGCCGCCCTTCAAGGAGGACGTGCGTGGTGCCTACGTGCGCGAGCAGTTCACGGCGCTCGGTCTCGAGAAGGTGCGCGTGGACGCCGAGGGGAACGTGATCGGTGAACTGCCGAGCGGACGCCCGGGCCCCACGCTGATCCTGAGCAGCCATCTGGACACCGTGTTCCCCGAAGGGACCGACGTGAAGGTCACGCGCGAAGGCACGCTGCTGCGCGGCCCCGGCATCGGCGACGACTGCCGCGGACTCGCTGCCATGCTGGCCGTGACGCGCGCGCTCAAGACCTCGAAGGTCCCCTTCGACGGTCGCCTGCTCGTGGTGGCGACCGTGGGCGAGGAGGGCCCGGGCAACCTGCGCGGCGTGCGCGCGCTGTTCGCCAGCCCGCTCAAGGATTCCGTGGACGCGTTCATCAGCATCGACGGCACCGGCATCGCGATCACCAACGGGGCCGTGGGCAGCGCGCGGTACCGCTTCTCGGTGAAGGGCCCGGGCGGCCACAGCTACGGCGCCTTCGGCATGGCCAACCCGATCCACGCGCTGGGCCGCGCGATCGCCGCAATCGGCGACGTCGAGGTGCCGCGCGACCCGCGCACGACCTTCAACGTGGGCATCATCAGCGGCGGCCGCTCGGTGAACACGATCTCCGACGAGGCGTCGTTCGACCTCGACATGCGCAGCGAAAGCTGGGCGGCGCTGCAGGAGCTCGACGCGAAGGTGCAGAAGATCGTCAAGGATGCCGTGGCCGCCGAGCAGGCGCGCTGGCCCAACTCGCGCGCGCAGCTCACGCTCCAGATCGACACCATCGGCATTCGGCCGGCCGGCACGACCCCCGACTCGATGCGCATCGTGCGCTCGGCCAAGGCCGCCGCCGACGCGCTCAGCCTCTACGCACCGCTCAACGCGTCGAGCACGGACAGCAACCTGCCCATCAGCCTGGGCATTCCCGCCATCACGGTGGACGGCGGCGGCGTGGGCCGCGGCGCCCACTCGCTCGAGGAGTCGTACGACGATCGCACCGACGGCTTCAAGGGGCCGCAGTGGATCCTGCTGCTGGTGAGCACCTTCCTCGGCGTGCGCGGGCCGGCGATGTAGTCCGCCTGTGGTCGCCGACCGGCGCCTTTCAGGCGAAGAGGTCGGCGACCGCGTCCGCAGGAATCGCGCGCGGGACGGCGAGCAGCCCCGCGCGCTGCGCCGCCTCGCCGATCAGCTGCGCCGCCGTTGCGCCGCCGGCGCGCAGCTCGCGCAGCGAGGTGTCGGCGGCCGCCTTGCTCAGCTTGCGGCCATCTGGGTGCACGAGCAGCGTGTGGTGCAGGAAGAGCGGCGGCGCCTGGCGCCCCAGCAGGCGACCGAGCAGCAGCTGACGCCCCGTGCTCGAGAGCAGGTCTTCCCCGCGAATGACCACGTCCACGCCCTGCGCCATGTCGTCCACGACGACGCCGAACTGGTACGTCCAGTGCCCGAAGCGGTCGCGCACGAGCACGTCACCGCACTGCAGCGCCGGTCGCTGCTGCTGCGGCCCAAGCCGCAGGTCGTCAAAGGTCACGACCTCGTCATCGAGATGGACACGGCGCGCGCGCGTGCTGTCAGCCGGCCGCGGTGTGCGCCGGCAGGTCCCCGGGTAGCAGGGCTCCTCACCCGGTGCCACGGTGCCGACCACCTGCAGCACGTCGCGACGCGAGCAGGTGCACGGGTACACGCGCCCCAGCGCCTCGAGGCGCACCAGCGCGCGCGCGTATGCATCGCTGTTGTCCGACTGACGGTGCGGTGTGGCCCCCGCGCGGAACTCGGCAAACGACGCCTCGTCGGGGAGGAAGCCCAACCACTCGAGATCATCGAGCAGCGCGGCTTCGTATTCCGGCTTGCAGCGCGTGAGGTCGTGATCCTCCACGCGCAGCAGCACGCGACCGCCGAACGCGCGCGCGATCCCCCACACATGGATCGCATTCACCAGGTGCCCGAGGTGCAGGAACCCGGTGGGGGCGGGCGCGAAGCGGGTGCGCCACCCGGACGCCGGCAACCGGCGTTCGAGCAGCGTACCCGTGACCCGCGCGTGTGACGACGTCACCGCGTGAACCGTGTCCGGTCAGTTGCCGCCGTACAGGCTGTTGAACACGAACTTGAACGTGCCGTGCGGCTGCGCGCGGAACAGCACCTCGGGACCGAACAGGAAGAGCGTGCCCTTCCCCACCGTGGCCTCCGCCATCGCCACGCCACCCTGCAGGCGCTCCTGCCCCCAGGCCCAGCCGCTGCGCAGCGGTGTCGGCGTGTCGAAAGTCGCAATCGCGCGCACGCCCTTGGCCGCCGCATCGGGACCGAGCTTCATCACGGGGCTGTTGTCGAACATCACGATCGCGCGCGTGTTCATGCCGCGCGCTGCCGCGTGGCTGGTGTCCACCGCCACTTCCAGCAGCGAGCCGGGGATGTAGTACTGCTCGTTCGTGAACGGACGGCCGTTCTCGAGCAGGTGGTTCTCGATGGGCAGCCCGAGGTGCTGCGCGAGCGACGTGCTGCTGCCGATCGTGATGACCTTGCCGCCCGCCTCGAGGAAGCTCTTGAGCTGCGGCACCGTGCGCTCCACGCTCACGTTGCCAAGCGCCGGCCAGAACTCCGGCGGAATGAGCGTGGAGTCGGCCGCCGAGGCGCCGCCCCCTGCGAAGCCGCCGCGTCCACCGCGCGCGGCGGGAATGCCACCGTCCACGAAAAGCAGCACGTCGTACTTGCGGTTCAAGTTGCCGGCGTCGAGCTCCTTGGCGTAGACCGTGGTGAACGGCATCTCGAACTGCTCGAGAATGAGGCGCGTCCAGCCGGCCGGCATCGCGCCGCCGTAGCGATCCCACACGCCCACGCGCAGCGGGCGCACGCGCGCCGCCGCGGGGCGCGTCTCCGCCGCGGCGAACGACACGCCGAGGTCCTTCGCCGCCTGCGCCACGACCTGGTCGGCGGCGCCGCCCGCCGGAATGAACCAGCTGCCCTTCGGATACGTCGTGCCACCCGCAGTGGTCGCACCGGTGGTGCGGAACACGGCCACGTTGCGCTTCGTGAGCCGGTTGGCCACGGTGAGGCCGTCATTCACGCTCGCATGCACCAGGTACCCCGCGCGCCCCTTGGAGACGGTGCCCGCCACCATCGGCGTCACGTCGGCCACCTTCTCGAACGGACCGCTGAGCGGCTCGAGGATGCGGTCGTACTGCACGCCCATCTGCATGGCCAGCGTCCAGCCGGCGTTGTCGTAGGGCGGAATCGGCGGGCCGCCGGGATAGCGGAAGTCGTTCGGGTGATCCTGCGGCTCGAACATGTCGAGCAGGTGCGCGCGGAACGCCTGTCCCATCTGGAACACCCACGAACCGGCCGGATACTGCTTCCCGCCCGCGCTGAACGACGACGTGGCGCGATGCACCACCACGCCGGACTTCTGCAGCGCGCGCACGAACTTGGTGGCCGTCGCGAAGTCGGGCTGCGCGCTCGACAGGATGTACGCCTTCGCGTCGCGATCGGCCGGCTTGCGCAGCAACGCGAACAGGGCATCGTTGCTGCCGGCCGCCTGCGCCGCCGACGTCGCGCGCAGCTTCGCGAGCGAGTCGTTCACCGTGGCCACGCGCGTCGGCCAGATCGTCCAGGTGTCCTTCGTGCCCGCGGCGATCTGGTCGCGCCCCATCTTCCAGCGGTTGAACAGGAACTGCTCCTTGTTCTTCGACGCCACGTCGAGCACGGCGCGGTTGGCCGTGATCGAGTAGTCGATGGACTGCCGGAAGCGCCACAGCTGCGGCTCGATCGGCAGCGGCTGGTCGCCGCTGCGGAGCTGCCGGTTCGGCACGAGCGGGATGCGCATCGGCGTGGGGTTGCCGATCGTTTCCGTGAGCAGGCCGATCATGTTGTGGAAGTACACCGTGGTGCGCAGGCCACCGTTCCACCAGGTGGAGTAGTTGGCGCCACTGCGCATCACCGTGCCGCCCTTCTCTTCCGTGACGAACCGGTTGTGCATCGCTGAGCCGACCACGTCGAGCCCGGTGATGATGAGCGGGTGGAAGTTGTAGTTGGCCGGGTCGCGGAACGGCGGCGCGAACATGACCGTGCCCTGCGGGCCGGTCTGGTGGTGATTGTACATGATCACCGGGTGCCACTCGATGAACAGCTGCCGGCTCATGTTCTCCGTCTCGCGCAGCGCGTTCATGTACGAGTCGCGGTTGTTGTCGTGCCCCGCGTACTTCTGGTAGAGGCGCGGCAGGCCACCGGTGCTGCGGCGCAGGCTGTCCGGCGAGCGCATGTACCAGTCGGACACGAGCTCCATGCCGTCCGGGTTCGCGTGCGCCATCAGGATGATGCAGTCGTCGAGGAAGCGCAGCGTCTCCTCGTCGCTCATGCTCGACAGCTGCCAGAACGTCTCGATGAGCTGCTGCGCACCGAGCACCTCGGTGGCGTGCAGGCCACCGTCGATCCAGATGATCGCCTTGCCTTCCTTCGCCAGCCGGCGGGCCTCGGTCGAATCGACGCCCTCGGCCAGCGCGAGCCGACGCGCGATGTCCTTGTAGCGCGCCAGGTTGCGGTGGTTGGCCGGGCTGGTGACGATGGCCATGATCTGCGGACGCCCCTCCTCGCTCAGGCCGATCGTGTCGAGCACGACGCGGTCGCTCTCGCCGGCCACCTTCGCGAAGTACTCGTGCAGCTTCGTGTAGTTGGGCAGCCGATAGTCGGCACCGATGCGGTGGCCGAAGAACTGCTCCGGCGAGGTGGGACGCGACTGCGCGGAGAGCGGCGCGGCCAGGAACGGCGCGGCGAGCGCAGCGACCAGGGCGGCTTGCGCGGCCAGTCGGCGCGGCGTTCGGACGGAACGCGGGGAACGGGTCATGGCGGGGAGGAGACGGGAGTCGGGAAGGAAGGCGTGCACGATGGCACCCTTCAGTCTACGTCACGAACGCCATGAGTGCTGCCATGGCGGCGGCATATCTTGCAGCATGCCCGCACCGAACCGGCGCACCCCGCGCCCCCGCCGCCCACTGCTCCCGTGAACCTGGCCAAGTACCTGGCCCGCCTCGGCTACGGCACCCGACGCGAGGTGGAGGCACTCCTCGCGCGCGGCGCCGTGACCGACGATGCCGGACGCCGCCTCGACGACCGCGCGACGCTCGCCGCCTGTCCGCACGACCGCATCCGGGTGGCGGGCGAGCCGCTCGACCCACCGCCCGGGAGCGTGTTCCTGCTCCACAAGCCCGCCGGCTACGTCTGCTCCACGAGCGACCGGCCGCCTCTGGTGTACGACCTGCTGCCCCCTCGGCTCCGGCAGCGGGACCCGATCGTGGCCATCGTGGGACGGCTCGACCGCGACACCACGGGACTGCTCCTGCTCACCGACGACGGTGCCCTGCTCCATCGCCTCACGTCGCCCCGTTCCCACCTGCCCAAGGCCTATCGCGCGCAACTGGCCGACGCGTTGTCGGGCAGCGAGGGGCAGACGTTCGGCTCGGGCACGGTGACGCTCGACGGCGAGCGCACGCCGCTCGCCCCCGCCACGCTGGACCCGCTGTCGGCGCGTGAGGCGCGGCTCACCATCACCGAAGGGCGCTATCATCAGGTGCGTCGCATGTTCGCGGCCGTCGGCAACCACGTGACGGCCCTGCATCGCGAGTCGCTTGGCCCGCTCACCCTCGGCGAGCTGCCCGAGGGTGCGTGGCGGCTGCTCACCCTCGGCGAGCGCGCCGCGCTCGACGACGCGGTGCGCACCGCGCGCGCACGCCCCCGCGACCCGGGGTGACCCGAGCGCCGAGCGCCGCCGGACGTCGCTATCGGCGCACGGCCTCCAGCACCTTGAACCGCGCGCCATCGTGCAACGTGCGCCGGTCGCCGAACACCCGCTCGAGCTCGCGCTCGTAGGGCAGCGTCCGGTTGGCCACCAGCTGCAGCCGGCCGCCGTGCGCGAGCACGGCGTGCGCCCCCTCGATGAAACGACGCGGCAGCTCGAGGTCGGTCGCCTTGCCCTGATGAAACGGCGGGTTGCTCACCACGAGATCGAAGCGCTCGTCGGCGACCGCACTGGTCACGTCGGAGGCGCGCACCTGCCATGACGCGTGACCGGTCGCGCCCATCGTGCGCTCGGCGCAGCGGATCGACTCGCTGTCGGCGTCCACGAGCGTGATCCGCGTGGCCGGCACGGCGTGCGCCACGAACGCCCCGAGCACGCCCGCTCCGCAGCCGAGGTCGAGCACGCGATCACCCGTGCGCGGCGTCGCGACCGAGGCGAGAATCGCGGTGGCTTCGTCGAGATGGTCCCACGAAAACACGCCGGGGCGCGTGAACACCGGCAGCGTGCGGCCGGCGACGTCGCACGCGAGCTCGCGAAAACAGTGCGGATCGTGATAGGGGGCCACGAGCGCTTCGACCGTGTCGAGGTGCACGATCTCCGGCCTCACCGCCTCGACGACCCGATGCCCGCCGCCGATCCCGAGCGTGCGCGTGGCCCCGAAGACCTGCTCCACGAGGCGCACCGCCGGCTTGATCCCCTCGTCCGTGCCGCCCGCCACCAGCAGGCGCCCACCGACGCGCAACAACATCGTCGCGTCGTGCAGCAGCTGCTGCATGGCGGCGCGCTCGGTGGGGATCTCCAGCACGACGAGATCCGCGCGCATGTCGTCGGCAACACCCAGGCGTCCGTGCCCGTGTCGCACGATGACATCCGGCACGCCGGCCTCCGCCAGGTCGCGCACGATCCGCTGCACACGGTCGAGGCGCCGGTGGGCAACCGCGATCGTGCCCGCCGTGCCCTCCCGTGCCACCGACAGCACCGCCGCACTCGAGGACGGGTGCAGGAACGCGACCGCCTCGCCCGGCGACGCCTGTGCATGCGCCACCAGCAGTCGGGCGGACGCGCTCGGCGCACTCACTGCGCGCTCCTGAGCCGCCGCGTGAGCAGCGCCAGCGCCACACCGCCGAGCAGCGCGGCGGCGGCACCGACCGCCACCAGCACGGACACCCGCCGCTCGACGAGCGTGGTGCCGAGCAGCACGGTGAGCACCGCCCACGGCAATTCGGCAAGCGCGAGCGCGAGCAGATAGCGCGGGACGGGATACCGCGCGAGCCCGAGCAGGTAGCCCGGCACCTCCGACGGCAGCCCCAGCTGGAGCAGGATCACGAGGCCGAGCGGTGCGCCGCGCGACACGTGGGCTTCATAGCGCGCGAGCGCGTCGGTGTTCACCAGACGCGCTACCAGCGGCCGCCCGGCGGCGCGCGCCAGCGCATACGCCGACACGCCCCCCACGATCCACCCCACCCAGAGCAGCGACACGGTGCCCGTGGTGCCCCACACCTGCACGGCCACGGGCACCAGCACTGCCCCCGAAAAGAACGCGAGCATGGCCGACAGCGCCGACAGCAGCACGAACACGAGCGCCCCCCACACCGGGTGCGCGCGCATCACCGGCGTGGCCGCGTCGGTGAGCGAGAGCATCGCCGCATGCAGCTGGTCGGTGCTCGCGATCGCGACGAGCACCACCACGAGCAGCAGCGAGAGCGCCACGCGGCGCCACACCGTCTCGCGGCCGGACGCCTCGTCGTCCGGGCTCTCGCCGCCCTCGGGCCCGCGCAGTGGGCGCGCCGCGCCGCTCACGACGCCCCGTCGCGGTCGAGCAGCCGGCGCAGGGCGGGCCGCAACGTGACGGGCCCGATGGGCCCCACCACCGAGTGCCGCAGCACGCCGTCGCGGTCGAGCAACATGCTGGTGGGGTAGCCGCGCACCCCGCCGAACGCCGCGACGGTGCGCCGATCCACGATCGCGACCGGATAGGTGATGTTCCGCTCCGCGAGGAACGCATCCACCTCGGCGGGCGGCCCGTCGTCCACCGAGAGTCCCAGCACCACCACGCTGTCGGCTGCGTAGGCGTCGGCCAGCTGCTGCAGCGCCGGCATCTCCACGCGGCAGGGCGCGCACCAGGTCGCCCACACGTTCACGAGCACCACGCGCCCGCGCAGGCTGTCCTGCGTGAGCAACCGCCCGTCGCGCGTGACCACGGAGAACTGCGGCTGCCTCGCCTCGCTGGTGGACACGCCCAGCAGCGCCCCCAGATGCGGCAGCAGCCGCGGCGCCGCCCACACCAGCACGACCACGAGCAGCACGTTCGACCACGTCAGCCAGCGGCGCCCGCCGACAGGGGCGACAGTCGGCGGCGCAGCGTTGTCACCCATGGCGGCGTTTCCACGTAGGAGCGATCATGAGCACAAGAAGCGTCGGCTGCACTCGGCGCGCCAGTCCGTCGCCCGGGCGACCGGATGGCACCCGTCCCCCTTTGTCCAAAGCCTCGATGACCACGTTCCGCTCCGTTGCCCACGTCCTGCGCACCGTACGCCCGCAACTGCTCGGGCTGCTGGCCCTTGCCCTCGCCGTCGCCCCCGCGAGTGCGGCTGCCCAGTCCTCGCGCGCCGACCTGCCCCCCGTGGGCCACTCGCGCATCCTGTCCGTGAATCCGCTGCTGCTCGTCTTCGTGGGCTCGATCAGCGCCGACTACGAGCAGCGCGTGGCCTCGAGCGTCTCGCTCGGCGCGTCTGTATCGTCGTTCGATCTCTCCAAGGCCAACTACTTCACCGTCGAAGGGCGCGCGCGCTACTACCTCTCCGGCCGCGCCCTCGATGGCTTCGCGGTCGGCACCTCGCTCGGCGTGGTCAACATGAGTGCCGACGACACCACCGAGACGGCGACCGGCCTGTCCATCGGCTTCACGGTCGAACACCAGTGGCTGGTGGGTCCCGAGGAGCGGCTCGCCCTCGCCGCCGGCGCCGGCGCCTCCCGCCTCTTCGGCACCGGCGACAGCGACGTTTTCAAGACCGTGCTGCCCAGCCTGCGGCTGTCACTCGGCTGGGGTTTCTAGCGCCCCATGATCGTCGCCCAGCTGCTCTGCGCTGCGCTCGCGGGCGCTGCGGCGACGCCCCCCGCGTCACCGTCCAACCCCGTCTTCCACGGCCGCTGCGGTGGCACCACGGTCGCCACGCCGCGCCTCGAACACACGATCGTCGTGGACGGGGTGCTCGATGAGGCGGCCTGGCGCGACGCGGCGCTGCTGACCGGCTTCTCGCAGTACTTCCCCAACGACGGGGTTGCGGCCGAGGACAGCACCGAGGTGCGTGTGTGGTATTCGCCCACGGCGCTGCACCTCGGCATTCGCGCGTTCGCGACCCCGGGCACGGTGCGCGCCACACTCGCGGAGCGCGACCGCATCACGCAGGACGACAACCTCCAGTTCTTTCTCGGTACCTACGGTGACAGCCGGCAGGCGCTCGTCTTCGGCGTCAACCCGTTCGGCATCCAGTCCGACGGCGTGCTGGCCGAGACCGGCGCGGCCTCCGGCGGCGGCTTCGCGAGCAGTACCCCGCGCTCGCGCGAAACGGCCGACCTGGCCCCCGACTACGTGTGGCAGTCCAAGGGACAGCTCACGGAGGAGGGGTACGTGGTGGAGATCGCCATCCCCTTCAAGAGCCTGCGCTACCGGGCCGGCGACGAGCAGCAGTGGCAGCTGCACGTGGTGCGCACCGTGCAGGCCACGGGGCGCGAACAGAGCTGGGCACCGGCATCGCGCGCGGCCGCCAGCTTCCTCGCCCAGGCCGGCCACCTTGTGGGGCTGCGCGACCTGCGCCGCGGCATCACGGTGGACCTGATTCCCACCGTCACGGCGAACGCGCTCGGCAGCCCGCAGCCCGGCGGCACGGACTGGCGCTACACGCGATCACGTCCCGAGTTCGGTGGCAGCGCGCGCTGGGGCATCACCAGCAACCTCACGCTCGCCGGCACGGCCAACCCCGACTTCTCGCAGGTCGAGGCGGATGCCACGCAGTTCGCGTACGATCCGCGCGTCGCGATCTTCTTCCCCGAGCGGCGGCCGTTCTTCCTCGAGAGCCAGGAGCAGTTCACCGCGCCCAACCGGCTCATCTACACGCGCCGCGTGGTGCAGCCCGTCGCCGCCGCCAAGCTCACCGGCAAGCACGGCGGCTTCGACATCGGCGTGCTCTCCGCCATGGACAGCCGCGAGACCTCGGCCGACGGTCGCACCAATCCGCTCTTCAACATCCTGCGCCTGCAACGGGATGTCGGGAGCAACAGCCGACTTGGCGTCGTGTACACCGACAAGGTCGACGGTGACGACTGGAATCGCGTGCTCGGGGTGGACGGGCGCTTCGTGCGCGGCATCTTCAGCGCGCAGGGACAGGTGGCCGGCAGCTTCACCGGCCGCGACAGCGCGAGCGATCGTGCGCCGCTCTGGGACATGTCGGCCATGCTCACCGGCCGGCGGTTCTACGCGCGGTACGCCTTCAACGGCATCAGCCCCGACTTCGATGCGCAATCCGGGTTCATCGCGCGCCCGGGCATTGCCAACCTGTCGGCCACGCACCGCTACACGCGCTTCGGCGCCCCGGGCGCGCTCGTCGAGGCGTTCGTGCCCGAGGTCTACATGCTGGGACGCTGGCAGTACAACGATCTCGTGCGCCGCCGCAGCGCCCAGGACGTGCAGCTGCACCTGCGCTCGAACACGCGGTTCCGTGGCGGCTGGCAGCTCGGTGGCCAGGTGCTCCTCGAGGAGTTCGGCTACGATCCGGCGCTGTATGACAACTACCGGCTGCTCCGCCCGCGCGCCAGCGGAGGCGTGGACACGACGCGCTACGCGGGCACGCCCCGGTTGCCGAACCTCGACTTCGTCATGTCCGTGGCCACACCGGAGTTCCGGCGCTTCTCGTTCAGCGCCGTCGCGATCCTCGGACGCGACGAGAACTTCCCGGAGTGGAGTTCGGCGCGCATCGGCAACATGTCGGGCACGCTCAACCTGCGCCCCACCGAGCAGCTGCGCCTCGGACTCACCTTCAACCAGGACGAGTTCAAGCGGTGGAGCGACGGCACGCGGGTGCAGCTCCGCAACACCAAGCGGCTGCGCGCCGAATACCAGGCCACGCGCACCACGTTCCTGCGCGTGATCGCCGAACACACGGAGCTCGACCAGGACGACCTGCGCGACGACACGCGCACCGAGCTACCGGTCTTCTTCGCGCGCGCCGACGGCACGCTCGCGCCGGCCCTCGCCTTTACGAGGCAGACGGCGCGCATCGACGTGCTTTTCTCATGGCTGCCCACACCGGGCACCGTACTCTACCTCGGCTACGGCGACCTCCTGCGCGCCGACCAGCCGGCCGGTCCCGAACGACTCCGTCGCACCAGCGACGTGTTCTTCACCAAGCTGAGCTGGCTCTTCCGCGTGCAGTGATCCCCGCGGCGCGGCGACAGGCGCGGCAAGCACACGCCGCGAGGAGACACGTCCGCAGCCCAAGCGTGACCGATTGGCGACACGACGCGCACGCCGTCGTTGCGTGCGTCCCTGAGAATGAGTGGTGCCGCGGCTCATCCGGAGCGTGACGGCACGCCCCTTCAACGGGACGAATCGCCGACATGCTGCCGCTCCTGGCCCGACTCGATTCGCACGATCGCGCGGTATACCGCTACCTGCTGCTGGCGCGCGAGGCCCGCGCGCTCTCGCGCCTGTGGTGGACCGCCCTCACGCACCTCGGCGGCGCCACCGCCACGGTCCTGCTCGTGCTGCTGCCGCTGCTGTTCGCAAGCGGCTCGTGGCACGCCGCCGCCGTGGACGGCGCCTGGACGCTGCTGCTCTCGCACCTGCTGGTGCAGGTCGCCAAGCGTACGGCCACGCGTCCCCGCCCCTCCGTGTCGGAGGGAGGCCACTGGCACGTGGACAGCCCGGATCGCTTCTCGTTCCCGTCGGGCCATGCCTGCGCCGCGATGTCGGTCGCCCTGGCGTATGCCGCGGCCTTTCCGGCAGCGGCCAGCCCCATCCTCGCGCTCGGCGTGCTCGTGGGCATGAGCCGCGTGCGGCTCGGCGTGCACTACCCTGGCGACGTGCTCGCCGGTCAGGCGCTCGCGGTGCTCACCGCCATCGGGGTGCAGGCATGCCGCTGACCCTCGACCGGCTCGCCCTGTTCACTGACACGTGGGTGCCACAGGTCAACGGCGTGGCGCGCACGCTCGACCGACTGGTCGCCGAGTGTCACCGGCGCGGCGTGGAAACGCTGGTGATCACACCGGAGGATGCGGACGCCGACGATCGCCTCCCCGGCATCGAACGCTGGCCCGCGCGCCCGTTCTGGGCGTATCCGCAGCTCCACATGGCGTCACCGTCTGCGGCGCGCGCCCGCGAGCGGCTCGCCGCCTTCCGTCCCACGCTCGTGCATGCGGCCACGCCCTTCGGCATCGGCCTGTCGGGCCGACAGGCGGCGCGGGCGCTCGGACTGCCGCTCGTCACGTCGTACCACACGCACTTCTCGGCCTACCTCGAGCACTACCGCCTGCAGGCGCTCGACGTCGTGTCATGGCCGTTCCTGCGCTGGTTCCACAACGGTGGCCGTCGCACGTTCGTCCCCACGCACGACGTGGCCCGTCAGGTCGAGGCCAACGGCTTTCGCGGCGTGCGCGTGTGGGGGCGCGGCATCGACGCCGACCGCTTCTCTCCGGCACATCGCTCCGACGCGCTCCGTGCGCGCCTTGGCTGCACGCGCGACACCTGCCTCGTCGCGTACGTGGGGCGCCTCGCGCCGGAGAAGGGCATCGACACCGCGATGGCCGCCATGGCGCCACTGCTCGCGGGCGCCCGGGATCGCGTGCACTTCGCGCTCGTGGGGGACGGACCGGCCGAAGAGCGGCTGCGCGCGAGCGCGCCACTCGGCACCACCTTCCTGGGGCGGCTGGAGGGCGCGGCGCTCGCCGAGTTCTACGCCTGCGCCGACGTCTTCCTCTTCCCGTCCACGACCGAGACGTTCGGCAACGTGGTGCTCGAGGCGATGGCGTCTGGGGTGGCCGTGGTCTCGCACCACGACGGCCCGACCGCGGAGTTCGCGCACGCCGGCACGGCGCTTCCGGTGGACGTGCGCTCCGCATCCGCGATCACTGCCGCCGTGCGCGCGCTGATGGACGACCCGATGCGGCGCCACCAGCTCGCCTCCGCCGGCCGGCAGGAGGCGCTGCGGCGCGGCTGGTCGCGCATCTGGGACGACCTCTTCGGCGCGTACGGCGCCGCGATCAGCGACGGTCCGATCGCCACGCGCGCGGCGGCCCGGCCCACGACCGGCCGGTCGGGCGCAGTAAAGCCGTCGCGCGGCCTGCGCCTTCGTGCCCACGAGCGGGCGAGCTGACCGGCATGCGCATCACCGTGGTGGGCACCGGCTACGTCGGCCTCTCCAACGCGGTGCTGCTCGCACAGCGGCACCAGGTCGTGGCCCTCGACATCGTGCCCGAGAAGGTGGCGCTCGTGAACGCGCGCCAGAGCCCGATCGCCGACCCCGAGCTGCAGCGCATGCTCGCGCACGAGACGCTCGACCTCGAGGCCACCCTCGACGCGCGCTCGGCGTACTCTCACGCGGAGCTCGTCGTGGTGGCCACGCCCACCGACTACGATCCGGAGTCGAACTACTTCGACACGAGTTCGGTGGAGCAGGTCGTGCACGCGGCGCGCGCCGTGAATCCTGACGCGCGCATCGTGATCCGCTCCACGGTGCCGGTAGGGTTCACCGACAAGCTCAGCGCATCGCTCGACGGTGCGCCGCTCTGGTTCATGCCGGAGTTCCTGCGCGAGGGGAAGGCGCTGCATGACAGCCTGCACCCGTCGCGCATCATCGTGGGCGGCCCGTCAGAGCACGCCGAGTGCATCGCCGCGCTCTGGCGCGACGCCGCGCTGGCCGACGACGTGCCGGTGCGCCTCATGTCGGCCACGCAAGCCGAATCGGTGAAGCTGTTCTCGAACACGTACCTGGCGATGCGCGTGGCGTTCTTCAACGAACTCGACAGCTTCGCCGCCTGCCATGAGTTCGACCCGCGTCCGGTCATCGACGGCGTCGGGCTCGACCCGCGCATCGGACATCACTACAACAACCCGTCGTTCGGCTACGGTGGCTACTGCCTGCCCAAGGACACGAAACAGCTGCTGGCCAACTCGCTGGACGTGCCGCAGACGCTCATTCGCGCGATCGTGGAGTCGAACAGCACGCGCAAGGACTTCATCGCGCGCGAGATCATCCGCCGGAAGCCGAAGGTGGTGGGGATCTATCGCCTGGTCATGAAGGCCGGCTCGGACAACTATCGCACCTCGAGCGTGCAGGGCATCATGAAGCGCATCAAGGCGCGCGGTATCGACGTGATCGTGCACGAGCCGGTGCTGGCGGCGCCCTCGTTCTTCAACAGCCGCGTGGAACCCTGCCTCGACCGGTTCAAGCGGGACAGCTGCCTCATCGTGGCCAACCGCGTGAGCACCGCGCTCGACGACGTGCGCGAGAAGGTGTACACGCGCGACCTGTTCGGCGGGGATTTCTAGTCCGTCTCCGCCTCGAGCGCGCGCAGCTGTGCCGCCACGGCGCGGTGTGCCGCCTTCGACGCGGCGCTCATGGGGGTGCGCTTGGCCCGCAGCAGCGTGCCGCGACAGGTCGGTGCGCCGCAGGTACACGGAAACCGTCGCTTCGCCGCCGGCCTGTGCGGCGTGTCCAGCTCGATGGCGTAGTCGTACCCCAGCTCCTCGCCCGCCGCGATGTCCCGCAGCGCCACGAGCCAGAGATGGTCGCCAATGGCGATCGGCTCGAGGTTGGGCGCGCACGAGTGGTTGATGAAGCGCGCCTCGTTGCCGCCCACGTTCGCATCGATCACGCGCGCGTCATCCAGCTGCAGCACGTAGGTGTGCTCCGCATCCCGGGCGGCGTCGTTGGTCGGGTAGCGCCGCTCCGCTTCGTCGTGCGACACGAGTTCGCCGGTGTACTCGATCACGAGGGCGTGACGGCGGATCGGAGCGGTGGCGTACACGCCGAATCCGTGGCGCGGCGACGGGCGGCGTTCGAGGGCGTCGAGCATGCGCACATGCTAGTACGCGAACGAGGCGCGCGCGATGACACGTCGTGCCCCACCGCACGAAAAAGCCCGCCACGACCGAGATCGTGGCGGGCTTGCATTCGCTGCATCGGGACGGCGGGATTCGAACCCGCGACCCCCTGAACCCCATTCAGGTGCGCTACCGGGCTGCGCTACGTCCCGTTCCGGCCCACCCGCGACCGGCACAGAACGCGAAGTGTAATCCGACGACGCGCCACATACCAGCCCCGGATCGCCGCGGTGTGCGTGCGCGGACCGAGACGTCAGGCGCGGACGGCCCCTGTGCCCTGCCCGCCCAGCAGCGACGGATTGCGCCGCCACACCGAGATCGTGAGCGCCAAGGCGACACTCACCCAGGCGATGTACGGCACGAACAGCACACCGGCCAGCGTGTCCCGCTGCCAGAACACCACCATCGTGGCCGCCACACCCGTCCAGAGCATCGCCGCCTCGATCGTGCTCCCGAGCCCCGTGCGCCGCACGAAGAAGAACCACGACCACGCGGCGTTCAGCACCAGCTGCACCACGTACAGCCCGAGCTCCAGCTGCGCGCCGGACCAGCCGTCGAGCCGCCACACCCGGTACGCCGCCACCGCCATGAGCACGTACAGCAGCGACCACATGGGGCCGAACAGCCACGCGGGCGGAGCCCACCGCGGACGGTCGAGCTGCAGGTAGAAGCGCGCCGCCGCGTCGGCCGTCACCACCGCGCCGAGGGACGCGAGGAACGTGCCGAAGATCCAGCCGAGCAGCGGAAGCAGATTGGCGATCATGAGAGTTAACGCGCCAGCGACGGATTCGGTGTCCGGTCGCGCAGCACCGACCGCACCGTCTGCGCCAGCTGCTCCACCGGCACCGGCTTCTGGAGCACCGCCGCCGCCCCCACCTCGGACAGCCGCTCGGGCGTGAGGCGGTAGCTGTAGCCGGACACGATCACCACCGGCAGCTCCGGGCGCTCGCGATGCACGGCTGCCGCGAGGTCGTCGCCGGTCAGCCCGGGCATCGTCTGGTCGGTCAGCAGCAGGTCCACCTCCTGCTCCGCCTGCGACAGGTAGCGCAGCGCCTCGCGCGGATCGTTGAACGTCCGGATGCGACAGCCGAGTCGCGTGAGTGCGCGCTCCATCACACGCGACACGGCAGGCTCGTCATCCACGAGCACCACACGCGCGCCGACGAGCGGATCGGCCGACGCCGCAGACACCGATGCGTCGCCCTCCGCGGCGCGGACCGGTTCGTGCGCCGACAGGGGCTCCACCTCGCGCGGCCCGCTCGCGCGCCCATCGCCCAGCGGCGTGGCCCCCGCCCCCCCCCCCGCCACGATCGCGAGCTCCGCGCGCTGCATCGGCAGCACCACCTCGAACGTCGTGCCCACCCCCGGCGTGCTCTCCACCGACACCCGACCACCGTGCGAAGCCACGATGCCGTGCAGCACCGACAGCCCCAGCCCCGTGCCCTCGCCCGTCGGCTTGGTCGTGAAGAACGGCTCGAATACCCGGTCGCGCACATCCGCGGGCATCCCCACGCCCGTGTCGCTCACGCGCAGCACCACCGCGCGCCCGATCGGCGAGGCGAGACCCGCCGGTGCCACCACCGACTCGAGCCGCATTTCCAGGCGGCCGCCATTGGTGGGCCGCATCGCATACTCTGCGTTGCTGCACAGGTTGAAGAGCAGCTGCTGCAGCTGCGTGAGGTCGCCGCGCACCGGATACACGGCGTCCCCCCCCACCAGCACCGTCTCCACCGAGCGGGGAATGAGCGAGCGCAGCATCGGGACCAGCGACCGCGCGACCGCACCGAGGTCCACCACCGCTTCGTGCGGCGCGGTGCGCCGGCTGAACGTGAGGATCTGCCGCACGAGGTCGCGCGCCCGCTCGCTGGCGTCGAGCACGGCCGCCAGGTGATCGGCGACTTCGTCGGGGTCGGTGATCGATTCACGCGCCAGTTCGGCGTTGCCGCGGATGACGCCGAGCAGGTTGTTGAAGTCGTGCGCGACGCCGCCGGCCAGCGTGCCCAGCGACTCGAGCTTCTGCGCTTCGCGCACTTGCGACTCGAGCTGCCGTCGCTCTGCCTCGGCGTCGCGCACGACGGAGAGGTCGCGCCATACCCAGTGCTGCAACGGCCCGTCGTCGCGCTGGACCGAGGTGACCGTGACCGCGATCGGCACCGCGCGATCCTCGCCGAGCCGGAGCTCGGTCTCCCAGGGTTCGGCCTCGGCGGACGGCGGAATTGCCACCAGCCCGAGTTCGCGGATTGACCGCCCCACGATCGCGTCCGCCTCGAGCCCGAGCAGGCTGGCCGCGGCCGTATTGGCCGCCGTGACCCGACCATCACGCACCAGAAGGTTCGCGTCGTGGGCACGATCGAAGAGCGCCCGCAACTGCGCCTCGCTGGCCCGCGCGCGTTGCTCGCTCGCGGCGAGTTCCTCCGCGCGATCGCGCAGCAACCGCAGGCGCCAGCGGTGGGCCCCCGTGAGCACGGCGAGCAGCGCGAGCAGCAGGCCGCCGAGCGTGGTGGGCGAGCGCCACGGCGGATACGCGACCGAGAATGCGTGCATGATCGGGCCGTACTCGCGACCGGTGAAATCGCGGGCCCACGCGCGCACCGTGTAGTCGCCGGGAGTCAGCGCCGGAAACGTCACCTCGCTCGCCGTCTGCCACGCGCCGCTCGACGAGCTCGGTGCCCCGTCGAGTTCGATGCGATACCGCAGGTCTTCCTCACGATGAAACGTGGGCAGCACCAGCCGCACGGTCACCAGGTTCTCGTCGTGCGGAAGCCGTGCGCCCTCGGCCACCGTGTCGCTCCCCAGCGCGCCCAGTACGCGCATGGTGAACACGCTCGGCGCCGGCTCCTCCAGCTGCGGCAGGTCCACGCGCCCGACGCCCTGCGCCGTCCCGATCCAGTGCGCGCCGGGCACGCCCCCATCCGCGATCGCCAGAATGACGGGACTCGGCAGCCCATCCGGAGCGCCGAGGGTCGTGACGAGCCGCCAGCGCGCGGGATCAGCGCCACGCAGGTCGAGCACCGCCAGTCCACTCACCGTCGCCACCTGCACGCGCGCCGGTTCGTCGCAACGAATGCTGTAGATGTTGTCCGACGGGAGCAGCTGCCTGATCTGCTCCGGCAACGGCCGCCAGCGCGCGTCCGTGCGCTCCCGCACCAGCATGGCACCTTCGCCCGCGATCAGCACGCGATCTCCCTCGCTCGCGGGCAGTCGGCACATGGTGCGCACGCGCCCGTACAGCCCCGATTGACGCAGGGTGCTGTCCAGCGTCCATGCGCCGTCACGACGGGCGAGCGTACCATAGGCACCGGCCACCCACACCGTCGGATCGGAGGAGGTGCCGCCGAGCACGGTGTGCGCGCTCGCCTCCGGCGTCCCCGGCACCCGTTCCCATCGTGCACCGCGCCAGACACGGAGCCCCGAGTCGGTGGCGGCCAGCAGTGGTGACTCCGGGTCGTCCGACCGTTCCGCGGCGAAGCGGACGACGGCGGTGGCGCCCAGCCCCTCGATGCGCCGCACCCAGCCGGTGCCCTCACGACGCCACGCGCCCAGGGCGGCACCGATCCAGGCCTCGTGCGTGCCGTCTCGGTGCTGCCGGCTGAACAGCGTCAATGCGCGCCCGTCGATGAGCGCCTCGCGACCGATCTCCGTGCGCACCTGGTCGCCGTTCACCTCGACCACGCCGAAGTCGCTCGTTGCGAGCCAGACCACGCCGGCCTGCCCGAGCGGCGCTTCGAGCACACTGCCGATGGTGAAGCGCAGTCCGGAGGCCTCGGACACCAGCGTGGCCGCCCGTCCCACACTGAGCCGGATGAGGCCGTCCCCGAAGCTGCCCACGTACACCGCGTGGCCGCCCGCATGACCGGGCGCGCTGGTGAGCGCATGCACCGGCGTGCGCGGCTCGGTCGATCGCAGCGCGATGGTGTCCCAGGTACTTCCACGCCGACGCATGAGCAACCCGTCGAGCGTCCCCACCCACAGCTCCTGCAGCCCGTCACGCAACGGCACCACCGCCAGTCGGTATGCGTACGCCGGCGAGCCCGCCAGGCGCTCCCACCGTCCCGACGTCCCGTTGTCCGACTCGAGGAAGCGGAACACGCCCAGGTTGGTGGTCGCGTACAGCGTGCGCACCGAATCCTGCGCCACCACGAACCGCTCCAGCGAGGCGACGCGCAGGCCGCCGGTCACGTCGGGGCCGTGCGCCCACGCGCCATCGCGGAACCGCGCGGCCGCGCCTCGCATGTTTCCCAACCACAGCTCGTCGCGTGCGCCGGGACGCGCACGCGGGGTGACCACGAGGCCGGCCGGTTCGATCTCCGGAGGGAGCGCCACGGGCTGCCAGCCGCTTCCGTCGAAGCGCACCACGCCACCGCCGGTGGCAGCCACCACCTCCTCCCGATCGCCAAACGCGTCGGTGAGCACCAGCGAATACACGGTGCCGGCCGGCACGCCCTCGGCCACGCCGTACTTCACGACGCGTCCGTCGGGGGACCGCCGCAGCACCCCGACGCGTGTGCCGAACCACACATCGCCGTCGGCAGTCTGCGCGATCGCGCGCACGTGCTGGTGCTCCTCGATCAGCGGCACCTGCTCGAACCGACCGCCGGTGAAGCGGTGCGGTCCTTCGTTGGTGCCGATCCAGAGCGAACCGTCGCGCAGCACCTCGACGGCGAACACGGCCAACGACTGCAGCCCATCGGACGAGGCGAAGCGTCGTTCGGCGTAGTCGCGCAGCCGCACGGTGCCGCGGTTCTCGCCGATCCCCGGCACCCCCAACGACTGGGCGCGGCCAAGCGCGGGCGCGGCGAGGGCCAGCAACAACCAGACGGGGAGCCGGAATCGCAGTCGCATGGGGCTGTCGCAGAGTATCGGCATCAGCGCCGGGTTGCCATGGTCCAGAGCCCGAGCAGCAGGGGCGTGGTCGCGATCCATCCAACGAGGCTCCACATGCGATACAGACGCCGGGCCTCACGTTCCGTCGCGGCGCGCACCCAGCGGGCCTGCAGCGGCACCAGCACGGCGAGCCAAAGCCCCGTGCTCAGCACGAGCGCACCGAGGCCGAGCCGGACGAACGGCGTCGCGAGCAGCGGCAGCCCCGCGAGGCGGGCCATCCAGAGGCCGCTCCCGACGAGCAGGGCGCCGCCAGGCACCGTGAAGCACCAGTCGGTGACGATCACCGCGCGCGCGACCGCCCGGTGCGGCACGCCGGCGTCGGCGCGCATGCCGAGCGCCGCCCAGATCCCCGACACGATGACGTTGCCGAGCAGCAGCACGGCGCCGAGCACGTGCGCCGCGCGCAGCGCCTGGTAGAGCGTCACGGGGCGGCGCGCCAATGCCGTCGGGCCGAACGCTTGCGCGCGCACACGCGCACGCACACGCGCATGCGGCCGATCATTTGAAGCCGCGCGCCGCCTTCGCCACCTCGGGCGCCATCCGCGGATAGCGCAGGTCCATGGCCTCGAGCGTGTCCACGAGCAGCCGGGCGACGAAGTAGTTGCGCACCCGGTTGTCGTCGGCCGGCACGACGTACCAGGGGGCCACCGCCGTGCTCGTCTTCGCGAGCATGTCCCGATATGCGACCGTGTACTTGTCCCAATGCGCACGATCGTCGAGATCGCCGAGCCGGAACTTCCAGTTCTTCTGCGGATCGTCGAGGCGCTCCTGCAGCCGCTGCTTCTGCTCGTCCTTCGAGATGTGGAGGCAGCACTTCACGATCACCGTGCCGTTCTCCACCAGCATGCGCTCGAAGTCGCAGATCTGCTGGAAGCGCGGCTTCCACACCGACGACGGAGCCAGCTTGCGCACGCGCACCACGAGCACGTCTTCGTAGTGCGACCGGTTGAAGACCCCGATCACCCCGCGCGGCGGCACGACCTGATGCACGCGCCACAGGAAGTCGTGCGCCAGCTCACGATCGGTGGGCGGTCCGAAGGCGGCGACGCGCACGCCCATGGGGTTGCACGCGCCGACCACGGTGCGGATGGTGCCGTCCTTTCCCGAGGCGTCGCGCCCCTGGAGGACCAGCAGCAGGGCGCGGCGCGCGTCCGCATGGAACGCCGCCTGCAGCGTCTCGAGCCGCTCGAGCAGCGCCTTCGTCGCGTCGCCCAGCGCCTTGCGGTCCGGGAGTCCCGGCGGGGCCTTCGCCGCTCCGCTGCCCAGCTTGGGACGTTCGCCCGGCACCACCGGGACCAGGGTGGGGAGCGAGGCCAGGTCACCGTTCATGCGGTCCCTCCGGGCGTGGCGCGCCGGCCTTCGACCTCGTCGACATAGAGGGCGCACACGATCGTGCGCGCCGGCGTGGGATCGTCGTCGGTGAAGGCGGCCGGCACGAGCGTGCGCAGGGCCTCGATCGCGGCGGCGTGACGCGCCCGGGCGCTGTCGTGTGGTCCATCGTCGAGCAGTTGCAGCCGGCCGCGCACGACCACGCTCTCCCACTCGTACAGGGCCCGGACCTCGTCCACCTCGAAGGCGACCCAGGGGTTGTGCGCCACCGTGGCGAGCTTGGTGCCGGGCTGGGTGCGCAGGTAGAGCCACTGGTCGGCGTAGGCGTAGTGAATGGGCTCGATGTCCACGCGATCGCGGCGGGTGTAGGCGAGGCGGCCCACGTGGTGGCGCGCCAGCAGGGCGTCGATCGCCGTGCGATCGAGGGTCGAAAACGTCGGGCGAGCGGGCATGCGAGGCGGGGAGCGAGGGCTGGGGAGGCAGTCGCCTGGCGAGGCGGCGGCGGCGCGACGCCGATGGTCGCCGCGAGCCGGACGTGCCGGGACTCGTTCGGTGTGCTATCTTTGTTTCAGTCGGACGTGGTGAGTCGTCCACCAGTCGGTCAACATGTCCAACCAGACCATGGTCCGTCGCGTCGCGTGACGGTCCACCGGGGGACGACCGGGTTCACGAGCACAACTTCGTGACTCCATAAAGGTTGCCCTTCGGCGAATGATGCGTAAGTTGGTGCGTGGCAACCGCGCGGGCGTCATGTATCGGAATCCATTCGGGATCTCGAACTGCGCCGGGTCAGCGGATGCCTTCGCGTCAGGGCGCTCGTTGCCGTGGCCGTGTTGTCATCCTGCAGGCATTTGGCGGTTCGGTCCGTCGGTCTTGTCACATTCACGGGAGGAATATGCGTACTCTTGCTACGTTCGCGCTGGGCACTGCGATCGCCCTCGGTCTGCCCGCTTCGCTCGAAGCGCAGCGCCAGGGTGCCGTTGAAATCGGCGGCTTCGGCCGGTTCACCACGTTCGGTGAGTCGCAGAAGCTCGACCCGGCCCTCGGCGGCGGTGGACGCGCTGGCGTCTACATCTTCAAGAACCTGCTGCTCGAGATGGATCTCTCGTATGCAGACGCCGACGTCAATCGTGAGCCCACGGGCATCGCGGTGTTCGACTCGCTCAACCGCGTGTCGCACACGTTGTGGAACTATCGCCTGCTCTACAACGCGCCGATCAACGACAAGTTCAAGTTCCTCGTCGGTGCCGGCTACGCGTACGATGCGTACGGCCGTCAGCGTCAGGTCGCCCCGCGTGGCGGCGGTCCCTCGGGCCTGCTCGGCATTCGCTACGCGATCAACGACATGTGGTCGCTCCGCTTCGAGGGCATCGGCAACTGGGTCGGTGAAGACGCCGACACCAAGCCGGAGGCCCGTGAGAGCCACGTGAACCTCGGCGCGCAGGCCGGCATCAGCATCGCGCTGTTCACCAGCCCGCGCACCCCGAAGGTCGACACGGTCATCCAGCGCATCGTCCAGCGCGACACGGTCTACACCACGCGCCTCGACACCGTGCGCGTCGAGGTCCCGGGCCGCCCGGTCGTGATCGGTGCCGTGCAGTTCGCCTTTGCGCAGGATGCGATCACCCCCGAGGCCAGCAAGGTCCTCGACCAGATCGCCGCCTCGCTCACCGAGTCGGTCAACATGTCGCGCACGATCAACGTCCAGGGCAACACGGACGCGATCGGCAGCGAGGCGTCCAACACCCGCCTCGGCCAGCAGCGCGCCGACCAGGTGCGTGACTACCTCGTGTCCAAGGGTGTCGCCGCGTCGCGCATCTCCACCAGCACCGCTGGTGAAGGCAATCCGCTCGCGCCGAACAACACGGACAACGGCCGCGCCACCAACCGTCGCGTGCTCATCACGCTGTCCAACTAACACCGTCGGACCGGGCGTCCTCGGACGCCCGGCTCGCGCTGTCAATGCGGCGCCGTTCCCTTCGGAACGGCGCCGCATGATGTTTCCGGGTACCGCATCCGCGCATCTCGCGCGACGCGGGCGTTCTCACTCCCCCATCATGTCCGATCGCGCCGCTTCACCTGTACCAGCCACCGCGACGAAGTCCGGCCCAACGCTCACCGATCGCGCGCAGTTCGCCGCGATTCGCGGGCTGGTGGGCGCGCTGCGCCTGCTTGGCTGGCGTGGCGCGAGCGCCGTCGGACGGTGGCTCGGGCGCATCGCCTACGCGCCCGTCGGCATCCGACGTCGCATCGTCGAGCGACACGTCGCCGCCGCCTTTCCGGCGTACTCCCCCGCGGAGGTGCAGGGCTGCGCCGTGGGCGCGTACGAGAGCATCGGGCGCACCTTCATCGAGACGGCCGTGCTCGGTGGCGGAAGCACACAGCAGGTGCTCGACGCCGTGCGCGAAACCGAAGGGTGGGACGTGCTCCAGGACGCCCTCGCGAAGGGCAAGGGCGTGATCGCGGTGGGCGGACACATCGGCAACTGGGAACTGGCCGCGGCCTACGTCGCCGCGCGCGGCGTGCCGATGGCCGCCATCGCGCGACGCATGGCCAATCCGCTGTTCGATCAGTACGTCTTCGACACGCGAACCTCGCTTGGCATCGAGATCATTCACGATTCGGCCGCGATCCGACGCGTGCCGCGTGCGCTCGGCGAGGGGAAGGTCGTGGGTTTCCTCTGCGACCAGGACGCCCTCGGGCTCGCGTCCACCTTCGTGCCCTTCTTCGGTCGTCCAGCGCGTACGCCGCGCGGCCCGGGCGTCTTCGCGCTGCGCCTTGGCGCGCCCGTCATCTTCATCACCTGCGCGCGTCGCCCCGACGGCTACTATCGCGTGTCGTTCACGCCGGTGCCCGTGGTGGAGACCGGTGATCGCGAACATGATGTGGACGAAATCGTGCGCGCGTTCACGCGGCAGCTCGAGGCCGACATCCGTCGCACGCCGGCGCAGTATTTCTGGCATCATCGGCGGTGGAAGCGACAGCCGCCGGATACGCCCGCGCACCTGCGGGAACCCTGACCCTCACCCGCCCTCGCGCCGCATGGCTCGCCGCCGCTCCTCCGCCCGTCGCGGGTTCGTCAGCCGCTGGCTGCGACGACTCGTCATCGTCGCGCTCGTCGCCCTCGTGATCCCGCTGCCGCTCACGCTGGCGTTGCGCGTCATGCAGCCACCGACCACGGCCATGATGCTCGCCCGCGCCTGGCAGCGGGCGTGGGCCGGTGAGAAGCCGGTCTATCCATCACGCACGGTCGTCGCCCACGACGACGTGGCCCCCGCGCTCTACCGCGCGGTGCTCGCGGCCGAAGACGACCGGTTCTACCTGCACAAGGGATTCGACTTCACGGAGATCGAGAAGGCCATCGAGGAACGCCGCGCGGGTGGTCGCCTGCGCGGCGCCTCCACGCTCTCGCAGCAGGTGGCCAAGAACATCTTCCTGTGGGAAGGGCGCTCGTGGGTCCGCAAGGGACTCGAAGCGTACTTCACACTGTGGCTCGAAATCGTGGTACCCAAGGATCGCATTCTCGACCTGTACGTGAACCTCGCGGAATGGGGCGACGGCACCTTCGGCGTCGAGGCCGCCTCGCAGCGCTACTTTCGCAAGTCTGCCAAGTCACTCACGCGCGATCAGGCGGCGCGCCTCGCGGCCATTCTGCCCTCGCCGCGCCGATGGTCGCCGACCGGCGGCACCGCCACGGCCCGATCGCGCTCGATTCTGGCGCGTATGGCGTACCCGGCGCCACGCCCCGCCGACGCGCGGCGATCCTGACGTGCACTGGCTCGAAAACTCCGCCCCACGCGTTGCCTTCGCATGAGACTTTCCGTGCACTCCCTCGCTCGTCGGACACGCCACCTTGCGCTCGCCCTCGTTGGCGGAACGCTTGCCGCCTGCGCATCGGGCGCGCCGGACACCGGCGCCGCGTCGGAAGCCGCCGATTCCGTCGTGGCCGAGAGCGTCGCGGACACCAGCGCGCTGCGATTCGTGGCGATCACGGCCGGTCGGCAGTTCACCTGCGGCCTCGATGCCGCGGGCGCGGCATGGTGCTGGGGGGCGAATCGTTTCGGTCAGCTCGGGGTGGGAGACACGCTCGACCGCTTCGTGCCCACGCGGGTGGTGTACGACACGCCGTTCACCCGCATCGTCGCGGGCGAGACGCACACGTGCGCCGTGGACTCGCTTGCCGCCCTGCACTGCTGGGGTGACAACCGCGATTTCGCGCTGGCCGACACCACCGTGCGCCTCCGCGACCGTCCGACACCGCTGGCCGTGCGCGAGGTACGGCAGCTCGGGCTCGGACGCAACGTTACCTGCATCACCGACGCCACCGACCGCCCGCTCTGCTGGGGCACCGATCGGCATGGCGAGCGAGGCGACGACCGGCTCGGTTCGGCACCGCTGGCCGAGCCGAAGCTGGTGGGCGGCGACCTGCGCTTCGACCGGCTCACGGTGGGCCGGCAGCACGCGTGCGGCCTGACCACCTCGGGTGCCGCCTGGTGCTGGGGTGACGGTGGCGCACTCGGTGACGGTTCACTCACCGATCGTGGCGCTCCGGTGGAAGTCCAGGGTAATCGCCGATTTCGCGAGCTTGCCGCGGGCGAGTCGATCACCTGCGGTCTGAAGGTGGACGGCAGCGCGTGGTGCTGGGGCGTCGCCTTCGATGGTCAGCTTGGCCAGGGATCACCACCGCGCCCGAACACGTTCCTACCGGCGCCGGTGTCCGGCAACCTGCAGTTTCGGCAGCTCGCGCCCGGCCTCCATCGTGTGTGCGCCCTGGAGGTGAACGGTCACGCCTGGTGCTGGGGCTCCAACTACAACGGCGGACTCGGCGACGGCAGCGGACAGTCGCAATCGGAGCCGGTGCGCGTGGCCGGCGATCTCGAGTTCACGAGCATCGCAGGTGGGGACTACCACACCTGCGCCCTCGACACGTCCGGCGCGGCGTGGTGCTGGGGCGAGAACTCCGATGCGCGGGGTGGCGGTGCGCTTGGCGACGGCACGATGCGCAGCCGTTCGGTGCCCACGCGGGTCGCGCCGCCAACCGAGTGATCGCGACTGGCGTGATCATCGCAAGTCGCTGACCTACATAATCCTGCGAATCGACACCTGACGTGACATCTCACACGAGGGACAGCTAAGACTCCACGTGAAGACATGAAAACGGGGGAGCGCACCGTGCGCTCCCCCGTTTCTCATGCCCCACCCACTCAACCGCAGCGCGGCAGGCTGACCGGGCAGCGCTCCGGGTCCGGCGCGGGAGCGCTCGACTCGCCACCGGGACCGCCAAACGTGTACACCGGCAGGCGCAGCGTGCCGAGCTCACGCCCCGGCACGGGCAGCTGCGTGATGCTGTTCTCCGCGAGCCCCTGCCAGCCACGCAGGTCGAGGTAGCGCGTCACGCCGTCGATACCGAGCAGCTCGATGCCCTTCTCGTAGCGCAGCGCATCCCACAGGCTGCCACACTGGCCGTTCAGCTTGCGCGGCACGCAGCCCGGCGCATCCGGCGGGCCCTCGATCGTGACGGGCGGCAGCTCACCGTTGGCGACGCGCGTCTTGTTGATCAGGGCAACGGCCTCCGCGGCGCGGCCGAGGCGAATCAGCCCCTCGGCCTTGAGCAGGTCCATCTCGGCCACCGTGACGGCGGGCTGCGGACCGGTCTGCCACGACAGCCCGGTGCCGTAGCGCAGGTAGTAGTACCACGACCACCGGTACGTGCCACGCGCCACCTGGAAGATGTTGTTCAGGTTGTACCCCACGTACTTGCCGGGCGACGCCGGCCCCGTCGGGCCCTGGATGCGGCGATCCTTGGTACGGATCTGGAACGGCATGCGGTTGGCCACCGGCGTGCTCGCCCAGTTCACGAAGCCGTTCGACGAGTCCGCCGGCCCGAGCAGCCAGTAGCCCGGGCGCCCGAAGTCGCTCGGGCGGCCGGCCGTGCGCAGGCGGGCGATCAGACGCTTCCAGTCATCCCACAGGATGTCCGGCTGCGCCTCGGGGGCGAAGTCCGTCTTGATGCCGGCGTCGATGCGCTCGATCACCTCGGTCCAGTCCACCGCCGCTCGCTCCTCGCGCGTGCGCGCCGAATAGACGAGCAGCTTGGCGGCGAACGAGTTGGCCAACTCCACGAACTGGTCGCGCGTGAGCGCCGTGAAGAACCAGTTCTCGGCCGGGAAGCTGAAGTTCGCCCCCTGCGCCGTGGCGATGGCCTCGTCGATCTGGTCGATGGCCGCGTCGATCACACCGGGATACTCGGTGAAGTCGGGCACCCCCGTGATCGTGTCGAGCTGCACCGTCTCGTCCACGATGATGGCCTTGTCGAAGTACAGGCCGAGGTACCCATGCGACAGCCCTTGCATAAGCTTGCCGGCCGCCTTCGCGCGCGCCGTCCGGTTGGCATCGACGATCACGACGCCGTTGTCGATCGCCTGCAGGGCGTCGTTCACCGCCGAGATCGTGCGATAGAGGCCGAACCACGGTGTCTCGCTCACGAAGCGGCGGGCGTTCACCTCGCTGTTGTTCCAGGCATCGCGCGGTTCGGCCGACAGCTCGAGCTGGCCGAAGTCGGCGAAGCCGGACTGGATCTCGTGCGCGATGGTGGAGAAGGCCCACGACGGGTAGTCGTCGTGGCCGGCCACCGGCCACCAGGTGCGGAAGGAGGTGGCCACGAACGATTCCGTGGAGATGGGCTCCTGGGTCGCGCGCGTTCGGTCGGGCTGGTTGACGTTCTCGACGGTCAGGTCCTGGCAGCCGGCCAGCACGAGGGCCGCCGCGACCGCCAGGGACGTCTTGATCGGTTGCATGAATGCTCCTGAGACTCGATGGGCGGCGCGCATCAGAACGTGATGTCCACGCTGGTGGTGAACGTGCGATAGCGCGGGTAGTCGAAGCTGTCGAGGCGGAGGATCGTGTTGCCGACCTCCGGATCGTAGCCCTTGTAGTTCGTGATCGTGAGGATGTTGCGGCCGATCAGCGAGATGCCCATGCCGCTCACGCCCACGCGCGCGAGCGCGTTCGTGAAGCTGGTGGGCAGCCGGTAGCGCAGCGACAGCTCGCGCAGCTTGATGAAGCTGGCGTCCTCCACGAAGTACGACGTCGGATTGTTGGCCGCGTAGAGGTTGACGTAGTACTCGATGGGCTTCTTGAGCTCCTGCGCCTTGCCCGTCTGGTCCACGTCACTCGAGCGCTGGTACTGGTACATGCGCTGGTTGGTCTGGTTGTAGGCGTCGCCGCCCACCTGTGCATCCCACAGCATGAACAGCGAGATGCCGCGCCAGTTCACGTTGTTGGAGATGCCATAGCGGAAGCGCGGGTTGCCGTCGCCGATGTTCACGATGGCCGCGTTGCCCGCCGAATCGAGCTCGGTGATCGGCATGCCCCACTGGTAGTTCGTGGTGCCGATCGTCGTGGCGGTGCCCCACAGCCGCTTGCTCTCGCCTTCGGTGTAGGAGTTGCCGGGCCCGACCCACACGAGCAGCCCTTCATCGTTGCGCTGGAACTCGCTCGCCCGGTCCGCCGCCGAGGCGGGGAGCTGGCTCGCGTCGCCGATGAAGTTGAAGCCGTACATCGCGCCCAGCGTTTCGCCCGCGCAGCGGAAGGCGATGGTCTGCGTGCGGAAGCAGGTGCGGTTGAACTCGGTGATCCGGTTGCGCGAGCGGTCGGCCACCAGCCCGGCGCGCCAGGTGAAGTTCTCCTTGCGCACGAGATCGGCCTCGAGCGTGAGCTCGAAGGTGTTGCCCGTGACCGTCCCCGCGTTCTGCCACTGGTTGGCGAAGCCGGCGTAGCCGGCGAGCGGGATCAGGATGAGCTGGTCACGCGTCTCCTGGCGGGCGTACGAGAACTGCGCCGAGTAGCGGTCCTTTACGATGAGGTCCACACCCAGCTCGGTCTCCTCCGACTGCTCCGGCCGCAGGAAGCGGTTGCCCAGGTTCTGCTTCACCACGCCGCCGCCTTCGATGAAGCCGAAGGTCTCGTACTGGTCGGTGAAGCTCGGACGGCCACCGGCCGTGCCGCGCGAGGCGCGCAGCTTGAACTCGTTGACCGAGGCGAAGGGCCACCAGGACTCCTCGCTCATGCGATAGGCGCCGCTGGCACGGTAGTACCAGTTCTCCTGCTCCTCGGGGCCGAACAGCGAGCTGCCGTCCTGTCGCACGAGCGCGTCCACGATGATCTTGCCGTTGTAGTCGGCCGCCGTGCTGATCACGATGCTGTTCGTGCGGATCGCCTCGCTCAGCGACGAGATGAAACGGTTCTGCGCGTTGTTGAGGCTGCGCACGCCAGGGGTCGAGAACAGGTTGCCCTCGGCCGTGGTCGTGTTGTTCTCCTCGCGCTCGATCAGGCCGCGCACCGTGCCGCGCAGCGTGAAGGAACCCACCTTCTTCAGCAGGTTGGCGCTGGCGATCAGGTTGAGGGCGTCCGTCGTCCCCGTGAACTGCTCGATCTCGCCCGGGCCACCCTCGGGAAATCCTTCGGTCTTCACGCCCTGGTCGAGGAAAAAGTTCGTGCGGCGGTCGGAGCGGTCGTAGCTCAGCGTGCCGTCGAAGTTGAGCCACGAGAGCGGCGCGTAGCGCGCCTCGATGCTCCCCTGCGTGCGGGCGCGCAGGCGGCGGTTCTCTTCCGTGGACAGCACGTACAGCGGGTTCTCCTCGCGGCCTTCCGGGTCGGGCTGGAAGATGTAGGGCGTGCCGTCCGGGTCCGGCTGGCGCAGGTCCACGTCCGGTGCCTGGTTGATCAGGTCGAAGAACGTGTCACCGTACAGGTTCTGCCGCGTGGAGCGGCTGTGGTACGCGCTGACCGAGAAGGAGAGGTCCGAGCGCGGACGGTGGTCGAGGTTGAGACGGAAGTCGTTCTGCTGGTACTTGCCGGAGTTCAGCACCACACCATCTTCGCTCTGGTTCACGACGCTGAAGAACCAGTTCGTCTTGTCGCCGTTCTGGGCGATGTTCAGCGAGTTGCGATAGAAGTTGCCCGGATCGAAGAAGCGATCGACCTGGTCGAAGACGGTGCCGGGCGCGTAGTTGCGATCCTGGAAGCGCTCGTAGATGGGGCGCGGCACACGGTCGTTGCGGTCCACCACCTGGCCAGCCGCGTTCACCCACTGCCCCGCGTCGTTCACCAGGAACGAGTGGTTCTGCGCCCACTGCACGCGGTTGTTGAGCGAGTTCGAGCCGAACTCGGAGCGCGCCGTGAAGCGCGTCTGACCCGACGCCAGTTCGGAGCCGCGGCGCGTGCGGATCTGGATCACACCCGAGGCGGCGCGCGCGCCGTACAGCGAGGCCGCGGCGGCGCCCTTCACCACCTCCACGCTCTCGATGTCCATGCTCTGCAGGTCGGCGCTCGATCCTCCGAACGCATCGGTCTGCAGCACGCCATCCACAACGATGAGCGGCGAGTTGGACTTGTTGATCGACGTGGGGGTGCGCAGCTGGATGTTCGTGCCGCTGCCCGCCTGCCCCGACGGCACCACGCTGATGCCGGCGATCTTGCCCTGGATGGTCTCGAGCGCGTTCGTGGCCGGCACCGGTGCCTGCTCGGCCGTGACCTTGCCCACCGTGAACGGCACGCGTGTGCCGGAGCTCGGGTCCACGAGGCCGGTGGACACCACCGCCTGCAGGCTCAGGCTCGCGCGCGACATCGCAATGTCGAGGTTCACCACGGCGCCGGCCGCCACGACCACCCCGCCGCGTGTGTACGGCTGGTAGCCGAGCCGACGCGCCTCGAGCACGTAGGTGCCGGGCTGCACGATCGGGAACGCGTAGCGTCCCTCGGCGTCGGTGCGCGTGTCGAGCCGCCCTGTGGCGCGTGCGCCGAGCGGCAGGAGCGAGATGGTCACGCCACTCAGCGCCTCCCCCTCGGCGGTATCGCGCACGGCACCGGCCACGCGGCCGGTCGGCGTGGCCTGGGCGTGCGCCGTTGCCGCAGTGCCTGCGAAGGCAGCGACGGCCAGACCGCTGGTGACGAGGTGCCGCGCCAGCCGGCGCACCAGGGCGCGCGGGCGAAGCAGGGGTTGAGGCGATCGGCCTGACGGCTCGGTCGCAGGGTCACGAGATTCCATCGTCCCTCCATGGCGGGGAATGCACGCCGGAGGCACTGCGATGTCGCGCGCAGTCCCTCCGACCGGGTGGCGCGTTTCGTTACTCTGTCACACGCCGCTCACGCGTAACGCGAGTATACGACGCACTGTTGAGGCCGGTTGTCGGCGCTTCCCCGACGGTCGGCCTCAGGCACCATACCCGCCGTTCAGGTGCCGATGACCAGTCCGCCGTCCACCGGGAGCACGGCCCCGTTGATGAAGCGCGCCGCGTCCGAGACCAGGAAGCAGTAAGCGGCGGCGACGTCTTCGGGCGCGCCCATGCGCGCGAGTGGCGTGCGGGCCGCCATCTGCTCGAGGATGTGCGGGGGCATGGCAGCGGTCATGTCGGTGGCGATGAAGCCCGGCGCGATCGCGTTCACCCGAATGCCGCGCCGTCCCAGTTCGCGGGCCCACACCTGCGTCATCCCCTCCACGCCGGCCTTGGCCGCGACGTAGTTGGTCTGCCCGAAGTTGCCCACGCGCGCCACCACCGAGGAGGCGCTCACGATCGCGCCACCGCCGCGGGCGAGCATGACGGGCACCACGGCCTGCGTGCACTCGAAGACGCCCTTGAGGTTCACGGCGATCACCGCGTCGAAGTCGTGTGCCGAGAGCCCGCCGGCCACCTCGCCATCCTTCACGCGCACGAGTTGCGCATCGCGCACGATGCCGGCGTTGTTGATGAGGATGTCGATGCCGCCGAAGCGCGCGACGGTGTCCGCGACGGCGGCGTCGATCGCGGCGCGGTCGGTCACGTCCACGGTGGTGGCGTGCACCTGCGCTCCCTCGGCGCGCAGGGCGTCGAGCAGGCCGCCGAGGGGGGCGAGGTCGCGGTCCCAGATGGCGACGGCGGCGCCGCTCCGCGCGAGGCGCTGCGCCGTGGCTCGGCCAATGCCGTTCGCGCCGCCGGTGACGACGGCGACCTTGCCGGTGAGGTCGATGTGCATGGGCGGGAAGGTAGCGCGGGCGCCCCGGCTCCGGACAGCGGGAGCGGGCTACACCTCCGCGGACGATCCCGGGACGAGACGCGGGTCGTAGAGCCAGCGGCGCACCTTTCGCGCCGTCACGAGGGCCATGTCCGGATGCGCCGGATTCAGCAGCACATTCGACTCCTCGGGAATGATCACCGACGGCACCTCCGCCACGAGCGATTCGCCGCTCGAGAGCCAGGCGCTTCCCCATTCGTGCGACACGAGACCGGCCGGGAGCGCGTCCCACCCTACGTGCGAGGCGGGGTCGCAGTGCACCCGAGCCGCCCACACGGACGCCGGGATGCGGTACTCCACCAGGTAGCGATTGTACGGCAGGCTGCCCGTGCGCGAGAGATGTGCGAGCGTCTCGAGGCAGGCCAGGGCGCGGGATCCCGAGGTGTAGAGCACCGGGGTGCCCTTCCGATTCCACCGGCCACCCGTGCGCTCGGCCCCGGCACCGGATCGGTCATCGGCGGCGTAGGCAGCCGTCTCGGCACCGATCCGGTACACCGCGACAGACGCGTGCGCATTGCGCCCTGCTGGACGAGGGGGCGCGCTCACCAGTATGCGCCCGACTCCATGCTGGCAAGCAGGTCGCCCACGAGCATGCGCCCGTCGGCGGTGTCGAGCAGCGAAAGGGGGCGTTCGTCGCCGAGCGCCGCATTCGGGGTGGCAAGCCACGTCCCCAGCCAGCGACCAACCTCGAACTGTTCGGCCGCAGCGTCGGAGCCCGCAAGCGAGCGTTCGACCGTATCGACCATCTGCAGCAACGCCACCACGCGCTCGCTCTCGGCGGGGCCGAGCCGTGCGCCGGTCGCGAGCTTGCGATTCACGGTGGACACCGCGAGCCCGAGGCCCTCGAGGAGCCGCTCCTTGGGCAAGCCAAGCGTGGTGGCCAGCGTCTCGACGGTGTCCGCGGGGACCCCTTCGCGCACAAGGGAGATGCGCTGCATGGGCTCGTGGGCCGTGAAGGGGCGCAGGGTGCCGCGGCCGCGGACCGGCGCGGCCTTGAAGGGCGCTCCTTTCACTGCGGCCTTCGCGGGCGCTCCCTTCACCGCTGCCTTGGACTTGATGGTGCTCGCGATCAACTTGCGCGCCACGCCCCCCCCGATCGAATGAGCAGTCAATATCGCTCACTTGGGCGGCAGGGGCAAGCCGGCGGCCCCCGGTCAACTCCCGCGACCGCGTTCGGCGCCGACGACGACGGCGGAGGTCTCTTCCAATGGCGGACACCGACGAGCCTACGAAGCACGGTGTCGAAGTGATCCCACAGGCTAAGAGGATCCTTGCCACAGCCCCCGCCATGAACACCGGTGCTTAAAAGTGGGAGAGTTGTCCGCATTTGCATCGATACAAGCCCTACATGCCGAACTTCACGGCGAGACGACGGCAGTAGTCATTCTCCGGCTCGAGAGTCAACCCCCGTCGTACGATTTCGATAGCGCGACCTTCATTCCCGAGGCTGAGATACGCCCAAGCGAGCCGCGAGAGATCGGTAGCATTCATGTTGGCATAGTGACGCTCGAAGACAGCCACAAGCTT
>JAABRO010000009.1 GCA_011390885.1 Gemmatimonas sp. | reverse complement strand
TCAGCACCTTGGCGCCGAGCACCGGGTCGGTGGTGAGCACGAGGCCCGTGGGGCCACGCAGCCGCTCGCCCACCAGGCCGCTCTCGTTCACCGCCCGCAGCGCGAGCGTGTTCTTGATGACGACGTATTCCACGCCGGCCTTGCGGAAGCGACGACGGAGTTCCGTCATGCGCTTCACGTTCAGCCCCGTGAAGTCCGTGTAGTACACCGCCGTCGCCGTGCCGAGCTTCTCCTTCAGCTCGCCGACGAGCTCCGTCTTCTTGGTCTTCTTCATGGTAGCGTCGCCCCTTACCGGTACGGCGTGGTATCGATGGTGACGCCGGGACCCATGGAGCTCGAGATCGCGACGTTGCGGATGTACACGCCCTTCGCGGCGCTCGGCTTGGACCGGACGATCTGGTCCATGAACGCGGCGAAGTTGCGCTCCAGCGCGTCAGCGCTGAACGAGACCTTGCCGATCGGGGCATGCACGTTGCCGCCCTTGTCGACGCGGAACTCGATCTTGCCGCCCTTGGACTCCTTGACCGCCTTCGCCACGTCGAACGTGACGGTGCCGGCCTTCGGGTTCGGCATCAGGCCGCGCGGACCGAGCACGCGACCGAGCGCGCCGATCTGCCCCATCTGGTCGGGCGTGGCGATCATGACGTCGAAGTCCAGCCAGCCGTCCTTGATCTTGGCCAGGAACTCGGTGCCCACGTAGTCGGCCCCCGCGTCCTGCGCTTCCTGAATCTTCGGGCCCGTCGCGATGACGAGCACGCGCATGGTCTTGCCGGTGCCCTCGGGGAGCACGACGGTCCCACGCACCACCTGATCCGCATGGCGCGGATCGACACCGAGACGCACGGCCACCTCGACCGTCTCGTCGAACTTGGCGAACGCCATGTCCTTGACGAGCGTGATCGCCTGGCTCGCCTGATGCGCCACGGTGGCTTCGCGGCGAGTCGCCGCAGCCGTGTACTTCTTCCCGTACTTGCGCATCAGTCCGTCACCGTGATGCCCATGGAGCGAGCGGCGCCGGCCACCATGGCCATCGCGCTCTCCAGGGAGTCCGTGTTCAGGTCCGGCATCTTCAGCTCGGCGATCTTCTGCACCTGCGCCTTCGACACCGAACCAACCTTCACCTTGTTCGGCTGACCCGACCCCTTTGGCACGCCCGCCTCCTTCTTCAGGAGCTCCGCCGCCGGCGGAGTCTTGAGGATGAAGGTGAACGACTTGTCGGCGTAGATCGTGACCTCGACGGGAACGATCATGTCGCCACCCTGCGTCCGAGCATTGAACTCTTTGCAGAACGACATGATGTTGATTCCCTGCGGACCGAGGGCCGTACCCACCGGCGGGGCCGGGTTCGCCTTGCCTGCAGGAATCTGCAGCTTGACGAAACCCGTAACCTTCTTGGCCATCCGACTTCCTCTCGCGAACGTCCGACGCCGGGATGTCCGGCGCCGGTCTTGCTCCCACGGTTGCGTTTAGCGCCGTCGTGGTACCCGGCGTGCGGGAGCCCTGCGGCCCCCTCCTGCCCCGCTCGGCCTAGTAGCCGCGCAGCTGCAGGTAATCCAGTTCCACCGAGGTGGGGCGGCCGAACAGACTGACCGACACGCGCACCTTCCCCTTGTCCGTCAGCACTTCCTCGACCGAGCCGTTGAAGTCCGCGAACGGGCCTTCCGTGATCTGCACGGCCTGCCCCACGAGGAACGGAATCTCCTCCTTCACGGGTCCCGACTCCGCCTCGTCGACGATGCCGAGCAGGCGCTTGACCTCATCCGGCCGCAGGGGCATGGGATCACGCTCCTTGCCCACGAACTTGATGACGCCCTGCACCGCGTTGACTTCATGCAGCGTGTCCTGCGACGCGAGCATTTCCACGAGCACGTAGCCCGGGAAGATCTTCCGCTCCACAGTGACCTTCTTGCCGTTCTTGATCTCGACGACTTCCTGCGTCGGGACCAGCGCCTGTCGGATCAGCCGAGCGGATGGCTCGGCCGGATCGGCGTCGATCTTCCGCTGCAGCAGCCGTTGGACCTTGTTCTCATGGCCCGACGTGGTCTGCACGGCGTACCAGCGGTGCTCGAGCATGGGCGCCTCCTCAGCGCAGCAGCGACTGCGGCAGGCGAATCAGCGTCGTCTGCAGCAGGAGGTCCAGGAGCGCGATCACGGCCCCGATCACGAGCACGAAGACCAGGATCTGGATCGTCATCTGGCGAAGCTGGTCCTTGTCCGGCCACGTGACCTTCTTCATCTCGGCCACGACCTCGCGGTAGTACGCGACGGCGCGCGTGGCCAGCCCCGGACGGTTCGTCACCTCGACGGAGGACGCCATGGTTACTTCGTTTCCTTGTGGGTGAGGTGCTTGTTGCACCGCGGGCAGTACTTCTTCCACTCGACGCGCTCAGGATGCAGGCGCTTGTTCTTCGTGGTGAAGTAGTTGCGGTTCTTGCACTCGGTGCACCCGAGAATGATCTTGTCGCGCGGCATGATTCCGGCTCCGGACAGCGGCCCGACCTGGGCCGTTACGGGGCGACTGGGCCTCGGCGCCATGCCACACACGCCCCATGCGTGTGCGCGGCGCACCGGAGACCGCCTCGCCGACTGCTCACCCGATCGTCCCCTCGCAAAGCGGCGCGGTCACCGAGGTGAACGGACGCACGTTTCCCGAGGGTGGCGGGGTGAGCCTTGGAACGTAGCCGAGCCTGGCGCGGGATGCAAGCCTTGTACCGCGGTCGTCCCACCAGGCCGGAGAAGCGAGGCCGGGAACGGCCCTCGGCGACGCCAGCGGGCCAGCGAAATGGGCGCCCCTGCGCCAAAGCAAAAAGGGCGCCCCCTACGGGAGCACCCTTTCGCTTCTCGGACCGGCACCCGGGAAGACCCCGAGCACCGAGAGCTCACGACCGGGATCGAACCGGTGACCTCATCCTTACCAAGGATGTGCTCTGCCGACTGAGCTACGTGAGCCTGACGCGACCCCCCGAGACCGGGTTGCCGGGCAGACGGTCATTCTAGCCAGCTCCCCGCCTCCACACAAGCGTCGGCCTCAGGCCGGCTCGGCCCCAGATGTCCCGCCAACGCCCGACGCCCCGTCCGCTCACGAGGAGCGGACGGGGCGTCGGGTCATTCGAGGAGAGCGGGAGACGGGACTCGAACCCGCGACATCAAGCTTGGAAGGCTAGCGCTCTACCAACTGAGCTACTCCCGCGCGGGACTGCACCTGCCCGCCCGGACTGCGGCGGTCCTGCGAGTGGTGGGGGAAGGATTCGAACCTTCGAAGGCTTGCGCCGTCAGATTTACAGTCTGATCCCGTTGGCCACTTGGGTACCCCACCCGGGTGCCGGTGTTGCGCCGGCCCTGCCCGGACAAGCTGACGACCGGAATCGAACCGGTAACCGCCTGATTACAAATCAGGTGCTCTGCCAATTGAGCTACGTCAGCACAATGCAGCACGCATCAGCTCACCCCGCACACCCCCGAATCATGACCGGGCGCGGCATTGGGCAAGACCGTCAGATTACCCGACCGCGGCCCCGAAATCAAGGCACCGAGCGGCACGCGCTGGGCGAGCCCCACGCCTCACCCGGCCCGCCACTTCGTGCCCGACGCCGTGTCCTCGATCGTCACCCCACGCGCCACGAGTTCCGCCCGGATCGAGTCCGCCTCGGCGAAGTCCCGCGCCGCCCGCGCCGCCTTGCGCGCCGCCAGCCGCTCCTCCACCCACGTCGACAGCTCGGCGTCCGTCTCCGTCTCGGCCGGCACCAGGTCTAGCACACCGTCGATCACCGCGAACACGCGCTGCGCCTCGGTAAGCGCCGCGCCGTCCGTGCCACCTGCGTCGAGCTCCCGGTTGGCCTCGGAGATGAACGTGAACAGCGCCGCCAGCGCCTCGGGCGCGTTCAGGTCGTCGAAGAGCGCCGCCTTGAACGCCGACTCGGCGCGCTGCGCCGCCGCCGCGAGCGCCGGCGTGCCCCCCGTGGCCTCCGCCAATCGGCGCGCGAAGGTGCCGATGCGCCGCACGGCTGCCTGCGACTGCGCCAGCGAATCGCCGAGCAGGTTGAGCTGCTTGCGGTAGTGCGCGTTGAAGACGAAGTGGCGATAGACCGCGCCGTCGATGCCCTGCTCCCGCAGGTCGACCACGGTGGCCACGTTGCCGACCCGCTTGGCCATCTTCGCGCCGTCGGTGAGCAGGAACTCCCCGTGGCACCAGCAGCGCGCGAACGGCTTGCCCGTGGCCGCCTCCGACTGCGCGATCTCGTCCTCGTGGTGCGGGAAGATGAGATCGATGCCACCGGCGTGCAGGTCGAGCGTCTCGCCGAGATACTTCATGGCCATGGCCGAGCACTCGAGGTGCCAGCCGGGGCGCCCGCGCCCCCACGGAGAATCCCACGCAGCACCGGTGGCCTCGTCCTCCGGCTTCGCACTCTTCCAGAGCGCGAAGTCCTGCGCGTTCTCCTTGGAGTACTCGTCCTGCGCCACGCGCGCGCCGCTCTTGATCTCACGCTTGTCGAGCTGCGACAGCCGTCCGTAGCCGGCGAAGCGATCGATCGCGAAGTACACCGACCCGTCCTCGGACACGTACGCGGTGCCGTTGTCCACGAGGGTCTGCACCAGCGCGATCATCTCGGGGATGTGCTCGGTGGCCTTGGGGTAGACTTCCGCATCCTCGATGCGCAGGTAGCGCCGGTCGCGGTGGAACAGCTCGGTGAACGGCTCGGTGACCTGCGTGATCGTCTGCGCGTTGGCGGCCGCCTTGCGGATGATCTTGTCATCCACGTCGGTGAGGTTCATGACCTGCATGACCTCCCAGCCGTACAGCCGCATCGCGCGCCGCATCAGATCCTCGAAGAGGAACGTGCGGAAGTTGCCGAGGTGCGCCGGGTTGTACACGGTGGGTCCGCACGCGTAGAGGCGCACCGTGCGGCCATCGGCCGGCGTGAACGGTTCGACACGACGCGTGAGGGTGTTGTACAGGCGGAACTCGGACATGGCGATCGGGCGGGAAGAGCCGGGGACGAGCGGCGCAGGCGGCGAATGCACGCCAACGCCCGCGCGGGGACGCTGGCGACAATCTAGTCGTTTCGCGCGACGGGCACGGGCGTCTCGATCGCGCTCAAGGCACCGGCGCGACACACGAGATGCGTGCGCGGGGCACGGGGCGCCCGCGGCAGCGACGGCTCGGCGCGGCGAGCCGGCCCGTCGCGCGTGACCGCGAACACCGCCCAGTCGTGCCGCGTGGCGCGCAGCAGCAGACGCGCGGCAGCCGCGGGCGCGAGCGCATCGGCCCGGTCGGACTCGCTGACCAGGAGCACGCGCGGCACGTCCGGTGGAGCGATGGACGCCGACGCCCCGGCCGCGGGGCGCGCTTCGGCCACGCGCGGCACCCGGGGCGCGTTCGGTGGCCAGTGCCCACGTGGTCCACGCCACAGGCCGCGCCCCTGCAGCTCGGCGATCGCCTCCCAGACGAGCGCGAGCGGGCGCTGCACCGTGACCCAGCGGCAGGTCGCGGCCGGGGGCGCGGGGTGCGCCGCGAGCGCGCGGTGAATGTGCGCCAGGAGCCGCTCTCCCACGAGTCCGACCGGATCGTGCAGCACGAACGTGTGCCCGCCGTACAGCGTGAGCACGGTGGGGCGGAGCAGCGTGAGGGTGAGCATGGCGCCGGCAGCGCCGGCGCTCGCGACGATCGAGGGCACTGCGACGCGCCAGAGCGCGCTCGCGTGCGAGACGGAGGCGGAGGTGATGGGCATGGACGCACGGTACGCGCACCGGCGCGCACGACCATCACCGAATCACGTCACGCACACCCGGATCCTTGCCGGATCCGGGTGGCGCGCGGCAGGTCAGCCGTGCGGCAGCGACGCGAGCGCGTCGATGCGCTCGCGGTGGAAGGCGTCGATGGCGTCGGCCAGCACACCGGAGGGGAAGCGCACCGGATCGGTGACGGGCAGCCCCGTCTCGGCACGCGCCCGCTCGATGGCCTCGTGCGCCTCGACGTCCGACAAGTCGTACGTGTTGAGCGCAATGCCGATGACGGGCGACGGGCGCAGCGGTTCGGCGATCTGCTCGTACAGCCGGATGAGCTCGCGCAGCGTGGGAATCGGCACCCACGGGTTGCGATTGATGGCCGTACGGCTCGGCTGCGCGCAGAGGATCATGGCGTGCGGCAGCGAGCCGTGCAGCAGGCCGAGGGTGACGCCGCTGTAGGCCGGGTGCACGATGGAGCCCTGCCCTTCGACGAGCACGATGTCGGCGCCCTCCGCCGCCTCGAGCGTGAGCTGCTCGGCGGCGCCGGCGATGAAGTCGGCGATGACGGCATCGACGGCGATGCCGCGACCCTCGATGAGGATGCCGGTCTGCCCCGTGGCGGCGAACGCCACGCGATGCCCGCGCTGTGCCACGCCGTCACGGATCTGCAGCTGCGTGGTCATCTTGCCGATGTTGCAGTCGCTGCCCACGGTGAGGATGATCGTGGCCTGGGTCCCGCGCACGCGGCCATACGAGACATCGAGGTCGGCCGGCGGACGCCGCAGGTCGCGGATCGTGACCTCGTGCTCCGCCGCCGCGGCCGCGAACTCCGGATCGTCACCGAGGAGCGAATGCAGGCCGCTCCAGAGGTCGAGCCCGGCGCGAATGGCGCGCAACAGCAGATCGCGCCACGCGTGCGGCAGCTGTCCGCCCGGTGGCGCGATCCCGATGAGCAGCGCGTTCGGCGCGAACGTCATCGCCTCTTCGAACGTGGCGACCACCGGAATGCCGCCGCCGAAGCCGAGCACGTCGTGTGCGGTTCGGCCGGCGGCGGCACTGTCGAGGATCACCGCGACATCCTGCGGTGCGTAGCGGATGCAGGCGTTGGCCGTCTTGGAGGTGAGCGGCCCGAAGTTGCCTTCGGCGAGGACGAGGAAGCGGCGCGAGCTCATGGGGACGGGGGAGGGTCGGCGGGCAGTGGCCGTCGGAACGCCCCTAAGTCAGGTGCCCTGACGCGTCCCGCGCAACCCCTCGATCTCGGCGATCAGGTCCGCCTCCCCGGTCTGCTGCACCTTGGGAGCTTCCTTCTCGGATTCCCCGGCGGCGAGCTGACGCGGCGGCGCCGACGAACCGGCCGACAGCATGCCCATGCGCTCCTTGAGCGCAGCCAGCTGCAGGTCGGCGCTGGCCCCGCCGGCACGCTTCTCGAGCTGCCGGAACTCGCTGGCCAGCTTGTCGCCCGTGAACTCCTCCTCGATCTCGCGGGCGGCGGAAAGCTGCCGCTCGTTGCTGGTGATCTTCTCCTCCATCCGGTTGAAGGCCTCGAAGGCCGACTTGTCGGACAGGCCGGACATGGTTTGCGAAATGCGCTGCTGCGCCTCCGCCCGACGCTGGCGCGCGAGCAGCAGGTTCTTCTTGCGCTTCGCCTCCTCGATCTTGTCGTTGAGGTCGCGCAGCGACTGCTTGAGCCCCTCGGTCTCGTGGCGATGCGTCTCCCACGTCATGGCCAGCGACTGGGCATGCTCGAGATGCTCCTGCTGGCGCAGCAGCGCCTGCGTGGCGAGGTCGTCGCGCCCCTGCTGCACGGCGAGCATGGCGCGCTTCTCCCAGTCGTCGGCGAGCTTGAACTCGGCGTCGGCCTGATCGCGGAGACGCTTCTCGTCGGCAATCGCGGCGGCCACCTGCTGCTTGGCCTTCGCGAGCTGGTTGCGCATGTCCACGATGATCTGATTCAGCATCTTCTCGGGATCTTCCGCCGAAGAGATGAGATCGTTGATGTTCGACTTGATCAGGGTCGAGAGTCGGTCGAAGAGGCCCATCGGTCAGCGCACCTCGCGGAAGGAAGCCAGCTCGCGCATGTGCGCGGTCAGCGACAGGGTCATGCTTTCGTACGCGGCGAGGAACTCGTCGAAGTCGAGGTACGAGAGTTCGAGTGCCTCGGTCAGGACCACCGCGTCGCCATCGATGCCGTACGAGCCGTGCAGCAGGTCCGACGCGTTGAGCTCGAGGAGCCGCCGATTGAGCGCCGCCTGTTCCGCGGGCTCGGCGGGGACCTGCATGACCTTGACGCGCAGCAGCAGCACCGGTGGCGTGTGACTGACGACGACGTCGAACTCGAGGGCACCGCCGGGGCGTACGGCCCAGAGGCCGGGTTCGAGCTCCTTGTACGTCACGCCTTCGGCGGACATGCGGTCGAGAAACGACTCGACGTCTTCACGGGTGATCATGGCTTTCCTCACGGGTGGGGGCGAGCTGCCACTACGGGCGCCGGCAGGCAAAAGGTTTCGCCATCCCGGATACGATACCGCGCCTCGCCGCTCAGGGACAGCGCAGCGCATGCAGGGGGGCTCGCCGCTTCTCGGAGGTGAGCAGCACGCGACCGTCCGGCAGCCAGGCCACCCCCTCGCCCTGCCTCTCGTCGAGCGCGTCGAGTGCGCAGTGGCCGACGAGCTTCAGCGGGCGCCCGCTCCCGGGCTCGGTCTCGAACACGAGCAGCAGTTCGTACGTGCGCACTGCGAGCCGAGAGACCTGCGCGGAGTCACCAAAGGGATTCGACAGCGCCGCGTCGGTGATGAGCGTGCGCCGGTTGCGCGTGGCGACATGCGGCAGCGAATCGACCAGCTCGGCGACCACCGGCGCTGCGGCGTCCCACGCGCGGGCCGGCAGGCGATAGACCTGCGCCCGCTGGCGCGCGCCGTCGTCACCGCGCACCTCGCGCTTGGTGACGAGCCACACGGCGGTGTCCGCGTCCATCCAGAGGGCTTCCACGTCGCGCGGGCCGTCGGGGAAGCGCAGCGCGAGCGCGCGGGCCGGCGCGCTCGCCACCTCGCGTCCCGCGCCGGGCGGTGCCGGCTCCGGCACGCGCCAGAGCGTCACCGTCTCATGTCGTGCCAGGTTGTCGCCCACGTCCCCCACCACGAGGCAGCGCCCCTCGGGGCACGGTCCGGTGGCCATTGCCTCCCAGTCGCGGTTGCGTGCCCCCGTGATGCGCACGGCGCCCAGGTCGCGGCCCGCCGTGTCGAAGGCGAAGAGGCGTTCATCGTTGCCGCTGTCGTTGAGCGTCCAGTACACGCCGGCATGTGAGAAGCTGCGCACGGCGGCCGAGGACTCGCGAATGTCCGGGTGCGCGAAGGCACCAGTGCTCGCGACGTCGCGCGGCGGCTGCTCGAGCGGCAGCGATCCGGTCACTGCATCCGACGGTGCCAGGCTGTCGGCAGGTCGCGCACCCACCGGGCGCCCCCGCTCTCCGTCGGCCGGGCTGCAAGCCGCCAGCAGCAGGGCGAGGGCGTGCGCGAGGGTGTGCGCGCGCCGCGTCACGCCTTCCGCTTCAGGTCGTAGAGCCGCTCCTTGGCGAGGCGACGGCCCGTGGGCGTCGCGGCAAGTCCGCCGCCGGCCGTCTCGCGGTAGCGCACGTCCATGCTGCGCCCGATCTCGCCCATCGTGTCGATCACTTCGTCGGCCGGAATGGCGAAGGTGATGCCGGCGAGTGCCATCTCGATCGCGGCGAGCGCGATCGCCGCGCCGGTGGCATTGCGGAAGACGCACGGGAGTTCGACGAGCCCGCCGAGCGGATCGCAGACGAGCCCAAGCGTGCCCTGCTGGGCGAGCGCTGTGGCGTGTCCCACCTGTGACGGCGTGCCGCCGAGCATCTCGACGGCGGCGCCGGCCGCCATGCCGGCCGCGGCCCCGGTCTCCGCCTGGCACCCGCCTTCGGCACCCGACAGCGACGCGCGCTCCGCGACGACGGCGCCAATGAGTCCCGCGGTCGCGAGCGCATCGACCACGCGCTCCTCGTCGATGCCCTTGGCCGCGGCCAATCCCGTGAGCACGGCGGGCAGCACGCCGGCGCCGCCCGCGGTCGGCGCCGCCACGATCACCCCCATGGCCGCGTTGACTTCCTGCACGGCGAGTGCGCGCGCGAGCACATCGCGGAAGGCGGTGCCGGCGAGCGGTCCCGGCGGCCCGGTGCGCAGCTTCGCCGCGTCGCCACCCACGAGCCCGGACGAGGAGAAGAGGTCTCCCTCCAGGCCGCGCGCGACGGCGCCATTCATGACGTGCAGCGCACGGCGCAGCGCGTCGCGGATCTCCTCGAGGGGACGCCCCTGATCGGCCGCTTCCGTCTCGAGCGCGAGTTGCGAGAGCGAGATGCCGCGCGCTTCGGCGTCGGCAATGGCGTCGGCGAGCGTGCGATACATCAGCGGGACTCCGAGCGGGTGCGGAACATGCCGAACATCAGGCGCTCACCTTGTCGAGCCGGAACGCCCACTTCACCCACGGCAGTCCGCGGATCGCGTCGCGCACCGCGTCGCCGGGCTGTTCGTCCACCTCGAACACCATGAACGCATCGCCGCCACGCGATTTCCGCGACAGGCGCAACGTGGCGATGTTCACGTTGGCGTCCGACAGGATCGTGGCGATGCGGGCCACGGACCCCTTCACGTCCTCGGCCACGAGCACGATGGTGTGGAGGTTGCCCGTGACGTGCACCGGATAGCCGTCGATCTCGGTCACCAGCACCCGCCCGGCGCCGAGCGACGAGCCGACCATGACGGACTTGCGATCCCCGCGCTCGACGGTGATGCGCACCGTGTTGGGGTGCGCTTCGTCGTCGAGTGTGGTCTTCTCGAAGCGATAGTCGAGCCCTTCGCGCTCGATGATGTCGAGCGCTTCACGCAGGCGTTCGTCGTCGGGGCGAAAGCCCATGAGTCCGCCCGCGAGCGCCTTGTCGGTGCCGTGCCCCTCACCGGTGCGGGCGAAGGAGCCGTGAAGTTCGAGGAGTGCGCGCTCCGGGGTGCCGCCCACGAGACAGCGCGCGAGCAGGCCGAGGCGGCAGGCGCCGGCGGTGTGACTGGACGACGGCCCGACCATGACGGGGCCGATGATGTCGAGGAGGGAGACCATGCGGGAAATCAGTGCTGCGGCACTGGTGGGCGCCAGTGGCGCACCTTGGGCGACTCGTGCGGTGAACCCTCGTTGCTCGCCCCTCGCCCCTTCGACCTCGGGTCCGTTCAGGGCGATGGTCGCGGACGGCTGCAGCGGGCGCCTGTGATCGCGGCAACCGTCGCCCTGAACGGACCCGAGGTCGAAGGGGCGAGGGTCGAGCCGCGAGGGGTTGAACTGCCCCCTACCCCAGCAACGGCCGCAGGTACGTCCCCGTATGACTCCCCTTCGTGGCCGCCACCTGCTCGGGCGTCCCGCTGGCCACGATCGTGCCGCCGCGCACGCCACCCTCCGGCCCGAGGTCCACGATCCAGTCGGCGGTCTTGATCACATCGAGATTGTGCTCGATGACCAGCACCGTGTTGCCGCGGTCCACGAGCTTGTGCAGCACCTCGAGCAGCACGCGCACGTCCTCGAAGTGCAATCCGGTGGTGGGCTCGTCGAGGATGTACAGCGTGCGCCCCGTGTCGCGCTTGGCGAGCTCGGTGGCCAGCTTCACGCGCTGCGCCTCGCCGCCAGAGAGTGTGGTCGCACTCTGGCCGAGGTGGATGTAGCCGAGCCCCACGTCGCGCAGCGTGATGAGCTTCTGCGCGATGCGCGGCTGGTTCTCGAACACCGTGCACGCGTCCTCGACGGTGAGGTCGAGCACGTCGGCGATCGACAGCCCGCGGAAGCGCACCTCGAGCGTCTCGCGGTTGAACCGCTTGCCCTTGCACACGTCGCACGGCACGAACACGTCGGGGAGGAAGTGCATCTCGATCTTCACGAGCCCGTCGCCCTGGCACGCTTCGCAGCGGCCTCCCTTCACGTTGAACGAGAAGCGGCCGGGGCCGTAGCCGCGGATCTTCGCCTCCGGCAGCTCGGCGAAGAGTTCGCGCACCGGCGTGAACACGCCGGTGTACGTGGCCGGGTTCGAGCGCGGTGTGCGCCCGATGGGGCTCTGGTCGATGTCGATGATCTTGTCGAGATGCTCGATGCCGCGCACGCGGTCGTGCGCGCCGGGAATCACGCGTGCGCGGAAGAAGTGCCGCGACAGCGTGCGCTGCAGGATGTCGGTGACGAGCGTGGACTTCCCCGACCCCGAGACACCCGTGACCGCGACGAACAGCCCGAGCGGAAACTCGGCCGTCACGTCGTTGAGGTTGTGCTCGCGCGCCCCTTCCACGCGCAGCATGCGCTCCGGATCGGGCGTGCGACGCTCCGCCGGCACCGGCACGGCGCGCGCGCCGCTCAGGAACTGTCCGGTGATCGACGCGGGCGTGCGGATGATGTCGTCCACGGTGCCCGAGGCGATCACCGCACCGCCGTGCTTGCCGGCACCGGGGCCGAGGTCGATCACGTAGTCCGCTTCACGGATCGTCTCCTCGTCATGCTCCACCACGATCACGGTGTTGCCCAGGTCACGCAGCTGCTCCAGCGTGGCGAGGAGTCGCCCGTTGTCCCGCTGGTGCAGCCCGATGCTGGGCTCGTCGAGGATGTACAGCACGCCCACCAGCCGCGATCCGATCTGCGTGGCGAGGCGAATGCGCTGCGCCTCACCACCGGAGAGCGACTCCGCCGAGCGGTTGAGCGTGAGGTAGTCGAGGCCGACGTCCACGAGGAAGCGCAGCCGGTCCTTCACCTCCTTGAGGATCGGGCCGGCGATCCCCGGGTCGAGGCCGGGACGTCCCTGTCCGCGCACCGGCACCGTCTCGAGGAACGACAACGCGTCCACCACACTCAGCTCGACGAGTTCGCCGAGGTTGCGGTTGTGCACCGTGACGGCGAGCGACTCCGCGCGCAGACGGCGACCGTCGCAGCTCGGACAGGTGCCCGCCACCATGTAGCTGTCGAGCTCGAGGCGAATCGCGTCGGAGCTCGTCTCGTCGTAGCGGCGCTGCACGTTGGCGAGGATGCCGTCCCACGACGCGACGTCGGGTGCATTCGCGGCGGCACTCGCGCGGCCGCGCTTGATGGCCGTGCGCTTGCCCGCCGACTTCGCGCCGCCGTCGAGCCCGTGCAGCAGCTGACGGCGCACCGCGGCCGACAGCTTGCCCCACGGTGTGTTGAGGTCGAAGCCGATCTCCTTGGCGAGGCCGGGGAGGAGCACGCGACGCAGAAACCCGTCCGGCTCGCCCCACGGCAGCACCACGCCCTCGAGGATCGTGATGCTCGGGTCACCGAGCACGAGCTCTTCGCTCACCGTGCGCGTGGTGCCGAGGCCGCTGCAGGTCTCGCACGCGCCGAAGGGCGAGTTGAAGGAGAAGTGGCGCGGCTCCAGCTCGGGGAGCGAGATGCCGCACTCCGGGCACCCCTGGCGCTCCGAGAACATCACCGCTTCGGGTTCGTTGCCGTCGTGGCGCACGACCTCCACGAGGCCGTCGGCGAGGCGGAGCGCGGTCTCGAGCGAGTCGGTGAGGCGACCGCGATCCTCGGCGCGCACCACGAGGCGGTCCACGACCACCGAGATCGTGTGGTTGAGCCGGCGATTGAGCTTGGGCGGATCGGCGAGCTCGACCATCTCGCCATCGACCACGGCGCGCACGAAGCCCTGCTTGCGCGCCGACTCGAAGAGGTCCTTGAACTCGCCCTTGCGCCCCTGCACCAGTGGCCCACGGATCTCGAGGCGCGTGCCTTCGGGCCAGAGCAGCACCTGCTCGGCGATCTGGGCCGGACTCTGCCGCTGCACCGAGCGGCCGCAGTTGGGGCAGTGCGGCGTGCCGGCGCGCGCATAGAGCAGGCGCAGGTAGTCGTAGATCTCCGTGACCGTGCCGACGGTGGACCGGGGATTGTGCCCGGCCGACTTTTGCTCGATCGAGATCGCGGGCGAGAGCCCTTCGATCGCGTCCACGTCGGGCTTCTCCATGAGCCCGAGGAACTGCCGCGCGTACGCCGACAGCGACTCGACGTAGCGACGCTGCCCTTCGGCGTAGATCGTGTCGAACGCGAGCGACGACTTCCCCGACCCGGACAGCCCGGTGATGACCGTGAGCTTGTCGCGCGGAATCGTGACGTCGATGTTCCGGAGGTTGTGTTCGCGGGCGCCGCGAACGACCAGCGCAGTTTCTGGCATAGTCTTGTAAGTAACCGGCTGTCGGGGCTTCTGGACAAGACCGAAGGGCCGCTCGCCTGTTCCCGCTCGCATCTGGGCGGTCCGGACCGTATGCTCGAGCATGCCCACTCCCCTGGATTCCCGCGACGTGGTCCTCGCCGTCACCACCGTCGGCTCGACCGACGACGCCGAGCACCTCGTGCGCGCCCTGCTCGACGCGCGCCTGATCGCCTGCGGCACCCTGCTGCCGTCCGCGCGTTCACTGTATCACTGGGAGGGGGAGATCACCGATGAGGCCGAGGTCGTGATCCTCCTCAAGACCGTGGCCGGCCGGCTCGACGCGATCGGCGAAGCGTTCGGGCTGCACCACCCGTACGACGTGCCCGAACTGCTCGTCTTTCCATCGCGCGCGGGCCTGGAGGCGTACCTCGGCTGGGTCCGTGACGAAACGGACCACCTCGCGGACGACGAACCGTAGACGGCACCGTGACGGCCGGGGGGTGATCGGTCGTCCACCCTGCGATGATCGAAATCTCCGCTCTCTCCAAGCGCTACGGCGCGTTCACGGCCGTCGATCGCCTCGACCTCACCGTGCCGGCCGGCGAACTGTTCGGGTTCCTCGGACCGAATGGCGCCGGCAAGACCACCACGATGCGCATGATCGCCGGGATCCTGCGCCCCTCCGCCGGCTCCGTGCGCATCGCCGGCGTGGACCTGCTGGCCGATCCGCTCGGGGCCAAACGCTCGCTCGGATTCATTCCCGACCGCCCGTTCATTTACGAGAAGCTCACGGGCATGGAGTTCCTGCGCTTCGCGGCGGGGCTGTACGGCGCGAAGGGTGCGGCCGTGGACCGCCGCGCGGAGGAGTTCCTCGCCCTCTTCGACCTCGAGCCGTGGCGCAATGAGCTCGTGGAGAGCTACAGCCACGGCATGCGCCAGAAGCTCATCATCGCCAGCGCGTTCGTGCACGAACCCGCGGTGATCGTGGTGGACGAACCCATGGTCGGCCTCGATCCGAAGTCGTCGCGCACGCTCAAGGAGCTGTTCCGGCGGTACACCGACGACGGGCACACGGTGATGATGTCCACGCACACGCTCGAGGTGGCCGAGGGCATGTGCGACCGCATCGGCATCATGCAGCGCGGCAAGCTCGTGGCCTGTGGCACGATGCCCGAGCTGCGCGGCAGCGGCGACGGCGACGACCTCGAGGACATCTTCCTGCGGCTGACCGGCGAGAAGCTCACGCGCGACGTGGCCGAGGTGCTGCGTGCCTGAGGTCTCGCCGTTGACGCCACGGGCGGCCGCGCGGCCGGCCGGCGTCTGGCACCTGCTCGGCCCCAAGTGGCGCATCGCGCGCGCGCGCGTGACCAGCGTGGGCGAGACGCAGCTGGCGCGCGCGCTCGTGCTGCTGCTCGTGGGCGGTGGCTTCTTCGCGGCGGCGTTCGCGGTGTCGCGTCGCCTGCTGGTGTACTTCAAGGGCGCGGAGGACATCGGCGGCATCCTGGCCGGCAAGGTGCTGGGCATGCTGTTGCTCGCCTTCACGTCGATCCTGCTGCTCTCGAACGTGGTGGGGGCGCTGTCCACGACCTTCCTCGCGCGCGACCTCGACCAGATCGCGTCGGCGCCGGTGCCCGGGCACGCGCTCTACGGTGCGCGGCTGGTGGAGACGGGCGTGCATGCGAACTGGATGGTACTGCTCCTGCTGCTGCCGCTGCTCTCGGCGTACGGCGTGGTGTATCAGGGCGGACCCGCGTTCGTGGGGTTCGCGCTGCTGGTGTTCGCGCCGTACTTCGTGATCCCGACGGCGCTCGGGGCGCTGCTCACGCTCGTGCTCGCGAACGTGTTTCCGGCGCGGCGCACGCGCGACTTCCTGTCGGTGGTGGTGGTGCTCGCGATCGCGGCGCTGGTGGTGATGTTCCGCATGGCGCGTCCCGAGCAGCTCGTGCGGCCCGAAGGCTTCGAGAACTTCATGGACTTCGTCTCGGCCATCAACGCGCCGAGCTCGCCGTGGCTGCCGAGCGAGTGGGCGAGCGATGCGGTCATGGGGTTCCTGCGGGGCGGGCCGATCACCACGCCGCTGATGCGGCTCTGGGGGCTGGCCACCGGCCTCGTGCTCGTTGGGCTGGCGGCGCATCGCCTGCTGTGGACGCGCGGCTTCAGCGCGGCACAGGAGGGCACGAGCAAGCGCTCGACCGTGGGTGGACGCCCCTTCGTGGACCGGCTCTTCGCGTGGCTGCCTGCCCACCGCCGCGAGCTCGTGCTCAAGGAGCTGAAGGTGTTCGCGCGCGACACCACGCAGTGGAGCCAGCTCATCCTGCTGTTCGTGCTGCTCGTGGTGTACGTGGCGAACATCCGCTACCTGCCGCTCTCCGGCGAGGGGATGACCGCGCTGCTGCGACAGCTGGTGCCGTTCCTCAACCTGGCGATCGCCGGCTTCGTGCTGGCGTCGATTGCGGGGCGGTTCGTGTTTCCGTCGATCAGCCTCGAGGGGCGCGCCCTGTGGCTCCTGCGCTCGAGCCCACTGAGCATGCGCGACCTGCTGTGGGCCAAGTACTGGGTGGGAGCGGTGCCGCTCTTCGTGCTGGCCATCGTGCTCGTGGTGCTGACGAACGTGCTGCTCGACGTGTCGCCCTTCGTGCACCTCGTGTCCACCACGGCGATCGCACTGCTGGTGTTTCCGCTCACGGCGATGGCGCTGTCGTACGGCGCCTTCTATCCGCAGTACGACGCCGAGAATGCCGCCCAGATTCCCACGTCGTTCGGCGGACTGCTGTTCATGCTGAGCGCGATCGGGCTCATTGCGGCCGTGGCCTATGGCACGGGTCGTCCGGCCTCACGCTGGGTGCTGGCCGAGCACTTCGGCTGGCAGTTCGACAACGCGCGCCTGCTGCTGCCGTTTGCGCTGGTGGCCGTGCTGTGCGCCGCGTGCACGGTGCTTCCGCTGCGCATGGCGCGGCGGAAGCTGGAGGCGCTGGAGCGGGGCTGAGCGGCTACGAGGCGAGCTCGCGTGGTGCGGCGCGCCTCGTGCGCAGCGACGCGAACGCTATGCGGCGAGCGCGACACCGCAGGCGTTGCAGAAGCGCGCCCCCGGCATGACGACATCCGCCCCGCAGCTGCCGCACGCGCCGGGCAGGTAGTGCCCGCACCCGGAGCAGTAGGTCGCGTCGCTCTCCGGACGCGGTCCGCAGGTGGGGCACTTCGGCCGGCGGGCCTGCGCGGCGCGCACGGCCGCTTCGACGGGGTCCTCGTCCGCGACCGTCGGCACGACGTCGGCCGTTGCCGCCTCGGGTGCCACCACGCGGCGATCGGCGAGACGCATCTCGTTGAGCGCCAGCTGCGTGTACTTGCTCTTGAGCTCGTCGTAGTCGGTGTCCGACAGCTTGCCCGTCTCGCGGTCGAACTCGATCTCGCGGAGCGCCGAGACGGCGAGCCCCTCCTCGTTCTGCGCGGAGGCGCGCGCGCGCGCCGGGCGCGGGGCGGTCGCCGACTGCTCCTCGGACGAGGAGAGCAGGGGCAGCAGCACGTAGGACAGCGCCACGAGGGCGAGCAGCGTGCCGAGAATCAGGGGGAGTGAGCCTTCGGACATGATTGGGGCCTGGGGAGCGGATCAGCGCGAATCGTCGCGGAGTGCGGCATCAAGGCGCGCCAGCTCCTCGTCGGTGCCGTGGGCACGGATGGGGCGCACCGTGCCGTCGGCGCGCATGGCCGCGGCCTCGATCGCGTTGCGACGCCACGTCCGCAGCAGCGTGGCGATCGCCAGTCCGCCCGTACCGATCGCCACGAACGGGAGGAACCAGGCCACGAGGTTGAACCCCGACTTGGTCGGCGCCATGAGAATGCGCTCGCCGTACACGTTCGTGAGCTCGGCCACGATCTCATCGGCCGCATAGCCACCATTCACCATGAGCACGACATCGCGGTGAATGGCCGGCGAGTTGGTGCAGGTGACGTCGGTGGTGCGGCAGGTATAGATGTCGAGCGTGCACGGGCACGGACAGGCCAACGTGCGCTCGAGCGTGTTCACCTGCTCCTCGTCGAGCAGCGGCGAGGCATCCGGCTTGGGCCGCGGCCGGACGGGGATGTAGAAGTCGCCCGCCATGTTGACCGTGCTGCTCGGCTGCGCGCGGAGCAGCGCCGGGGCCGCCATGAGCAGCGGCACCGCTGCCGCGGCGCGCGCCAGGAGCGCGCGCCGCGAGAGCGGAGCATGGATCATCACGCGCCGGCTCCTGCCAGCGCGCCTTCGTGCTGCGGAGCGAGTTCGGCCACGTAGCCGCGCTCGCGCGCCTGCGCCTGCGGCCACATCACGATGATGCCGCCGAACGCCATGATGAAGCCACCCATCCACACCCAGACCACGAGCGGGTTGAAGTGGATGTGCAGCACGGCGGTCTCCGCATCGAGCAGCCCGGAGAAGAACACGTACACGTCCTGCTTGGCCATCTCGTTGATGGCCACTTCGGTGGACGGTTCGAACGTGGTGGCGCCCGTGGCGTCGAAGTGCTGGCGCTTCTCGGCCACCATGTAGCCCATCGGCTTCCCGTTGCGCGCCGTCTCGAGCGTGATGGCGGTGACTTCGCGGTTGAGCGTCTTGTAGCGCGACATGCCCTGGCTCGTGAACGTCCAGGTGTCGCCCCACGGGTCGGTGGCGGCGTAGGTCTCGCCCTGCTTGAGCTCGACTTCCGCGTAGTCCTTCTTGAAGAACATGCCGGCGAACGCCGCGAACATCACCACGACGCCGAAGTGCACGATGTAGCCGCCGTAGCGCCGGCGATTGCGGATCACGAGTCGCGTGGACGCTGCGAAGAGCCCCTCGCTGTACATGCGGCGGCGCGCGCCGATGCCCTTGACGAACTCCTGCGTGATCGTGGTGGCCACGAAGGCCGCCAGCCCGTAGAACACGATCGCGTAGAAGTGCCGCATGCCGAGCGCGAGCAGCACGACGACCGAGGCGACCCCCACCGCGACCGGCGTGGCGAACTGGCGCTTGAGGTTGGCCGTGGAGGCGCGGCGCCAGGCGATGAGCGGCCCGATGCCGGTGAGCGCGAGCAGCAACAGCCCCAGCGGCGTGTTCACCGAGTTGAAGAACGGGATGCCGACCGTGATCTTCTCGCCCTGCACCCACTCGGAGAGGATGGGGAAGAGCGTGCCCCAGAGCGTGGTGAACGCAATGCCCACCAGCACGAGGTTGTTGTACAGGAACGCGGCCTCACGGCTCACCATGCTCTCCAACTCGGCCTTGGCCTCCATGTCCTTGAGTCGCGTGGACACGAGGATGGTCGTGAGGATCGTGGCGGCGATGAGGAAGCCGAGGAACCACGCGCCCACGTTCGACTGCGCGAAGGCGTGCACGCTCTCGATCACGCCGGAGCGCGTGATGAACGTGCCGAGGATGGAGAGGAGGAACGTGAGCACGACGAGCGTGACGTTCCACTTCTTGAGCATGCCGCGCTTTTCCTGAATCATGATCGAGTGCAGGAACGCGGTGCCCGTGAACCACGGCAGCGCCGAGGAGTTCTCGACGGGATCCCACGCCCAGTAGCCCGACCAGCCGAGCTCGACGTACGCCCACCACATGCCGAGCGCGATGCCGATGGTGAGGAAGAACCAGGAGAGCAGCGACCAGCGGCGCACGGCGCCGAGCCACTCACCGTCGAGCTGGCGCGTGACGAGGGCACCGATCGCAAAGGCGAACGGAATGGCGGTGGCCACGTAGCCCAGGTAGAGCATGGGCGGATGGATGGCCATGCCCGGGTTCTGCAGCTGCGGATTCATGCCGCGCCCATCCACCGGCACCCAGTCGAGCCGCTCGAAGGGATTGGCGCCGAACGCGGTCGTGAGCAGGAAGAAGAGCGTCACGAGTCCGAGCGTGCCGGTCACCCACGGCATCATCTCCCGCAGGTTCTTGCGGTTGAGGAAGACCGCGAGCGCGCCGTACATGGCGAGGATGAGCGTCCAGAACAGCATGGACCCCGCCTGTCCCGCCCAGAACGCCGTGAACGTGTAGACCGACGGCAGGTTGCGGCTCGTGTACGAGGACACGAAGCGCAGCGAGAAGTCGTGCGTGAACAGGGCGTACCACAGCCCCAGCGACGCGACCAGCGTGAAGGCGAACGTGGCGTACATCGCCCGCTCGCCGCTGAAGACCAGATCCGGGCGGCGCTGATAGGCGCCCGCCCACGAGACGGTGGTCGTCCAGGCGGCCATCAGGATGGCCACCCAGAGCGACAGCTCGCCGACGAGAGTCACGATATGTTGGGAAAGGCCGCCAGCTCAGCTGGCGGACGTCTTGCTGGCAGGGTAGCTCGGGGAGGACGGATAGGACTCGCCGGGCATGCCCGGCTCGTTCTCGTACCGCGAGGCGCACTTGGCAAGCAGTGTGGTGGCTTCGAACACACCCTGCTCGTTGATGCGCCCTTCGACCACGACGCCGACGCCGTCAGTGAAGGTGTCCGGGATGACGCCGCGATACACCACGTTGTACGTGGTGGTCGTGTCGGTCATCTGGAAGGTGACGGACCGGCCGTCGGGGGCGCGCTCGATGGTGCCGTTGACGACGGCGGCGCCGACCTTGACGCCCGTCTTCACGAAGCGCGGGTTGGACTCGATCTTGGCGGCCAGCTCCGTGGGCGTCAGGAAGTACTGGGCCGTCTCCTTGGCCGAGCTGGCCATGAGCACGCCCGACGTCCCGAGCACGAGCAACCCACCGATGAGGAACTTGCTGCGAGCTTTCACGACACTCCGCCCTGCAGCGGAAGACCGGCCGCTGCCGTCCGGGTGCGAGCTGTCGCGCCGGAGCGCGCCACTCGACCATCCGAGGAGCGTCATCGCCCCCGGCTGATTACGCAAACCCCGAACGGAGCGTTCGGGATCCATGGATGCTTCAGGGAAGATAGCCGCTCGCGCCGCAAACGTCATCAGGCAGCGGCCGACCGGGCGCAGCCGCGGCGCCGGACTACTCCCGGTCGCGTGCCCAGGACAGCGCCCCGCGCACGGCTCGGCGCCAGCCGGCGTGGCCGGCCCGCGCGGCCTGCCCACTGTCCCCCGGGACGAATCGGGTGAAGCGGCGGGCCGCGAGGAACGCCTCCGCGTCCGACCAGACGCCGGCCGCGACGCCCGCGAGACCGGCCGCGCCGAGCGCCGTGGTTTCGATGATGTCCGGCCGCTCCACGGGCACGCCGAGCACGTCCGACTGGAACTGCATCAGCCAGTCGTTGCTCGTGGCGCCGCCGTCCACGCGCAGGCGGTCGAATGGCACCCGACCCTTGGTCCGCATGAGGTCGAGCACGTCGGCCGTGCCGTACGCCATGGCCTCCAGCGCGGCCCGCACCAGATGCGCCGCCGTGGTGCCGCGCGTGAGCCCCACGATCGTGCCGCGGGCGTGCGGCTCCCAGTCCGGCGCCCCCAGCCCGGTGAGGGCCGGCACGAAGTACACGCCGTCGGTGCTGACCACCGACCGCGCCAGCGCCTCGGTCTCGCTGGCCGACTGGATGATGCCCAGGCCGTCGCGCAGCCATTGCACCGCCGCGCCGGCCACGAAGATCGAGGCCTCGAGCGCGAACGCCGGGTCGCCGGCGGCATCGCAGGCGATGGTCGTGAGCAGCCCGTCGCCGGACTCCGGGCGCTGGTTTCCCGTGTTCAGCAGCAGGAAGGCCCCCGTTCCATAGGTGTTCTTGCCGCCCCCCGCGTGCCAGCCGCCCTGACCGAACAGCGCCGCCTGCTGGTCGCCCGCCACACCCAGAATGGGGATCTCGCTGCCAAGGGCCGACGCGGTGGCCGTGCCGAAGTAGCCGCTCGACCGGCGGACCACGGGCAACAGGTCGCGCGGCACGCCGAAAAGCGAGAGCATGGACGGGCTCCACGCACGCGTCTCGATGTCATAGAGCATGGTGCGCGACGCGTTGGTGGGATCGGTGGCGTGCACCGCCCCGCCGGTGAGGTGCCAGATGAGGAAGCTGTCGATGGTGCCGGCCGCCAGTTCACCACGCTGCGCGCGCGCGGCGATCGCCGGCTGCCCGAGCAGCCACTCCAGTTTCGTGGCGCTGAAATACGGGTCGGTGACGAGGCCGGTGCGTCGCTGGATCTCGGCCGCGTGCGGGGAGAGCGCCTTGCAGCGATCGGCGGTGCGCCGGTCCTGCCACACGATGGCACGATGCACCGGCTCACCGGTGGCACGGTCCCAGAGCACGATCGTTTCGCGCTGGTTCGTGATGCCGACCGCGACGGGTGTGACGCCGGACATCGCGATCGCCTCGCGCGCGGCGTCGAATGTGCGCCTGACGGTCTCCATGGCATCGTGCTCGACCCACCCGGGCTGCGGATAGTGCTGCGTGATCTCGCGATACGCGCGCCCGACGATGCGCCCGTCGGCGGCGAGCACGAGGCAGGTGGACCCGGTGGTGCCCTGATCGATGGCGAGTACGTGCATGCCGCGTTCCTCAGGAGGTGAACGGAGGCTCGACGAGCCCACGATCGGTCACGTAGTGTGTCACGAGCGCGCGCGGCGTGACATCGAACGCCGGATTGAACACCGGCACGCCGTCGGGGAGCACGACGCGATCGCCGGCAAGCGCGAGTTCATCGCGCCCGCGCTGCTCGATCTCGATCGCCACGCCATCGCGCGTGGCGGCATCGACGGTGCTCCACGGCGCACAGACATAGAATGGCACGCCGTGCGCGCGGGCCGCGAGCGCGAGCGGATACGTGCCCACCTTGTTCGCGACGTCGCCGTTGGCGGCGATGCGGTCGGCACCCACGAACACCGCGTCGATCACGCCGCGCGCGAGCAGCGAGGCCGCGGCACCATCGGGGAGCACGGTCACGGGAACACCTGCGCGCTGCAGCTCCCACGACGTGAGCCGAGCACCTTGCAGCAATGGGCGCGTCTCGTCGGCGTGCACGGTGAGCGCCACGCCGCGCGCGTGGGCGACGTACACGGGCGCGAGCGCCGTGCCGATGCCGGCGGTGGCGAGCGCGCCGGCGTTGCAGTGCGTGAGCACGCGCATGCCGTCGCGCAGGAGCGCCGCACCGGCCTCGCCAATGGCGCGACACATCGCGATGTCCTCGTCGAGCACCGCCTGCGCTTCATCGGCGAGCGCGGCCACGAGTTGCTCCGGGCGTTCGGCCGCCGCGCGTGCGAGCAGGCGATTCACGGCCCAGCGCAGGTTCACGGCGGTTGGGCGTGCCGCCGCGACCGCCTCGGCCAGCTCGGCGAGGCGCGCATGCGTGAGCGCGGGCTCGCGCGCCGCCACCGCGGCAAGCCCCATGGCCGCCGCCACGCCGATCGCCGGCGCCCCACGCACGGTGAGCGTGCGAATGGCGTGCACAAGCGCGTCGAGCGTCTGCACGGTGACGTAGACCTCCGCCTGCGGCAGGGCGCGCTGGTCGAGGAGGCGGAGGGAGCGGCGATCCGGGTCGCCCCACGCGACGACGGTCGCGGGCGGCGAAGGCAGCGTCTGGGTGTCAGGCATGCGTGGAGTGTATCCTCATGGTCGAGTGCATGAGAGTCGGGCGCCGGAGCCGCTGGCTCCGTGCACGCTGCTGCCCCGCCACGCATGAGGCCTCCGTGTCGCCACCCATCCATCCACGCGTGCCACGACTGGTCGCCGCTGCGAGCCTCATCGTCGTGGCCGCCGTGGTGCTCGGATCGAGCGGCTGCGGTTTGCTGCCCCCCGACCGCTACGTGATCCGCGTGGACAGCGTCACCGTGACCTCGAACTCGGCCCCCGGCACGGTGCGCGTCCAGGCCTTCGGCTTCGCCGGCAGCGACGCGTGCGGTGCGCTCGCCCGCGTGGAGCGGGGCGAGCGTGCCGACACCCTCGTCCGGCGCTTCATGGGTGAGCGCCGCAACGGCAACTGCCTCCAGATGCCAGCGCGCCTCGAGTTCACGGAAGACGTCGCCGTACCGCCGGGCCGTCCGCTCCGGTACCTCGTGCAGCAGCCGGAGGGACCGCCGCTCGTTCGCGACATCCCATCGCCATAGTCGCACACCAGGGCCGCGCCACGACCGCGCGTGATTCGTGGCTAGATTCCGGGCGAACCTCCACCACGCCCGCCATGCCCTACGCGAACCTGCTCTACGACGTCGCCGACCGGATCGCCACGATCACGGTCAATCGCCCGGACAAGCTCAACGCGCTCAACGACGCGACCATCGCCGAACTCGGGGTCGCCATCGACGTGGCCGTGGACGACGCCGAGGTGGGTGCGGTGATCCTCACCGGCGCCGGCCGCGCCTTCGTGGCCGGTGCCGACATCAGCGAGCTCGCCAGCCAGAGCCCGCTCGAAGCGCAGCGGCGCGCGCGCGACGGGCAGGCGGTGTTCCGCCGCTTCGAGACGAGCCCCAAGCCCGTGATCGCGGCGGTGAATGGCTTCTCTCTCGGCGGCGGCTGCGAACTGGCCATGGCGTGCCACGTGCGCATTGCCAGCGAGAAGGCCAAGTTCGGCCAGCCCGAGGCCAAGCTCGGCATCGTGCCCGGCTTCGGCGGTTCGCAGCGGCTGCCGCGTCTCGTGGGGCGTGGCGCGGCGCTCAAGCTGCTGCTCACCGGTGACATGATCGACGCGACCGAAGCCCACCGGCTCGGACTCGCCGACGAGGTGGTGCCGGCGGAGCAGCTCATGGATCGCGCCCGCGCCCTCGCCACCACGATGCTCGCCAACGGCCCGCTGGCGCTCGAAGGGTGCATCGATGCCGTGAACCGCGGCCTCGACACGACGCTCGAGGAAGGGTGCCGCATCGAGAGCGACCTGTTCGGCGTGCTCTCGGCCACCGCCGACATGCGCGAGGGGATGCAGGCGTTCCTCGAGAAGCGTCCCGCGACGTTCACGGGTCGCTGACGCACCACGTGCTCGCTTCGCTCACGGTACGCGAGTTCCGCAACCTCGCCGCGCTCGACCTCGAGGTGGAGGCGGCGGGGCTCGCGATCGTGGGCGACAATGGGCACGGCAAGACGAACCTGCTCGAGGCGATCGCCTACCTGCGGCTGCTGCGCTCGTGGCGGGGCGCGCGGGACGTCGATGTCGTGCGCTTCGGCGCCGCGGGCTTTCACGTGCGGGCCACGCTGCACCCGCCCGCGCGCGCGCACTCAGCGGCGATCGGCTTCGAGCGGGCCTCGCGCCGCAAGCGCGCGCTGCTCGACGGCGTGGAGCAGCCGCGCCTGTCGGACGCGCTCGGCGCGCTGCCCAGCGTCTGCTTCTCGCCGGCCGACGTGGCGCTCGTGGCCGACGGCCCGGGCGAACGCCGGCGATTTCTCGACGTGGCGCTCGCGCTCACGTCGCCGAGCTACCTGCAGGCGCTGCAGACGTATCGGGCCGCCCTCTCGCGCCGCAACGCCACGCTGCGCGAGGTGCAGCGCGCCGGACGCGCTGGTGCCGACGCTGCGGCGCGCGTGGCCGTGTGGGAACCCGCGCTCGCCGAGCATGGGGCCACGATCGTGGGCGCGCGCCGTGACTGGGTCGCGGCGCATGCGGAGCCGTTCGCCACGCTGTGCGCCGCAATCGGCGAGTCGGCGCCGGTGTCGATGCGCTACGTCGGGCCGGCCGAAGACTCGGACGCGTCAGCGCTCGCCGACGCCCTGCGCGCGCAACTCGAGGCGCAGCGCGCGCAGGAGCTGCGTCGCGGCATCACGCTGGTGGGTCCGCACCGCGACGACCTGCAGCTGCTGCTGGGCGGACGCGAGCTGCGCACGTTCGGCTCGGCGGGGCAGCAGCGCAGCGCAGCGATCGCGCTGCGCATGCGCGAGTCGGCCACGGTGCGGGAGCAGCTCGGCGCGGCGCCGCTGCTGCTGCTCGACGATCCGTTCGCCGAGCTCGACGTGCGCCGCGCGCAGGCGATCCTCGACCTGCTGGCCGCCGAGGGGGTAGGCCAGGTGATGCTTGCGGTGCCGCGCGCGGAAGACATTCCGCCCGCCTTCACGCGGCTATCGCGCCGTACGATGCGCGAGGGGCGGTTGTCGTGAGCGCGTGTCACGCCGTGCCGAGGCACGCGGCATGAGCACCGACGATCGGGCGCGTCGGCCGTCGAAGGTGGGGGACGTGCTCGCCTCGGTGATCGAGCGCGCGGGGCTGACCGAGCGCATGGCGCAGGCGAGCGTGATCCCCGAATGGGGCGCGCTTGTCGGTTCGCAGATCGCGGCCGTGACAGAGCCGGTTTCGCTCCAGCGCGATGGCACGCTGGTGGTGGCCGTGAAGTCGCACGGCTGGATGACGGAGCTGTCGCTGCTGGAGCCGGAGTTGCTGCGCACGCTGAACGCCGATTCGGCGCGTCCACCGATCGCGCGGTTGCGCCTGGTGCTCCGGCGCTGAGCACCCCGTCCGCAAGTCGTTGTCAAACAACCACTTGCGGCACACCCGCCGAGTTGCGCGCGACCCCCGACCGGGGTTATTTTTCGTGGTTACCCGGCAACTCGCCCGATTCGTGAGTCGGAGCCAGCCGGGGGTGCGACGTCCCTGCGACCTCGCATCGTTCCACGCTTCCGTTCCCCTGCCCCACCAACACATGGCCAACGAGAACGACACGCCGACCAACGGCTACGGCGCCGGCAGCATCCAGGTCCTCAAGGGTCTCGAAGCGGTCCGCATGCGCCCGGGCATGTACATCGGGTCCACGTCGGCGCGCGGCCTGCATCACCTCGTGTACGAGGTGGTCGACAACTCCATCGACGAAGCGCTCGCGGGCTACGCGACCACCGTGTCGGTCACGATCCACAAGGACGACTCGATCACGGTGGTGGACGACGGGCGCGGCATCCCGGTGGACATCCATCCGGTGGAGAAGAAGCCCGGCCTCGAGCTCGCCATGACGGTGCTGCATGCCGGCGGCAAGTTCGACAAGAACACCTACAAGGTGTCGGGCGGCCTGCACGGCGTGGGCGTTTCGGTGGTGAACGCGCTGTCCACCCAGCTGAAGGTGTGGGTGAAGCGCGATGGCAAGGAGCACTACATGGACTTCGCCACGGGCATCACCACCACGCCGCTGACGGTGCTGCGCGACGTGCCGAAGAACGAAACGGGGACCACGGTGTGGTTCAAGCCCGACGGCGCGATCTTCACCGAGACGCTGCGCTACGACTGGGCCACGCTGGCGTCGCGCCTGCGTGAACTGGCGTTCCTGAACAAGGGCATCAAGATCACGCTCACCGACGAGCGCGAAGGTGACGAGCAGACGGAAACGTTCCTGGCCGAGGACGGCATCAAGGGCTTCGTGCGCTTCCTGAACGCGAACCGCAAGCCGCTGCACCCCGACGTGGTCGCGCTCGAGACGAGCGTGGACACGGGCACCGCGGAGCACCCGAACGAGATCGCCATCGACGTCGCGCTGCAGTACAACGACGGCTACGCCGACACGGTGTTCTCGTTCGTGAACAACATCAACACGCACGAGGGCGGCACCCACCTCACGGGCTTCAAGAGCGCGCTCACGTCGGTGGTCAACAAGTACATCGAGAAGTCGTCGGTCCTCAACAAGAAGGACAAGGACATCCGCCTCAGCGGCGACGACGTGCGCGAAGGCATCGTGGCCGTGGTCTCGGTGAAGGTGCGCGAGCCGCAGTTCGAGGGGCAGACCAAGACCAAGCTCGGCAACTCCGAGGTCGAGGGCGCGGTGCGCAGCGTGGTGAGCGACCTGCTGAGCACGTACCTCGAGGAGCACCCGAAGACGGCCAACGCGATCATCGAGAAGGCGGTCTCGGCGGCACGCGCGCGCGAGGCGGCCCGCAAGGCGCGCGACCTCACGCGCAAGAAGTCGGCGCTCGACGTGGGCAACCTGCCCGGCAAGCTGGCCGACTGCTCACTCTCCGACCCGGCGATGTGCGAGATCTACCTGGTGGAGGGCGACTCGGCCGGCGGTTCGGCCAAGCAGGGGCGCAAGCGCGACTTCCAGGCCATCCTTCCGCTCCGCGGCAAGATCATCAACGTGGAGAAGGCCCGCATCGACAAGGTGCTGAGCAACGAGGAAATCCGCACGATCATCACGGCGATCGGCACGGGCATCAAGGACGAGTTCGACATCGCCAAGGCGCGCTACCACAAGGTCATCATCATGACCGACGCCGACGTGGACGGCGCGCACATCCGCACGCTGCTGCTCACGTTCTTCTTCCGGCAGATGCCCGAGCTCATCGAAGCGGGCTTCATGTACATCGCGCAGCCGCCGCTCTACCGCGTGGCCAAGGGGAAGGAGGAGTACTACGCCTACACCGAGAAGGAGCGCGACGTCATCTCCGAACGGCTCGGCGGCGAGGGGCGCACGAACCTGAACGTCCAGCGCTACAAGGGTCTCGGCGAGATGAACCCCGAGCAGCTCTGGAAGACCACCATGGATCCGGAAACGCGCAGCATGTTCCGCGTGACCATGGAGGACGCCGTGCTGGCCGACCAGACGTTCCAGATGCTCATGGGCGACGACGTGGAGCCGCGCCGGCACTTCATCGAGAGCAACGCCCGGTTCGTGTCCAACCTGGACATCTGAGTTCGCATCGGTCGACCACTCGCATCAACGGCGGCGCGTGACACGAGTCACGCGCCGCCTTTTGCATGGTGCGCGCCGACTACGCGAGCAGCTCCCGAACCAGCACCTCGAACCCGGGGAGCAGGTCGCCGCCGCTGAGCGTGTCGGCCTCGTGAATCGTGCGCGGCGTCTCGCCGGCCAGGTGCACGACCACCGTGCGCGCCTCCGGGTCCACCACCCACACGACGGCAGCTCCCGCCGCGAGCCAGTCCGCGACTTTCTCCGCCACCTCCGAGCGGCGATCGTCGGGAGACCTGACCTCGACGGCGAGGTCGGGGGCGAGTTCGGGGAAGCCGCGTGTGCCGCGGACCGGAGCGCGATCCGCGCGAATGAACGCCACGTCGGGCGCGCGCACCGTGTCGGGGGCGCGCTGGAGTGTGAAACCGGTCTCGGCGGCGAGCACCGTCCCGAGGCCGTGCTTTCGCACGTGCGTGGCTACGCGCAGCAGGATCTCCGCCGCCACCCGCCCGTGCTCGTACCCCGCCGGCTCCCGCACCACCAGCCGTCCGCGCACGAGTTCGGTGCGCTTGTTCGGCAGGTTGTACGCAAGCAGCTCCTCCGCCGTCATCGGTCCTGCGGTCGGTGCCGTCATGGGGACCCTCCGCTGTGCTCGGGTGCGTCGCATGATCACACGGTACGCCGCGCCGTCATCGCGACGTCACGCGCACCTGACGGGAACCAGCGCCGAGCCCTGAGCCGAGTCAAGGGGCTCGTGCGGTGGTCAGGGCACGCAACCCCGCCTGCGTGGCGCCCGCGCGTTCCGATGCCGACATTGGAGGGTGGCGCCGAGCCGGCGCCGCACACCACCCCGACCCCACTCCCCCATGTCGGCCCAACCCAAGTTTTTCGAGCAGGTCAACCGCTACGTCGACCGGGCGGCCCGCCTGCTGTCGCTCCCCGACGGCCTGCTGCAGCAGATCAAGGCCTGCAACGCCGTGTACCACGTGAGCTTCCCGCTGCGCCGCGACGACGGCACGATCGAGGTCATTCACGGCTGGCGCGCGCACCACTCGCAGCACCGGCTGCCGGTCAAGGGCGGCATTCGCCTCGCCGCGCACGCCAACGAGGACGAAGTCACGGCGCTGGCCGCGCTCATGACGTACAAGTGCGCCCTGGTGGACGTGCCGTTCGGCGGTGCGAAGGGCGCGATCAAGGTGGACAAGAGCAAGTACTCCGACGGTGAGCTCGAGCGCATCGTTCGGCGCTACACGTTCGAACTGGTGCAGCGCAACTGCATCGGCCCCGGTGTGGACGTGCCGGGCCCGGACATGGGCGTGGGACCGCGCGAGGTGGCGTGGATCGCGGACACCTACATCGCGCTCAAGGGCGGCTCGGAGGTCTCGGCGGCCGGCTGCATCACCGGCAAGCCGGTGGCACTCGGTGGCGTGCGCGGCCGCCTCGAGGCGACGGGGCGCGGCGTGCACTTCGGCGTGCGCGAAGCGGTGAACCAGCGCGAGGACATGGAGCGACTGGGGCTCACCGCCGGACTCGAGGGCAAGACGGTGGTGGTGCAGGGGCTCGGCAACGTGGGCTACTTCAGCGCGAAGTTCCTCGCCGAAGACGGCGCGAAGATCGTGGGCATCGTGGAACGCGAAGGCGCGATCTACGATGCGCGCGGCATCGACTTCGAGCAGGCGTACCAGCATCGCATGGGCGGCGGCTCGCTGCTCGACCTGCCGGCCGAGCAGAAGCTCACGGGCAGCGACGGGCTCGCCGGTCTCGAGTGGCCGTGCGACATTCTCGTGCCGGCTGCGGTGGAGAACGTGATCACCGCCGACAACGCGCCACGCATCCAGGCGAAGATCGTGGCCGAGGGGGCGAACGGTCCCACCACGGCCGATGGCGGACAGGTGCTCAACGAGCGCGGCGTGATGGTGCTGCCGGACCTGTTCCTGAACTCCGGTGGTGTCACGGTGAGCTACTTCGAGTGGCTCAAGAACCTCTCGCACGTGCGCTTCGGCCGCATGGAGCAGCGCTTCGAGGCGTCGTCGAATGCGCGCCTGCTGCGCGCGGTGGAGGAGCTCACGGGCTCGTCGTTCAACCAGCGCGTGTTCGACCAGGTGGCGGTAGGCGCGAGCGAGGTGGACATCGTGAACTCCGGGCTCGAGGAGACGATGGTGTCCGGGTTCCACCAGATGCGCGAGTTCGCGAAGAAGAAGGACGCGGACTTCCGGAGTGCGGCGCTCGCGACCTCGATCCAGAAGGTGGCCACGGCGTACAACGAGCGGGGAATCTTTCCGTGAGGTGGCGTGCCGGCGTGGAACGGCCGCCGCAGCGGGCAGCCGTCGCGCTGGTCGCGGCGGCCGTCGGGCTGGCGGCGTGTGGCGCGTCGGCGCCGAACCTGGCGAGGGGCAGCGACACCGTCTCTGTGGCGGAGGCGTCGGCGCCGTTCCGCGTGGTCGCGGTGGCCGACGACCTGCGCTTTCCGCTCTCCATGGCGTTCCTTCCGAACGGCGAGCTGCTGGTGGCGGAGAAGGCGGGCACGCTGCGCCGTGTGGTGAACGGCGTGGTGTCGCCCGCGGCGATCAGCGGCGTGCCCGCCGTGTACAGCGACGGACAGGGTGGCCTGCACGAGGTGGCGCTGCACCCCGACTTCGCCACGAACGGGTTGGTGTACCTCGCGTATGCGAAGGCCACCGGAGGCGGGCGCGCCACCACGGCGCTCGTGCGCGGACGCCTGGAGGGGGACGCGCTGATGGACGTGCAGGAGCTGTTCGTGGCGCAGACGAACAGCACGGCCGGCCAGCACTTTGGTGGACGCATCGCGTTCGACGGCGCGGGTCACCTGTTCCTGTCGGTGGGTGACCGCGGAGCGTCGCCGAGTGGCGACCTCGAGCGGCACCCGGCGCAGGACCGGTCGAACCACCAGGGCACGATCGTGCGCCTCACGCTCGATGGCGGCGTGCCGGCGGACAACCCGTTCGTGGGCCAGCCCGGTGTGCTGCCGGAGATCTGGTCGTACGGACACCGCAATCCGCAGGGGCTGGTGTTCGATACGACCAGCGGCACGCTGTGGGAGACGGAGCACGGACCGCGCGGCGGCGACGAACTCAACGCGGTGCTCCCCGGCCGCAACTACGGCTGGCCGGTGATCACGTATGGCCGCAACTACAGCGGCACGTCGATCACGAGCGAGACGGCGCGCGACGGGATGGAGCAGCCGGTGACGTACTGGGTGCCGAGCATCGCGACGTCGGGGCTGCTGCTCTACAGCGGCGATGCGTTCCCGGCGTGGCGCGGCAACCTGTTCGTGGGGGGGCTCGCCGGCGAGCAGCTGGCGCGCGTGAGCCTCGACGGCACGGCGAAGGCGGGCGAGGAAACGCTGCTGCGCGGTGTGGTGGGGCGCATCCGCGACGTGCGGCAGGGACCGGACGGCTTCGTGTACCTCGCACTCGACCGCAATGGCGGGCCGGGCACGATCGTGCGGATGGAGCCGGTGCAGTAGCCCGCAGCGCGAGAGGTGACAAGGCGGGAGCAGCCCACGCTGCACACGTCAACGCGCCGCGTGCACCGCACTCGGTGGGCGCAACGACAAACGGGCGGGACTCATTGCGAGTCCCGCCCGTTTCACGTGCCACACCCGCCGGGATTACGGCGTGGTGTACTCGCCCTTGGCCTCGCGCGCGAGCTGGCGCGAGAAGTTGAGCACCACGACCGTGAGCGCGCCGAAGATGCCGGTGAAGGCCACGTAGCACACCGTCGCCACGATCGGCTCCATGCCACCCGTGGCGTTGGGCGTGGAGATCATGAGCAGCAGTCCGTAGAGGCCGAGCAGCGGGAGCGCGGCGACCATGAAGACGAGGCTGAGCAGGCGAAGCAGGGAGGGCGACATGGAACGCGGTGTTGAGGCCGGCGGTCTGACCCGGGAAGGCCCGGGAGTCGAACGAGTAGGACAGTAACCACGAGGAGACGAAGACGGGAGGGCTCGGGTGCGGTTCCCGTACTGCGCCGGAGCCGCGCCACCCCTCGCGCCGCTCGCCGCACCACGTCACCCCTCGAGGTAGTCCTCCACCCCCGCCTCGGTGATGCGATTCGCGATGAGCGGTAGTGGCGGCGGTGCCTCGTCGGCCACCACGATCGCCTCGGCCAGCGCGGCCCGCCCCGCGGCCACGCCGGCCTCGTCGCGGGCGTAGATCGTGGCCAGCGGCTCGCCGGCCTTCACCACGTCGCCGGGCCGAGCCATGATCACGAAGCCCACGGCGGGATCGACGACATCGTCCACCTTCGTGCGTCCGCCGCCCAGCGCGATGATGCCGTGCCCAACGGCACGGGGCTTCACCTCGGCCACCACGCCGCCGCGCGGGGCCGCGAACACCTCGCACTCCGGCGCCTCGGGGAGCAGTCCGGGGTCATCGACCACGCGCGGATCGCCCCCCTGGGCCTCGATGATGCGCTGGAAGTGCTCGACCGCCTTGCCGCTCGAGATGGCGACTTCCATGCGGCGGCGCGCCTCGTCGCGGTCCTTCACCACGCCGGCCAGCAGCAGCATCTCGGCGCCGAGCGCATACGTCACGCGCATGAGGTCGGGCGGCCCCTCGCCGCGCAGCGCCATGATCGACTCCTCCACCTCCACCGCGTTGCCGCAGGCGCGCCCCAGCGGGCGATCCATGGCGGTGAGCAGCGCGATCACCGGGCAGCCGTGGTCGGCGCCGAGTTCGATCATGGTACGGGCCAAATCGAGGCCGCGCTCCTTCTCCGGTAGGAACGCCCCCGAGCCGAACTTGACGTCGAGCACGAGACCCGTGAGCCCCTCCGCCAGCTTCTTGCTCATGATGCTGGCGGCGATGAGCGGAATGCACTCCACCGTGCCGGTGGCGTCGCGCAGCGCGTAGAGCTTGCGATCGGCAGGCGCAATCTCGCCGGTCTGTCCGATGAGGGCGCAGCCGAGCGTCTCGAGCTGTCGCGTGGCCTCGGCGAGTGAGAGGCCCGTGCGGAAGCCGGGGATCGACTCGAGCTTGTCGAGGGTACCACCCGTATGACCGAGGCCGCGCCCCGACATCATGGGCACGGCCACGCCAAGACTCGCGATCAGCGGGGCGAGCACGAGCGACACCTTGTCGCCCACGCCGCCGGTGCTGTGCTTGTCGAGACGCGGCGTGCCGAGGTGGTCGAGGTCGAGTGTTGCGCCCGAGCGGAGCATGGCGTCTGTGAGGGCGCCCGTCTCCTCCCGGTCGAGTCCACGGAAGAAGATGGCCATGGCCAGGGCGGCCATCTGGTAGTCGGGCACGGTGCCGGCGGCGTAGGCGGCCATGAGCTGACGCCATTCGCCGGAACCGATGCGACCACCGTCGCGCTTCCGTTCGATGAGGGGGCGGGCCAGAATAGGGATCATGGGGTGTCCGGGGTGCCCGGGCGCTCCGGGCGTGTGTGCCGTGTCGGCGCGCGCGTCCCACCAGCGACGCGGGAGCGCGCATGAGCAGCAGCGGAATCGCGAAGCGATGGCAGGTCGGGGTCACGGGCGCGCTCGTGGGCGCCGCCTGCTGGACGACACCCACCCTGCAGGCGCAGGCGGGAGGTGACGTGCGGGTGAGCGTGTCGAGCACCGCCACCGCGGCGAGTCGCCCCGGCGGCGCCAGCATCGACTCCAACGTCACCGCGCTGCTCGCGGCCGGTGACCGGGAGTTCGCGGCCCGTCGCGCCGGTGCGGCGCTGGTGCACTACGAGTCGGCGCTCGCGCTGGCCCCGGCGCGCTACGACGTGCTGTGGCGCACGTCCCGCACGCTCATCGACGTGGGCGAGGTGGACGCCGACGCGAAACGGCGCCGCACCACGTTCGCTCGCGCCAGTACGCTGGCAAAGCAGGCCGCCAGCCTCCGGCCCGACGACGCCGAGGGGCACTTCCACGTCTCGCGCGCGCTGGGTCGCGAGGCGCTGTCGGTGTCGGCACGGGATCGCACGAAGTACGCGATCGCCATTCGCGAAGCCGCCCTGCGCGCACTCTCGCTCGACCCCGACCACGCCGGCGCTCAGCACGTGCTGGGCCGGTGGCACGCGGAGATCATGCGCCTGAACGGGTTCATGCGCTCGGTGGCGAAGACGTTCATGGGCGGAAAGGTGTTCGACGAGGCGAGCTGGGCGGAAGCGGTGCGCCTGCTCGAGGCAGCGTGCGCGGCGGAACCCGACCGCACCGTGCATCTCGTGGCGCTCGGCCAGGTGTACCGCGATGCCGGCGACAAGGTCGCCGCGCGCCGAGCGCTGGAGGCGGCGCTGCGTGCGCCCCTGCAGGACCCGAACGACGAGACCTACAAACGCGAAGCGGAGCGCGACCTGCGAGCGCTCCGCTGAGGGGTGACCGTGGCTCGGGCGGGACGCTCCCGCCCGATCACCGGTGCAGGATCAGACGCGCAGCCGCTTGCGGCCGTTCTCCAGCGTCTCCTCGCCCAGGTCACGCAGGCGCGCCGCCTGACTGCGCGCGCGCTTGAGACCGGCACGGGCGGCGCGACGGGCGGCCCGCTCGGCGTCTTCCCAGGTGTCCTCGAGCAGCTCCGAGCCATCGTCGTACGCCTTGCGCGCCTTCTTCACGAGCGCGCGGCGCGTCTCCTCACCAGAGGCGGGCGCGAGCAGGAGCGCCGAGGCCGCGCCGAGCACGGCGCCGACCAGCAGTCCGATGCCCAGGATCTGCAGCTTCTCTGATTCGTGGTGCCGATCGCGGCGACTGGATTCGAACATGGGCAACCTCCTCGGGATGGGGCACCGCCGACACGCGCGGGATCGGGGCACGTTCCCCGACCGTCCGGTCGCGGCGAGCGGCGCATTGGAAAGATAGCGCTTATTCTCCGGAACCTCACCTGATACCCCGCGCCACGCGTCGTGTGCCGCCGCGTCCGTGGGCCGTGCAGGACGCCACGCCGGCGAACTCGACCGTACCACTTTCCGCCGTTCCACACCGTGACCGACGCCACGCCCGGCATCGACGCCATTCCCGCCGCCGAACGCGCGCGCGCCGCCGAGTTGCGCGCGCTGCTCACGTCGGCGTCGTACGAGTACTACGTGCTCGACCGGCCCACGCTCTCCGACGTCGAGTACGACACGCGCTTTCGCGAGCTGCAGGCGTTGGAGATGCGCTGGCCCGCCCTGCGGACCGACGACTCCCCCACGCTGCGCATCGGTGCGCCGGTGCAGAGTGGCTTCGCGAAGCACACGCACCTCGTGCCCATGCTCTCGCTCGGCAACGCCTTCTCCGCCGACGAACTCATCGAGTGGGAAGCGAAGCTCGTGCGCATGGCCGGCCGCGACGTGACCGACAGCGGCTACGCGGTGGAGCTCAAGATCGACGGGGCCGCGGTGGCCCTCACGTACGAGCATGGCGTGCTCGTGACCGGGGCCACGCGCGGCGACGGCACCACCGGTGAGAACATCACGGCGAACATCCGCACCGTGCGCGACGTCCCCTTGCGGCTCACCGGCGACGCGCCGGCGCGCCTCGAGATTCGCGGCGAGGTGTACCTGCCGTTCGACAAGTTCGAGCAGATGAACGAAGCGCGCGTGCGAAGCGGCGAACCGGTGTTCGCCAACCCGCGCAACGCCGCAGCGGGCGCGCTCCGCCAGCTCGATCCGGCCATCACGGCGCAGCGTCCGCTGCGTTTCTTCGGCTACACGGCCGTGCTCCCCGACGGGCGTCCGCCGTGCGACACGCAGTGGGCGCTGCTCGAGCAGCTCGCGGCGTGGGGCGTGCCGGTGGCACCGCACCACGCGCGCTGCGCGTCGATCGCCGAGGTGAACGCGTGGGCGCACGAGGTGGAGCACACGGTGCGCGCGGCGCTCAACTTCGCGATCGACGGCGGCGTGGTGAAGGTGGACCGCGTGGCGGTGCAGCAGGACCTCGGCGTGGTGGGCGGACGCGAGCCGCGGTGGGCCGTGGCGCGCAAGTTCGCGGCGGACATCGCCGAGACGCGCCTGCTGGACATCAAGGTGAACACCGGGCGCACCGGCGTGCTCACGCCATACGCCGTGCTCGACCCCGTGCTCGTAGGCGGCACCACGGTGACGTTCGCCACGCTGCACAACGCCGACCTGATCGCCAGCAAGGACCTGCGCATCGGTGACGTGGTGCAGATCAAGCGCGCCGGCGACGTGATTCCGCAGGTGATCGGCCCGGTGCCCGACAAGCGCGACGGCACGCAGCAGCCGTGGGCGGCGCCGGTGCAGTGCCCGTCGTGCAGCACGCCGGTGGCGCGCGAGGAAGACGGCGTGGGGCTGTACTGCCCCAACGTGGCCTGCCCGGGTCGCCAGCTGGAGGGGCTCGTACACTTCGCCGCGCGCGATTGCATGGACATCGACGGGCTGTCGTACCAGCGCATCCAGCAGCTGCTCGACGCCGGCCTCGTGCACGATGCGGCCGACCTGTACACGCTCACCGTCGAGCAGGTCGTGCGACTCGAGCGCTTCGCCGACAAGAGCGCGGAGAACCTGGTGGCGGCCATCGCAGCGTCGAAGGTGCAGCCGCTCTCGCGCCTGCTCTTCGCGCTGGGCATCCGGCACGTGGGCGGACAGGCGGCGCAACTGCTCGCGCGGCGCTTCGGCACGCTCGACGCGCTCGCCGCCGCCACCGAAGACGAGATCGGCGAGGTGCGCGGCATCGGCCCGGTGATCGCGCAGTCGGTGCGCGCCTTCTTCGACGACCCCACGTCGCAGACACTGGTGGCTCGGTTGCGCGAGTCCGGCCTGTGCCTCGAGGAACCGGAGGCGCAGCAGGCGAGCGGCACGCTCACGGGCGCCGTCGTGGTGATCACCGGCACGCTGCCCACGCTCTCGCGGCAGGAGGCCACCGCGCTGGTGGAGCGCGCCGGCGGGCGCGTGACCGGCTCCGTGTCGCGCAAGACCACGTTCGTGGTGGCGGGCGCGGAGGCCGGGAGCAAGCTCGACAAGGCGCAGGAGCTCGATGTGGAGGTGATCGACGAGGACGAACTCCGACGCCGCGTTGGGTCGTGAGCGGGCACCGTGCGCATGGCGGCACCCGCCCGTGGCCCGCTCTGTCACGCACCCGGCACGCCTGCGGGCGCTTGACGTGACGCGGCCGCCTCGCGAGCGTCACCCATTCGACCGTCGGGCTTCCCGCGCCCATCGCCCTTCCCGCAGCCGATTGATCGCGTCATGACGAGCACGCTTCCTTTCCTGAGCCCCCGCACGGTGGCGATGCCGGCCGAGTTCTTCGGCGTGCTGCGCGCGCCGGCGGCGCACGATGCCGCCGCCGTGCAGGCGATGCGCGACGCAGGGTACGCGGCCGGTGTTGGTCTCTTCGACACCTTCGAGCAGTGGCTCGAGGCGAACGGGGAACTGCCGGCCGGGCTGCAGCCCGACGACCGCTTCGGCGACGTGCTGGCCGGGTTCCTCGAGGCCGCCGGGTGGGGGCGCGTGCGCGTGCACGCGATCAGTGAGGCGGTCATGGCCATCGACACCGACGTGTGGGCCGAGGCGGATCCGTCGGCGGGTGCGGCCGGCCCGGCGTGCCATGTGGGCACCGGGCTGCTGGCCGGCTTCCTCGGACGCGTGGCCGATGCGCCGCTGTCCGTGCTCGAGGTCGCCTGCCGCTCGTCGGGCGACGTGCATTGCCGCTTCCTGGTGGGAAGCGTGGACGTGATGCAGTACGTCTACGAGGCGATGGAGCGCGGCGTGGGGTACGAGCAGGCGTCGGCGAGCGCGGCCACGGGCTGAGCCCCCCGCGGGAGGACGCGGCGGCGCGATGGCGGAGACGCCGTTGCGGAGACGCCGTTGCGGAGACGCCGTTGCGGAGACGCCGAGGGCCGCCGCCGTCAGTCCGGGAGCAGTCCCGCGTACTTGGGGTTGGGCACCAGGTCGTGACCGGCGAGCACCTCGCGGTCCCAGGGCAGCACGATGGCGGCCTCGGTGGCGAGCCCGTGAAAGTCGGGCTCATAGCTGCCCGTCTTGAAGCTCACGGCGGTGCGCACTTCCCGGGCGCCCGCATTCACGAGCGCGCCCACGGCGAGCCGGAGCGTGTCGCCCGAGCCGCAGGTCTCGTCCACGATGAGCGCGCGCTTGCCGCGCACCTCGGGCGGCGCCGCCCCGAACACGGCCGGCGTGTCGCGGATGCGCTCGGCGCTGAAGCGCCGGCTCACGAGAATCGAGTAGAAGGGGCGGTCGAGGATCGCGGCAATGGCGGCGCCGGGCACGACACCGGCGGTGGCCACGCCCACCACCAGATCGGGCTCGTAGGCCCGGGCGACCTTGAGCGCGAGCGCGCGCGACAGCTCACCGAAGAGCGGCCAGTCCACGATGAGCACCCCGCGCGAGGGGTCGGGACGGTAGGTGGCCTGCGACATGTACGGCTCCGAGGTGCGGGGACGACGAGGCGCGACGGCGCGCCCGCTCCGGGAGAGTGTACTCACCCTGCCGGACCGCGGCCAGTCGCGCGCCGTGTGACGCGGCGCACCGCGGCCGCGCCGCGGCCGCGGCGGTTGCCTTGTAGCCGCGGGAACGGCTGGGTAGCTTGAGCGGTCCGCGTCGGCGTCCTGCGTCGAGCTCTCCTTCGTTTCTCTCCGAACCCCGCGCGATCGCATGTCCTGGTGGCACCGCCTCACCGGCGGCACTCCCGGGCGCGACGGTTCCTCCCGCGCCCCCAACTATCTCGCCGAAGCGATCGAGCTCGAGGCGCGCGGCGATTATTCGAACGCGCTCACCTCGTATCGCCTCGCGCTGCGCGAGCGTCCGGACGATCCGCGCGTGCTGCAGAACATCGCCATCGCGTTCAGCAAGACGGCGCAGCCCGAAGAGGCCATCCGGCACTACCGACGAGCACTCGAGATCGAGCCGTCGCTGGCGGGTGCGCACTACGGGCTCGCCTTCCTGCTGCTCAAGCGTGCCGAGACGGCCGGGTGCGCCGCGCACCTCGAGGCGTTCCTGCGCACCACCAAGCGCGATGCCGAATCGGCGCCGTTCGTGGCGCACGCGGAGCGCACACTGGCCGCGCTGAGCGGCGAGGCACCGGGGCCGGACGACCTCGCGCCGCACGCGCGTGACGCGTGGGCGGACACGCACGCGCACCCGGACGACGATCCGTCGTTCACCGATCGCAACACGGGGCCGGCGGAGCCGGGCCCCGGACGGTAGCGTGGGGCGCGTCCTCTCGGTCGTCAGTCAGAAGGGTGGGGTCGGCAAGACAACCACGGCGGTGAATCTTGCGGCGGCGTTCGCGCGCCGCGGCCTGAAGACGCTGCTCGTGGACACCGACCCGCAGGGCGCGGTGCGCTACGGCGTCGGACTGCGCCGCGGACACCCCACCGTGGGGTTCGACGACTACCTGCGTGGCGACGCCGCGCTGCGCGAGGTCATCCTTCCCACCGCGCTGCCGTGGCTGCGCGTGATCCTGGCGGGCTCGGTGAGCGACCTCGCCGACCACACCGACTTCCAGACCCGCGTGGGCGGGTCGCGCGTGCTCGACGACCTGCTGGACACCGCACGCGAGCGCTGTCACGTGGTGGTCGTGGACACGCCCCCCGGACTCGGCGCGATCACGCGGCGCGTGCTGGCGTCGAGCCAGCACGTGGTGGTGCCGCTGCAGTGCGAGCCGCTCGCGCTGCAGACCACGCCGCAGATCCTGCGCGCGATCCAGGACGTGGTGTCGGAGAACGACGAACTGGTGCTCGAGGGGCTGCTGCTCACCATGTTCGAGGCCGGCAGTCCGGCCACCGAACGGGTCGTGCACTACGTGCGCGAGCACCTGCCGGCGCACCTCGTGTTCGACACGCGCATTCCGCGCACGCCGGCCACCGCCGACGCGTTCGCGGCCGGCCAGCCGGTGGTGCTGCGCACGCCCGCCGACGCGGCCGCGCAGGCGTACGTGAACCTCGCCACGGTGCTCGCCGAACGGCTCGGCGGATGAGGGAGCCGATCTCGAGGCGTGGGCGCGCCCTGCGCACGGCTGCCCGTGTCACGATCGGAGCGCTGCTGGCTGCAGCCGCAGGTGTCGCGGCCGCGTGTGCCGACCTCGGTTCCGATCCGGCCGTGCCCGCGTCGATCGAACTGGCGCGACTGGCGTTCCCGGCCGTGGCGGTCGGCGACTCGTTGCGCGACACGCTCGGCGTGGCGCAGCCTGTGCGCGCGATCCTGCGCAACGTGTCCGGCGACGTGATCGAGGAGGCACCGGTGCGCTTCCTGTCGCGCGATGACGCGCTGCTCGTGGACTCGGTGACGGGGCACCTGCTCGCCCTGCGGCGACCGACGGCGAATCCGGTCAACGTGGCGGTCCGCTTCGCGAACGCCCTGCAGATCCAGGCGCAAGTGCGCATCACCAACGCGCCCGACACCGCGTTCCGCACCGACTCGGCGTCGCTCGTGGCGTTCCTGCCCGATGCGGCGATCGGGTCGGCCGATTCGAACAGCGTGGCCGTGGAAGTGCGCCTGCAATACAAGGACTCGACCACGGACGCCCTCGCGAACAGCGCCGACTGGCTCGTGCGCTTCGCCGTGGTGTCGCCGGCCAACGTGCGGAACGACACGACGGCAGCGGTGTTCCTCGTGGATGACCGCGGCCGCGCGAGTCAGGTGGACACCTCGAGCGGCAACGGACTGGCCTCGCGTCGCGTGCGCGTGCGTCCCACGCAGTTTCCGGCGGCCGGCGTGGCGCGCGACACGGTCGAGGTGGAGGCCGCGGTGTGGCGGCGCGGCCGGCCGGTGGGCGGGGCACCCGTCCGCATTCTCGTCCCGGTGTCGGCCGCCTCCACCCGCGGCGCCGGCGGCCGCTGATCGCACGGCCCGTGGGCCGTGTGCGTGACGCGAGGTGGCCCTCGCGCCAAGCTCGACCGCAGGCCAGTATTCCCGCAGCAGGCGTGCCCGTGTGGCCCGAGTTCCCCCGCCCCGTCGCACGCCGATCCCGCATGTGCCTTCCCACTCCGTCCCGGAGGAGGCGATGACCGCTCCCGTCGGCAGTCCCTACGCGTCACTCGCGAACACGCTTTCGTCGATCCCCGCTCCCAACACGTACGCCAGCGGCGGGCCGCGCGAGGAGCCGCCGGGAACGGTGAACGCGCTCTTCTTCAAGGCGATCGAGACGCGCGACCTGCCGAATGCGTTCATGCACAAGGTGGGCGGCGCGTGGCGTCCGATCTCGCACCGCACCGCGCTCGAGCGCGTCCGTCGCATTGCGCTCGGATTGCAGCAGCTCGGCATCACCACCGGCGACCGCGTGGGCATCCTGTCCGAGAACCGACCGGAGTGGGCGCTGGCCGACTACGCCTGCATCTGCTCCGGGGTGGTGGACGTGCCGGTATACCCCACGCTGCCGGCCGAGCAGGTGCCGTTCATCCTGAACGATTCGGGCGCGAAGGCGCTGTTCGTGTCCACCGCCGCCCAGGCGCAGAAGATCGCGGGCATTCGCAGCGAGTTGCCGGGCGTGCAGTGGGTGATCGGCTTCGACGCCACGAAGGGCGACGGCTGCGACATGACGCTCAGCGACCTCGAGGCCATCGGGGCGAAGCAGGACAGCCCGGAAGCGGCAGCCCGCTTCAAGGCGGAGGCGCTGGCCGTGCAGCCCGACCATCTGCTCACGCTCATCTACACCTCGGGCACGACGGGCAACCCCAAGGGGGTCATGCTCACGCACGACAACGTGTACTCGAACTGCATCGCCACGCAGCAGAGCATTCCGCTCGCGGGCGGCGACGTGGCGCTGAGCTTCCTGCCGCTCAGTCACATCTTCGAGCGCATGGGCGCGTACTACCTGTTCTCGAACGGGGTGACGATCGCGTACGCCGAGTCGATCGACACGGTGCCGATCAACATGCAGGAGGTGAGCCCGACGCTCATGATGTCGGTGCCGCGGCTGTACGAGAAGATCTACGCGCGCGTGCTCGAGAACGCCGTCGCCTCGGGCGGGCTCAAGGCGCGCATCTTCTTCTGGGCGCGTGCCGTGGGCGAGCGCTGGGCGGACGAGAAGCTGGCCGGCCGCGAACCGTCGGGGCTGATCGCGCTGCAATACGCGCTGGCGCAGAAGCTGGTGTTCTCGAAGCTCAAGGAGCGCACCGGTGGCCGCATGCGCTTCTTCATCTCCGGTGGCGCGCCGCTTTCGCCGCAGATCAACAAGTTCTTCTACTCCGCCGGCCTCACGATCCTCGAGGGGTACGGCCTCACGGAGACGTCGCCGGTGATCTCGGCCAACACGGTGGCCAACTTCCGCATCGGCACGGTCGGCAAGCCGCTCGTCGGCGTGGAGGTGCGAATCGCCAGCGACGGCGAGATCCTCACGCGCGGGCCGCACGTGATGAAGGGCTATTACCGGAACCCCGAAGCCACCGCCGAGGCGATCGATCGCGAGGGGTGGTTCCACACGGGGGACATCGGTGAGCTGGAGGACGACTTCCTCAAGATCACCGACCGCAAGAAGGACATCATCGTGACGGCCGGTGGGAAGAACCTGGCCCCGCAGCCGATCGAGAACCGCCTGAAGACGAACAAGTACGTGAGCCAGGCGGTCATGCTCGGCGACAAGCGGAAGTTCCCGATCGTGCTCATCGTGCCGAACTGGGACCAGCTGGAGAAGTGGGCGGCCGAGCAGAACATCGTGTGGACGAGCCGGGCCGAGCTGCTCAAGATGCCGACCATCCAGGCGAAGATGGAGAAGGAGGTCAAGCGCGAGCTGACGGGGCTGGGCAGCTACGAAACGCCCAAGAAGATCGGGCTGCTCGAGCACGACTTCAGCATCGAGCGGGGGGAGCTGACACCGAAGCTGAGCGTGAAGCGGCGCGTGGTGGAGAAGAGCTACGCGGACTTGATCGAGCAGCTGTATGCGGAGTAAGTCGTTGTCCGGTAATGGGAACGGGTCGGAGTCAGAAGGTCGGGGCACCATTTGACGGCCTGATGACGGGGGGTGTGCATACTGTTCTGACGGTGCCCCGCCGAAGCTGACGGGCGCCGAATCCGGTCCTGGCTGGACCATGCCCGACCCCCGCCTCGTGCCAGAGTCCCTCCCGCCTCGCAGCACCGCGGAGGAGGCCGCCTCCGCCTCCCCGCCTCCCGCCGCCGAGCTCACGCTGCTCGGTAGCGCCCGCCTCTCCGGACCGGCGGCACTCGGGGCGCAACCGCTGGCCGTCGGCAAGCCGCTGGCCCTGCTGGCCTTCCTCGCCTGCTCGCCCGGTCGCTCCGCGTCGCGCGACCAGCTCATCGATCTGCTGTGGGCCGACGTCGAGCGCGATGCGGCGCGACACACCCTCCGGCAGACGGTCTGGTACATCAAGCGCCGGCTCGGCGTCGATCCGTTCCTCGCCAAGGGTGACACGCTCACCCTCGAGCCGTGGGTGGCCACGGACCGTGACGCCTTCCTCGCCGCGCTCGATGCCTCGCGACCTGACGACGCCGTGGCGGCCTATACCGGGGACTTCTTCCCGGGCTTCGCGGCGCCCGGCGGTGCCGAGTTCGAGCAGTGGGCGGACCTCGAGCGCAACCGGCTGCGGTCGTTGTACACACGGGCCGCCGACGCGCGCGCCCACGAGCTGCTGACGGCGGGACGCCCCCGTGACGCCGTCCAGGTCGCGCGACGCGCCCGCGACCTCACGCCGTCGGCGCAGGCCGCGTGGCGACTCCTGCTCGAGATGCTGCTCGCGGCGGACGACCGGATCTCGGCCCTCGTCGAGGTCGAACAGCTCGAACAGTGGCTGGCCCGCGAAGAGCTGACGGCGGACAAGGCCACCCTGGGCACCATCCGGCTGGTGCGCAGCGAATCGGGGCGGGAGCGCGAGCTGGCGCCCGATGGCCTCGTGGCTGAACTGATCGGCCGCGATCGCGAATTCGCCAACCTGCTCAAGGGGTGGGAGAACGCGCGGCGCGGTGCCGCCGTCCATGTGCACATCTGGGCCCGCCCCGGTATGGGCAAGACGCGCCTGCTCCAGGGCTTCGCGCGCCGGCTGCGTGCCGCACGCGGGCGGCTGGTGAGCGTGCGTGCGCTCCAGGCCAATCGCGAGATCCCCTACGCCCTCGCGGCCGAGCTCACACTGGCGCTCGCCCGGCTTCGCGGGGCGGCCGGCATCTCGCCCGAGGCGGCCAGCGCGCTCGTCGCGCTTGCCCCCGGCGTCAGCGCGCACCTGAACGCGCCGCCCGACCGATCGACCGGCGATGACGCACTCCGGCGGCGCACCTTCGCCCTGCAGGAGCTCATCGCCACCGTCGCCGATGACGCGCCCATCGCCATCCTGATCGACGACCTGCACTGGGCCGACGCTGGGTCGCGCGGCATGCTCGGCAGTGTCGCCGCCAGCCTCGGCGAGCAGCACGTCCTGCTGGTCACGACGAGCCGTCAGCCCGAGCGGCTCGAGACCGACGGCGCACGTGTGTCGCAGTTCAGCCTCGCGCCGCTCACGGAAGACCAGATCGGCGCGTTGGTCGAGAGTCTCGGTGAGCTGCCGGTGGCCGCGTGGGTGGAGTCGTTCGCCGCTCGCCTCGCCGCCTCCACCGACGGCTCACCGCTGCTCGTGCTCGAATCGCTGCAGCTGGCGATCGAGCAAGGGGCGCTGTCACTCGTCGATCGCCGCTGGAGCTGCCTCGACCCGGACGCGCTCGAGCGCACGCTGGCCGGCGGCAGCGCCATTCGCCAGCGCCTCCTGGCCGTGAGCGAGGCGCACCAGGCTACCCTGCTGCTGCTGGCCGTGCTCGGCTCGGACCTGTCGGCGGTGGAAGCGCAGCGTGTGCTCGGCGACGAGGGAGCCGCCGCGCTCCTGGAGCTGGAGTCGCGCGGACAACTTTCGCACCGGGACGGGCGCTGGACGATCGCCCACGACGAGATCGCGGAGCTGGCGCGCGAACTGGCCGCGCCAGCCCGCCTCGCGCGTGCCCATCGGCAGGCCGCGGTGGTGCTCGAGGGGAGCGGCGTCGAAACACCCACGCTGCTGCTGCGCGCGGCACGCCATCGGCGCGAGGCGGGGGACACGCGCGAGGTGCAGCTGCTCTTCGCGCGCCTGGTGCGCCTCACGCACGCGGGGGGCGACCGCAACGCCCTGCTCGCCCTCGCCGCCGACGTGCTGGGTGCGGACACCGAGCGCGCCGAGCGGCAGGCGCTGGTGCGCGCCCTGCCGTGGCGCCTGCGCACCAGCGCGGCCAGCACGGCGCGTTCGGCCACGATCGGTGTGGTGGGACTGCTCGCGGTGATGCTTGCAGTGCAGGGACAACGGAGTGGCGCGCTGGAGCGCACGCCGGATGCGGTGGCCAACCTGCCGGCGCGGGTGGGCGACGAACTGCGGCTGCTGCGCGTGGCGCTCGAGTCCGAGGAGCTTCGACGCGCGGATGTCATCGAGGTGCGGGAGGAGCGACTCCCCGACACGACCAGACGCCTGTTGCAGGCGTTCAGCGCCTGGTACTCGCGCCTGGGCGACACGCTGATCGTGGCCAGCACGCGACACGGGGCGCGGCTTGGTGTGGAACTCGAGGCGCTCGTGCTCAGCACCGGCGAGTTGCGGCGCATCGCCGAGGCGGTCGGTGACGACAACACCCCGAGCTTCTCACCGGACGGCAGCCGCGCGGTCATCGCGACGAGCCGGTGGGACACGCTTACCTCGCGGCAGGATCTCGGTATCCTGGATCGAACCAGCGGCGTGGTCACGCCGCTCGTGCAGTCGCCGGAGCTGGAAGCGCTGGGAATCTGGAGCGCGGACGGTACGCGGGTCGCCTTCATGAGACGGCATTACACCTCGGAACGAGCAGCCGAGGTGTGCTGGATTACCGCGGATGGCGCGGTTGCGCACTGTCTCGAGCCGAATGGCACCTTAGAGGCGCCTCAGCCTCGCGCCTGGTCTGACACCGACGAGCTCATCGTTGAAGGTGAGGCGCTCGACGGCGCCGATCGCGTGCTCGCCCGGCTGAATGTGAGCACCGGTGCCGTGCGCGTGCTGCATCGTGGCGCGCACGGCTACAGCGTCTCCCCGGACGGACGCTTCGCGCTGGGGACGGCCATCGGTGCGGACGGACGGGCGAATGCGACGATCGCCTTCGAGACGGAGCGTCCACAGCACCAGGTGCCGGTGCTGTGGAACGGACACGGGATCGACATGGATGCGGCCCTGCTGGCGTGGGACATCCCGCGGCGGAGACAGACTGAACTCGCAGCGGTACACATTTCGCCGCCAGGTAAGGCCGTACCCATGGATGCCCTCATGCAGCTGACCGCCGTCGGCGTGGACGCGCGCGGCGTGGTCCGAAAACCGGGCGTCCTGCGATGGCAGTCCCTCGACACGATGATCGCGCGGGTTTCACCGAGCGGGCGCCTGATGCCGCAGCGCCCCGGAGAAGCCCGCATCGTCGTGTCCGCAGGCGGCTGGCGCGCCGACACCACCACCGTGCGCATCGTGCCGCGCCAGTTCGAGACGCTCGTGCTCGCCGAGTCCTGGGCAACGCTCGACACGACGCGATGGATGGATTTCGGTGAACCGCCGCCCCGGATCGAGACGGGCCACCTGCTGCCCAATGGGGATGGACACCTGACGAGCGGAGTCGTGAGCTGGACGGCCACCGACCCGCGCGAGGGAATCGGCCTCGAACTGCGGGCGCGCATCCCGGTCGACGCGCCGATGTGGCAGACGCTCATCGTCGTGTTGACCCCGGTTGCCCCCGCACAGGCGCTGGCCAGTTGGGAGGGGCGTCGCGACGGCGTCGAGATGGTCGAGCACAGGGCCTTCGCCGCACCGCGGCGCTGCGGCTTTCGATTTCCGCGTGCCGAGGGCGGCGACGCCATGCGACACGGCGTGCTCATCGTTGGCGGGTCCGGTGAACCGCTCAAGGGTCCCGAGGCGGCGGTCACGCATGGTGAATGGCACACCTTCCGCCTGCAGCTCTTTCGTGACGGGCGCTGCGGCCTCGCGATCGATGGTCGCGTGGTGCGGGTCAGCCAGAGTCGCATTCCGCTCGACGAGCCGCTGCGCGTGATGATCGACGGGCAGTCGATCGGCACCACCGTGCGCGTCGGTGCGCTGCAGCTCTGGCGCGGCGAGCGCCTCGAGATTCCCTGGTTCGCCAACGACTCCCTCGCGTGGTGACGCCGGCGCCGACGGTGCCGGCGCTCAGCGCGCCATCGGATCGCCGCCCCGCCTGAGCGGCACCAGGCCGCTGGCCGCGACGCGCACCTCGGCCACCCACTCCGCGTCGTCGCGCGCGAGTTCGCGCAGGTCGCCGGGGAGCATGGCCGACGTGGGCGCCACGATGCGTCCGCCCTGCTCCACCGCCCGCACGGCGCTCGCGAGCCAGTCTTCCGCGCCATGCGCGGCGTCGACGTGCGCCCCGCGCAGCGTGCCCACGCCCAGCGGCAGCGCATCGGACACACGAAGGCGCGTATGCGCGAATGCCACGCCAGCAGGTGCATTGACCGCAAGCACCAGCACGCCGGTGAGTTCGACCAGGGCGTCAGCGAGGCGCGCCGACTCGCCGAGCAGCGCCACGGCCCCCCGCGAGTCCCTGAGGTCGAGCAGTGCGGCGGCGCGCAGCGCGTCGGCCCGCAGCGCCTCTTCACCGGCCGTGGGGAGGCGCGCGGCGTCGAGACCTGCCGTGGGTGTGGCCGCGCCGACATGATCCGCAGGCGCTGCCGCGTCGAGGGCGACTTCACCCTCGACGACCGGCCACTCGGCGCCGCACGTCGGGCAGCCGAGAGTGCCGCGCACGATGCGCCGATCCGAGACGACATCGGCGGTCGCGACCAGCCAGCCATCGGCGTGGCCGCGCGGGCACCGCAGCGATTCGACGAGATCCACGTGCATGCGGGAAACTTATGCGCGCACGTGACGCGCGGACATCAACTGCGTGAGAGGCGCAGCTCCTCGATGTTCACGTGCGTCGGTCGCGTCACGGCCCAGAGCACCGCGTCGGCGACATCCTCGGGGCGGAGCATGAGCGCACGCGGCGGAAAACCCTCGCGATTGTCGGGATCGACGGGGTCCCAGATGTCGGTGTCGGTGGGGCCGGGGCTCACGAGCGAGGCGCGCACGCCGCTGCCGCGCAGCTCCTGCCGCAGCACCTCGTGGAACGCGCGCTGCGCCGTCTTGCTGGCGGCGTAGGCACCGTTCTCCGGGAAGGCGTTGCGGTCGGCCACGCTGCCGATGGTCACGATGTGGCCGTGGCCACGCGCCCGCATGTCGCCCACGAAGGCGCGCACGAAACGGAACGGCGCCACCACGTTCACGTTCATGGTCTCGGCGAACACCTCGGGGCTCGTGGCCTCCACGCTCACGAGCGGGAAGAGGCCGGCGTTGTTCACGAGGATGTCCGGCGCGCCACCGAGCGCTTCGCTCATCACGGACGCCGCGCGCGACACCGCTTCCCCATCGGACACATCGCACGGGTGCGTGAACGCGTTGCTGCCGAGCTGCCGCGCCGCCTCGTGCAGCCGGCCGGCGTGGCGCGCGATCATCCACGTGCGCACGCCGGCCGACGTGAGTGCCGCCGCCACCGCAAGCCCGATCCCGCGCGAGGCCCCGGTGACGACCGCGGTCCTGCCGTGGAGCGAGGCGCTCAATACCCCGCCCCGTTCGGGTGCGCGAGGCGCAGGAACTCGCTGCGCGTGCGCGCATCGTCCTTGAACACGCCGCGCAGCGACGACGTGATGGTGCGCGAGTTCTGCTTCTCCACGCCGCGCATCATCATGCAGAGGTGCACCGCCTCGATGACCACGCCCACGCCCTTGGGCTTGAGCACGTCCTCGAGCGCGTCCGCCACCTGCTCGCCGAGCCGCTCCTGCACCTGCAGGCGCCGCGCGAACACTTCCACCACGCGCGGGATCTTGGACAGCCCCACGATCTTGCCGTTCGGGATGTACGCCACGTGCGCGCGCCCGAAGAAGGGGAGCATGTGGTGCTCGCACATGGAGTAGAGCTCGATGTCGCGCACCATGACCATGTTCTCATGGTTTTCCGCGAACAGCGCGTCGCCGATGACCTCGGCGGGGTCGAGCTCGTAGCCGCGCGTGAGCCACGACAGCGCCTTGGCCACACGGCTCGGAGTCTTGAGCAGCCCTTCGCGCTCCGGATCTTCGCCGATCAGCTCGAGCTGGCGCCGCACGACGTGCTCGAACTCGTGCATGCGGTCGGTGTCCACCGACAGGTCGTCGGAGTCGAGTTCCGTGGCGGCGCGGAGCAGCGCCGGGTCGATGAGATCTCGGCTCGGCCGGATCATGCGCTCACTCCCCGTCATATTCGACATAGTTGTTCTCGGTTTCCCAGAGGCGGAGGCGCTGCAGCTGCGCCGGCCGCAACGACGGCTCCAGCACGCGCCACATGGCCACGACGATATTTTCCGAGGTCGGGTTGATACCCGCCAGGTAGTCCACTTCGAGATTCAGGTTGCGGTGATCGGTCTTCTCGATCACTTCGCGCTCGACGATGTCGCGCACCCGCCCCAGGTCGATCACGTAGCCGGTGACCGGATCGATCGGCCCGCGCAGCGACACTTCCAGCACGTAGTTGTGCCCGTGCCAGTTGCGGTTGTTGCACTTGCCGAACAGCCGCGCGTTCTCCTCGTCGGAGAGGGCGGGATTGTGCACCCGGTGGGCCGCATTGAAGCGCAGCCGCCGGGTCACGGTGACCATGGGCATCGACATCATCAGGTCCGGCCAGTTCAGAATGGCGATCCGGGTGGGATCGGTCGGTGCGGCAGAGCGCCGGTGGCGTGCCGCGGGCCATCCGTGAGCCGGCCGGTCACGGCCCACGTGGTGGAAAACCCCCGGAGCAGGTCGCGCGTTCCCGGCGTGCGGGGCGCCCCTCCCCGATTGTGCTGCCGGGTCGGGCGGCCGGCAAGCGCGCGCCAAGGCACCACGCCCTCACGCGATGGTTCGCAAACGACAACGGCCCCGCCGAAGCGGAGCCGTTGCGACAAAACCGGGAGCGAAGAGGTGATCTTGAAGCCCAGTGGAAATCATGAGACCCTCACCCCGCTTCCGCCTTCCCCGCACTGGGGCATGGCGTCCACACAGTATGTCAGGCCCACTCCAAGAGCTTATCGGCTCAAGAAATAAATCTCTCCGTCCCGAACCGTTGGTGACGTCGACGCTGCACCGCCTCGTCGACTATCTTCCGGAAGCTACCTGACGCGTCCCGTGTCGCGCAATCACGCCATCACCCCGGGTTCGATGGACCTCTGGATTCTCTCCGCCGTCGCCATGCTCGTGGGCTGGGCCTGGGTGACGTTCACGAGCACCGCGCCCGGCTGGGTGCACCTGCTGCTGACCGCCGGCGTCTTCATCGTGATCTGGCGCATCGTGGTGCGTGACACGCCCGATCCGGTCGAGCCCTCGGTGGTGCAGCAGGTCAAGTCGAAGCGCTGAGCCGCACGCGCGGAGGAGTGCGTCGCGCGGCCGTGCGTCAGATCTCCCAGTTCGACAGCACCATGCCCTGCGTGGGCGGGTACTCGTTCCATCCGTGCACGCTCATGCGCAGGTCGGTCCATCGCACGCGTGCGTCGAGCGCGATGAGCACCCGATACGCATCGTCGTAGTCGCCCTGCATGCGCACCGCCACGCGCGCGGTGCCGGCCCGTTTCGCGAAATCCGCGAGGGCGCGCATGAGCGCCGGCAGGTCGGAGCGCCGCTCGAGCACGAGCTTGAGCACACGCAACTCGTCGCGCGCGCGCCCCTCCACGAGCGGTACGGCGTGACACACCGCGTAGCCTGAGGGCGCCGCCGGATCGCCCAGCAGCACCGTGTCACCGAGCGCCATGCGTTCCGTGAGGTCGATCTCGCGCGTGAAGTCGTAGCCGGGGAGCAGACGGGCCGTGAGGGCACGACAGGCCTCCACCGTGCCCGAGCGCTCGAGTGGCGAGCGACGCGAGAGCAGCTGCAACGGCCGATCGTCGGTCGCCGCCTCCATGGTGAGCGTGATCGTGAGCGCACCGGGGACGAAACCGAGCGAGGAGTAGAAGCCGATGTTGTCCACCGTGCGTGGCATCGTCTCGAGTCCGATCACGCGCGCGCCCTGCCGGCGCAGCCACGACATGCCGGCGCGCACGATGGTGGTGCCGAGCCCCGCGCCCTGCTGATCGGGACGCACGCACAGCGGCCCCATCCATCCCTCCACGCCGGCGTGATGCGCGATGTTGAACGCCACGATCTGGTGGCGCTCGTCCCGCCAGCACATGGCTCCCTCGCCCGCCCCGGCAATCGCATACCGCCAGATGAGCGGATTGAGCGGCGGCACGCGCACGCCCGCCATGCCGTCGCGGCGATAGCGATCGCTGAACGCATCGCTGAACACCACGTTCAATGCGGGGATGTCGGCCTCCGTGAGCGCCAGCGGCCCCTCGATCGGGCGGGGGACGCGCGCCGTGCGCGGTGCGGCCGTCACGCGACCGCCTCCGCGGCATCGAGGTCCGTCGTCCACGCCGCCGCCTCGGCACCCGCCGCACCGCCGGCAGACGCCTCCACGCGACTCGTGCCGCGCTCCGCGTCGTAGGTCACCATGAGCACCCGGTCGAGCCCCTCGCGAACGTCTTCGATGTGCGTGATCACCATCACCTGCTCGAAACGATCGTGCAGGCGACGCAGCAACGCCAGTACGTTCTCGCGCCGCGACTCGTCGAGTGAACCGAACACCTCATCGAGGATCAGCAGCGAGAACTCCTGACCTGCACGCTCGGCGATCATCTGCGAGATCGCCAGCCGCAGCACGAGGTTGCACAGATCCTCCTCTCCGCCCGACAGCACCGACTTCGGCAGTCCATCCTCGAGCACCTGCACCGCGTAGTCGTCGTCGAGCTCGAGCGCGGCGTAGCGCCCATCGGTGAGCGCCTCGAGGAATCCGCTCGCCAGCTCCGAGAGCTCCGGACGAAGCCGGTCGTTGAGCTCGGCGCGCAGCTCGCCAAAGGCCTCGTCGAGTTCATCGTGCAGCGAGCGTTCGCCCTCGAGCAGCGCGGCGCGCGCCTGCAGCGTCGCCAGGTCGGCGTGTGCTCGGCGCGCCTGCTCGCGCTGCTGCTCCGCCCGCTCGCTGGCCCCGCGCGCCTCGGCCACGTCGAGCTCCGCCTGGTGCACCGCGCGTGCAGCGTCCGCCTGCTCGGCGCGCAGTGCCGCATGGCGCGCCGCGTCGAAGTCGAGCGTGCCGATCGAGGCGACCAGCGACTCCAGGCGTGCGCGCTTCGCCTGCGCGTCGGCCGCGAGCGCATCACGCCGCACCGTGAGCGGGGCCACGCGATCGAGCGCCCCCTGCAGCTGTGCGACGCGCGTGGCCACCTCGCCACGGCGGGCCACATCGGCGCGCAGCGCACGGTGCGCTTCGGCGTCGTATCCTGCCGGCAGCGCCTCGAGTCGCCGCGCCGCCTCCTCGGTGCGCTGGCGCAGCGTGGCCTGCTGCGGCCGCAGCTGCTCGCGTTCCTGGAGCGCCGCGTGAATGCGCGCGGCACGACGCTCGCCTGCGCTCACGTCCTGCTGCTGCGCCGCGCGTCGCGCCTCGAGCGCCGTGACGGCCTCCGGCGTGCCCGCCAGCTGCCGCACGCGATTGCGGAAGTACGCCGCATCCACGAGCACCGTTTCGAGCTGCTCCGTGATGAGCGCCAGCACGCCGCGATAGGACGCGCCAAGCGGGCGCGCACAGGTGGGGCACGGACTGTCCTCGCCGAGTCCCTCGAGCGTGGCCTGCTGCGCCGCGAGCTCCTCCCGCTGCGTGCGCAGTGCGTCGAAGCGCGTCTCGGCCTCCTGCCGATCGCGGGCCCATGTGGTGCGCGCGTCGTCGAGCGAGGCCTCGGTCGTCGCCAGCGCGCGTCGCGCGGCGTCCAGCGCGGCGCGCTGCTCGACGTCGAGCTGGGGCGCGCTCTCGAGCTTGTCGAGACGCTCCGTAAGCCGCGCCAGCTCCTCGCGCGACGAGGCGAGCCGCTCGGCGAGCGCACGGCGTTCGCCATCGGCGGCGGCGAGCGCATCCATCGCGTCGAGGGCACCGCGCTGCTCCGGGAGCGTGGCCACGACCTCGAGCAGCGGCCCGAGCTCGGCGCGCGAGGCGTCGAGCGCCGCGAGCTCCTGCTGCACGCGTTCGTGGTCGTGCACGGCAGCCTCGAGCGACTGCGCCACCAGCCGGCGCTCGGTGTCGAACGCGTGCCAGCGTTCGCGCCCCGCCTCGATCGCCTCCCACGCGGGACCGATCGCCTGCAGCCGCGCGGTGGCAGCCTCGAGCACCGACCCGGCGCGCTGCGCCCGCTCGCGCGCGTCCGCCACGAGCGTCTCGGCCTCGGTGACGCGACGCGCGACGACCTCGGGATCGGGCATGCCGCTGCGCAGCCCCGCGAGCTCGGCGATCAGCGTGCGCCGCTGCTCGCGAAGCAGTTCCTGCGCCGCCGTGAGCCGGTCGTAGCCCAGCACCCGGGCGAGGAAGCGCGCGCGATCGGTCGGCCCGAGAGCCGCCATCACGTCGAGCTCCTTCTGCCCCGTGAAGTACGTATTGAAGAACTCGGCGCGCGACATGCCAAGGCGCCGCTGCAGCAGTTCGTTGGCGCCCTTGATGGTGCGGGCAATGGGTGTCGTGCCGCCGTCGAGGAACACCTCGGCACCACGCAGGGTGCGCTCCACGCGATAGCGATGCGCGCCGAGTTCGAACTCGAGCTCCACACGCACGGGCGCGCCCTCGGGAGCGCGCGCGTGGCGGATCGAGTCGCGGGTGCCGCGAGCCGCGCTGTTGCCGTACAGCGCCCAGGCGATGGCCTCGAGAATGGTGGACTTGCCGGCACCGTTCGCCCCGATGATGCCGGTCAGACCGGGCGCAAATCGGATGCTGGTGTCGACGTGCTGGCGGAAGTTGCGCAGCGCAAGCGAGTGCAGCCGCACGCTCAGCCCTCCGCCACGGGCAGTGCGGCCGCGGCCTGCTCTTCGGCGCGCCCGAGGTACGCGAGGCCGAGCTCCACGAGGCGGTCGCGATCAAGCCCCGGCGCGAGCGGTCGCTCGCGCAGGCGCTCGGCAAGCCGGTCGCGCAGCGTGATGCGGCGACCGGGCGAGGCGATCCCCGCCGCCTCCGGCACGTCGGGCTTGCGGGCCTCGAGCTGGAAGTGCAGCGCGCGCCGCCTGGCCTCGCGCAGCGGCGCGTAGTCGAGCGTGCGCACGACGTGGCGCGACACGTTCTTCACCACGAGGCGCACGATCGCGTCATCGATGCTGGTGCCGGCCTGCGCGAGTGCGCGCGCGATGAGCGCATCGACGTCGCTGGCGGTGCGGTTCGCGCCGTCGATGGCCGGCAGGTCGAGCAGCCGGCGTGACACCGACACCGGATGAAACCGGTGCGCGCCCGTGGCGAGGTCATGCTCGATGAACCCCTTCCCTTCGCCGGCGACGGCCCCGTTGCGCACGACCTCTTCGCGCACATCGGACCACGGGTTGGTGCTCGTGTAGTCGAGCGAGCCGCTGTAGTACGTGGGAATGCGCCGTCCCGTGGCCGCCTGTCGCGCTTCGATGGGCCGATACACGTGATAGTGGCCGAGCCCGATGTAATCCCACGGCGCCTGCTCGAACGCGACCGGATCGATGGGCGTGTAGAGGCGGTCGCCGGGCTGCGCGGCGTCCGGCACCACGCCGCGCACCTCGTCGTGCAGCAGCAGCACGTTGTAGCGGCGGCGCGCATCGGTGGTGTAGACGGGCGTCTCGGACGTCGTGCCGGGCATGGCGTACGGCACGGCCAGCACGGCAAGGTCGCGCGTCGGATCGTCGATGCGCTCGGGACCGCGGTGCACGACGTGGATGCCGAGCTCGGCGAAGAGCTGCAGGATGCACCCTGCATCGCTGGAGCGCGGCACGTCGTGGTTGCCGGCGATCATCACGACGAGCGCGTCGGGGAGCGCCGCGCGCAGGCGTCCGAACAGCCGGAAGGCGTCGACGATCGCGGTGTTGGGCGGGCGCACGCTGTGGAACACGTCCCCGCCCACGAGCACCACATCGGGCGCGCACGCGATCACCTGGGTGATGGCGCGGCTCGTGGTATCGGCCACATCGGCTTCCCGCTGGTTCACGCCTGTCGGGGTCTGGCGCGCGAACTGGCGGAAGCCGAGGTGCAGGTCGGAGAGGTGGACGAGACGCATGACGGAGGGCGGTCGGGAATCGGACGCGGGAAAGCTAGCGCACGGACCGCGGTCGGTGACGCGCCGGCCGACCACGACGCACTATCGCTGCCGTATGCGCTGCGAGATCCGGATGCCGATGTGCATGGGTGGCGTGCCGTCGCCCGTGGCCACCACGTCGCTGCGCAAGCTGACCGTGGTTCGGGCATCCACGATCCAGCCGCGTTCGCGGTCGACCCGCAGCGTGCCCTCGAGGAATCCGTCGGTGATCACGCGCGTGCCGACGGGGAGATCGGCGGTGGATCCATCGCGGTGCAGCGTGCCCTTCACCGACACCCATGCATCCCGGCCGTCGCGTGTGAGACTGTCCAGGCGGAAGGTGGCCTGCAGCACGCCGTCGGTGCGATACGTCGTGAAGGGGAGCGCGGGCATGTCCACGGCATGCGCCCACGTCTCGCCGACCTTCACCGAACCGTCCGGGAGCATGGCCGGCATCGCGGAGAGTGTGCGTCCCATGGCGGTTGCGGCACCGGCCGTCTCGAGCAGGCGCATCGCGCCGTTCGGCGCCACCTTCACGCGAGAGACCCGCACCGAGGGATCGATGGGGACGGACTGCGAGACAGTCGCGCCGGCGCCTCGGTCACGTATCCGCAGCGAGTCGAGCGTGGCGAGCAGGATCGCTCCCGAGTCGTCGCTCGATTCGACTGACGAGTGTCCGTACAGGAGCATGGACGTGACGCGGCCGACGGCAGTCGTGCGGCGAGGCCCGATGTCCGGCGCTCGTGTCGACTCGGCGGCCCCGCTCGCGACCACCCCCGGCGGGGTGCCGGCCCAGGGGTCTCGCCGCAGCGGCGAGACTTCGATCACCTGCTCGAGCACGAGGGAGAAGCGATCCCCCAGGGCCGGACGCACGGTGAGACTGATCGATGGCCCTGCCGATCGCGCGACAGTGGCCTGCTGCCCCAGCAGGGGCGCGGGCAAGATCAGGTGCAGGCACGCGGACGCGGCGATGGCGAGGAGGATTGACGGTGGGTTTGCCCGGGAGCGCATGCCTCGTCCTACCCGTGGGTTGAAGGCGCGATCCGTGCGGTTGCGTGGCGACCCTCGCGTCGAGCCGCGAAGTTACGCCTGGTCGTCCCGCACCTCCGTGTCCCTCCGTTCCCAGCTCGTGTCCGCTATCCCGTCCCGCCGACCAGGCGCCATTCACCGCCGCCTTGCCTTCCCCACCTTCGCGGCCGTGCTGACGGTCGCGACGATCGCCTGCAGCCGCGACGCGGCCTCGGCGCGGCTGTACACAAGCGATCCGGCGGCAGCCCGCTGGGTGCGTGACAGCCTGCTGCTCGACACGCGCCCGAACATCCTCTTCCGGGTGCTTCCGGACGGCAGCGGTAGCCTCGTCGTCCCGATCGCGACCGTCGGTCCGGAAGGGATTCGTTCGCTGCAGCTGTCGGATCCCGGATGGCGACGGGTCGACGCCGAGCACCTGCAGGCCGGACGCACGCTGCACGCCTTTCGGGAAGCGCGAGAGGTTGGGTCGGTTCGCATGTTCCGAGGCATGTGGCAGCCAGGCGTTCCCGCGCTCGACTCCCTCCGCTGCTCGCCAGTGATTCCGATGGCGCGCGCCTTCGCCAACGCGGGGAACGGCGCGGAGGGAGTGCACCTGGCCGCCAGCGGCGAGCGACCACCCTTGGCCCACGAACCCTCGCTCGACGACGCGGCGATCGCGACGCTGCTCGGACGCATCGGGACGCTCGTGGCGCCGACGGTCGGCATCTCGCCGACGCAACTGCCACGCTATCAGCGCCGCGTCACGCAGGTGCCGACCGGCATCAACCGAGGGTCGACGCTGGTCCTCGAGTACAACGACCCGACGCCGCCGCCCCGCGAAGCGAAGGTTTACGGCGAGCGTCCGCGGCAACTCATCGTCGTGCTCGACCGGGGGGCCTACGACTACCGTCCGACGTTCACGTACTCCACGACCGGCGTTCCGCAGAGCCCACCCCGACTTCGCCTCCTCGACTACCTCGACACGGACGCTGACGGTGTGCCGGAGCTGTTCTTCGGCTCGCAGGAGAGCGGGCCCGCCGCCCTGTACACGCTCGTGCTGCGGTACGAGAGTGAGGCCTGGCGGGAAGTATTCCAGTTCACGGGGAACCGCTGCAACACCTGACCGGCACCGCCCTCGACGATGCCGATCTGTGCTACTCCACGCCGATGTCCCAGGCCTGTTCGAGGTCGCCCTTGGAGTACGCGCGGAACGCGGTGAGCGTCTGCGTGCGCTCGATGCCGGGCACCTTCGCGAACTCGTGCGTGACCACGTCGGCGATCCGCTCGAGGTCGGGCACGCGCACGATCGCCACGAGGTCCCACGCCCCCGACACCGAGTAGACCTCGGCGACACCGTCGATGCCGGCAAGGGTGACGGCGCAGTCGCGGATCTTCCTGGGATCGGCCTGGATGAGGACGATGGTCGTGATCATGGGTCGCTCCGTCTCGGTCGGAATCAGGCGCCGGCAGTGAGCAGGCGCACGATGCGCTGCACGCCGTCCACGGCGATGGCTTCGGTCGTCGCGTACGACGCGCGAATCCAGTGCGGCGTGAGGAACGCGCTCCCCGGCACCACGGCCACCTGGTGCGTGTCCAGCAGCGCGGCCGCGAACTTCGCCCCGGGATCCTCGCCCCCGAAACTCGACACGTCGAGGTACAGGTAGAACGCGCCCGCCGGATGCACCGCCAGCGAGCGCGCCGTACCGAGGGCATCGAGCACTGCGTCACGACGGCTGTGGAAGGCGCGCACCATCGTGTCGATGGCCGCATTGGCCTCGTCCACGCGCGTGAGTGCGGCAAGCGCCGCGTGCTGCGAGACGGCCGCCGGGTTGGAGGTCGTGTGCGACTGCACCGAGGTCATGGCCTTGGCGACGGCCACGGGCGCGATCGCCCAGCCGATGCGCCAGCCGGTCATGGCGTACGCCTTCGCCACCCCGTTCACCAGGATGAGCCGGTCGCGCGCCGGCGCGAGTTGCAGCGCGGACGTGGCCGGCGCGTCGTACGCGATGCGCAGGTAGATCTCGTCGGAGATCACCCACCAGCCGTGCCGGTCGGCCAGCGCCAGAATGGCTTCGAGCTCCTCGCGCGAGTACACGGCGCCCGTCGGATTGCACGGCGAGTTGAGCATCACGCCGCGCGTGCGCGGCGTGGCGGCCGCCTCGAGCTCCTCGGCGGTGACCTTGAGGCCACGCTCCGCGTGCCCGAACACGGGCACCGCGGTGGCGCGCGCCAGCTCGAGCATCTCGTAGTAGCTCATCCAGCTCGGCGTGGGCACGAGCACCTCGTCGCCCGGCCCGAAGCAGGCCATGCAGGCATTGAACAGCGACTGCTTGCTGCCGTTGGAGACGACCACCTCGGCGGCCGTGAACGGCGTCGCGCCGGCGGGGAGCAAGCGGTTCGCATCGGCGGCGATCGCCTCACGGAGCGCGGGAATGCCTTCGGTGGCCGTGTAGCGGGTGGCCCCCGCCTCGACCGCCGCGGCGGCCGCCTCGCGAATGAAGGCGGGCGTATCGAAGTCCGGCTCCCCGGCCCCGAGGTCGATCACCGGAATGCCCTGCGCCCGGAGGGAGCGCGCCTTCGCGGCGACCGCGAGCGTGGCCGATTCCTTGAGGCGGGCGATGTTGGGCGACGGCACGAACGATCTCGACATGGCGGCGACGGGCTCGCATCCGCGCCCCGCTCGCGAGGATCGCGGTCGGTCGCGGATGTCTCATGGTCTGTGGAGCGGGACTCGACTAGCTTTCAGGCTTGGGCCGAAACGCGGCTCAAGTTACATGCGCCGGTAGTGGAGGCGCCAATCGTGCATCGGTGGCCACGCGCTGGGCGCGTCGGCAGGAGGAGATGCACCGCACGGGCCTGCCGAGTGCAGGCCGCACATCGAGGAGCGCACGCTGCGGCGTCCGCTCTCCGCGCATCCGTTGGGCGGATGCGTGCCTTGGCTGTTCTACAACTGACGGGAGCGGGACGTGGGTGACGAACGGGTAGGAACGGCGACGGACGGGGAGTCCGGCGCGGCTGGCGGCACGCGCAGCCAGCACATGGTGGTCCTCGGCGCACTGGAGCCGCGGACGGTACAGGCGGCACTGCGTCCCGGTGTGGAGCGGAGCCGCAACGGCGGGGCGCCCTCGGCGCCGGCTTGCCTGGTCATCACCCCCTCCAGCGCGGCGACGCAGCTCGCCGCCACCGAAGCCCGGAGCCTGCTCGAGGCACCGGCCCTTCGTGTGGTCCCGGTCACGGCAGTGCCCCGCGCCACGCGCGTGCTCGCGCTCGGTCCCGTGGCCGTGGCCATCGGCACCCCCGCCGACCTCTCGGCACTGCGGCGCACCTCGGCGCTCTCCGTGAGTGACGTGCAGGCCGTCGTGCTGCTCGGCCTCGACGAACTCCTGGCCGACCAGGGCGCGACCGACGCGATCGAGTCGCTGCTCGGCGACCTGCCCGCCTCGTGCGTGCGCGTGGCCGCCAGCGCGACGGAAGACGACACGCGCGTGAACGATTTCCTCGAACGCCACCTCCGCAAGGCGCGCCGCGTCACGCCGCTCATCAAGCCGAGCACCGTGACGTTCAACGTCACGCCGCACTACCAGCTCGTGGCGCCGGCAGGCCGCGCTGGCGCGCTGCGCACCTTTCTCGACGACCGCGATCCGCCGTCGCTCGCTCTCATCGCGCCGTCGGCCGTGGCCGAAGCCGATGCCCGCGAGGCGCTCGCGCAGCTCGGCCTCCCGGTCGATGGCAAGCGCGTGCAGGTCGAGCGTCGCGCACCCGCCATGCACGCCGCCGCCGTGATCGGCTGGGGCGTGCCGGCGAACAGCGAGGCACTCTCGGCTGCCATGTCGGCCGAGCCCGTCGAGGCCGTGTTCTTCATCGAGGCTACCGACCTGCCCGCCATGACGGCGGCGAGCGGCGGGGCGGCGCGTCCGCTCACGCTGGCCACGATCGATGCCCGCGCCAAGGCGCCGGCGGACGAGCTCCAGGTGGCCCTGCGCGCGGCGCTGGCCGATCCGGCCGTCGTCGGTGCGGCCGATCTCGCGCTCGTCGCGCCGATGCTCGCCGAGTTCGACGCGGTGCAGGTGGCCGCCGCGGCGGTGCGCCTGCTCGACGACGCGCGCCGTTCGCTCCGCCTGGCGCACTCGCATGCGGCCAGCACGCGGGCCGTGTTCGCCGCGCCGGTGCGCGCGGCCGCGCTGGCGGCCGCCGAGGCGTCGGCCGCGAGCGGCACCACGCGTCTCTTCTTCAACGTGGGCAAGCGCGACAATGTGCGCCCCGGCGACCTGCTCGGCGCGATTGCCGGCGAGTCGGGGCTGCCGGGCGATCGCATCGGCAGCATCGACCTGTTCGAGTCGCACGCGCTCGTCGAGGTCGCCACCGACGCGGCCGACACCGTGATCGACAAGCTCACGGGCATCACGTTGCGCGGCCGTCAGCTGCACGTGCGCCGCGATGATCGTGGCGCGGGTGGGCATGCCGGATTCGCCGGCGCGCGCGGCGGCGAGCGGGGTGGCTTCGGCCGCACCGGCGGCGACCGTGGTGGAGATCGCGGCGGCCGTGGTGGCTTCGACCGTGGCAATCGCGGCGGTCCGCCGCGCGAACGTGGTGGCGATCGTGGCGCGGCCCGCGGCGGCAAGCCGTGGGAGGAGCGCGGTGAGAGCCGTGGTGGTGCGCGTGGTGGACCGCCGCGCGGCGGTGATCGCAGCTTCGGCGGCGGAGAGCGTGGTGCCGAGCGCGGTGAGCGCAGCTTCGAGCGTAGCGGCGGTGCCGAGCGCGGTGAGCGCGGGAGCGGTGATCGCGGTCCGCGCAGCGGCGGCGGTCGTCCCTTCGGCGGCGGCGGGAAGTCGTTCGGTGGCGGCAAGTCGTTCGGCGGCGGCGGGAAGTCGTTCGGTGGCGGCGGCGGCGGTCGCTCCTTCGGCGGCGGCGATCGTCCGTTCCGCGCCGACGCGGCCCGTCGCGAGTTCGGCGACCGCAGCCCGTCCGAGCGCACCGAAGCCCGCGGCGAGTGGGCGTCGCGCGGCGAGCAGCTCTCGCGCGCGGCGCGTCCGCGTCCCGAGGAGCGCGGCGGCCGCGGGGCCGACCGTCCGGCGCTGCCGTTCCGCCGTTCGCGGGAGCGTGACGGCGAATGAGCGCGGGGTTCCACGCCTCCGGCGGCTGGATCGAGGTGATTGCCGGCGTGATGTTCAGCGGCAAGTCGGAGGAACTGATGCGTCGCGTGCGCCGCGCGACCATCGCCCGCAAGCGTGTCCAGGTGTTCAAGTCGCACCTGGACGATCGCTACGCGGGGCTGTGGGCCATCTCGAGCCATGACCAGCGCACGCTCGAAGCGGTGCCGGTCGATTCATCGGCGCAGATCGCGCAGCGGGTCGACCCCACCGCGCACGTGATCGCGATCGACGAGGCGCAGTTCCTCGACGCCGGCATCGTGGCCGTGGCCACGGCGCTGGCGGAGCGGGGCCGCCGCGTGATCATCGCCGGCACCGACACCGACTTCCGCGGGGAGCCCTTCGGGGCCATGCCGCAGCTCATGGCGGTGGCTGAAACGGTGGACAAGCTGCACGCGATCTGCGTGCTGTGCGGATCGGCCGCGAGCCGCAACCAGCGGCTCATCGACGGCAAGCCGGCACCGTACGAATCCCCCACCATCATGGTGGGCGCGGCCGATTCGTACGAGGCGCGCTGCCGCGCCTGTCACATCGTGCCACGCGCGGACGCCGCGCAGGGGCGGCTGCTCTAGTCACGGGCACGCCATCGACCGCGAGCGATCGCGGGCCATCGCGGGCCATCGCGCGCGACGCTGCCCGGCCATCCGGTGCCGCGTCGCGTTTTTCACGGTGGCCGGCCGTGTGACTGTCCGTTACGCCGCCCCGGGGTCCTGCGTCTCCCCCACGATGCTGCTCACGATTCCCCGTTCCTCCCGGCCTGTGCCATGGGTGTGATTGCAACGCTGCTGGCGCACGAAACCCGTTCGGCGCGCCTGCGTCAGGCGGCGCGCGACCGTTATCGGTTCGTGCCGTGCGACGACTGGACCTCGCTCACTCGCGCGTGCGAGCGTGGCCCGATCAACGTGGTGGTCTTCGACCTCTACGTGGACGGCCGCGCCGACTTCGAGCGGGTGCGGCAGCTCCGTGTGCGCGTGCCGCGTGCCGCGCTCGTGGCCTACGTCGACCTCACGCGTGAGCGCGCCCGCGACATGTTCGACGCCGGCCGCTGCGGCATCGACGTGCTCATCGTGGCCGACGAGTCCGATTCGCCCGCCCAGCTCGGGGCCCTGCTCGACCAGGCCGAAGCGCGCAGCGTGTCGAGCCTGCTCCGCCCGCATCTCGCCGGCCTGCGTTCGGTGGTGCGTGATGCCGTCATGCTCTCGGTCACCCGGGCGCACGAACGGCTCACGCCCGATGGCCTCGCGCGCATGATCGCCGTCTCGCGCCGGCTGCTCTCCAAGCGCCTCGAGGGCGCGCAGCTGCCGCCCCCGCACCAGCTCCTCACGTGGGGGCGTCTCGTGGTGGCCGCCAGCATGCTCGAGGACGGCTCGCGCAGCGCCGACGGCGTGGCGAGCGCGCTCGACTTCCCGTCGGGCAGCGCCTTCCGCAACACCTGCCAGCGCTACCTCGGCTGCACGCCGCACCAGATCCGCCTCAAGGGCGGTGCGGCGTGGGTGATCCAGGAACTGCTCGTCACGCGCGACCGGCGCCGCGACGACCTCATCGGCGAACACGACGAAGACGAAGCCGCGGCGGCGTAAGCCTCCCGGTCCGTTCTCGTCCAGCGGGGCCGTCGGCGATCAAGCCGGTGGCCCCGCGTCCATTTCTCCGGGGTCAGCGGCCTGCCTCGCCCCGGCGGCGCGCGCGGTATCATTCCCCACATGATCCGCCTTGGCCTCACCGGCAACATCGCGAGCGGCAAGTCGTCGGTGGCGCGACTGCTCGCTTCGCACGGCGCGTGCGTCATCGACGCCGACGTGCTGGCGCGCGAGGCGGTGGAGCCCGGCACGCCGGCACTCGCCGCGATCGTGGCCCGTTTCGGCGCCGATGTGCTGCGCATGGACGGCCACCTCGACCGCGCGGCGCTGCGTGCCCGGGTGTTCGGCGACCCGGAGGCGCTGGCGGCCTTGAACGCCATCGTGCACCCCGAGGTGGCGCGGCTGCGCGCCGAGCGGGCGCGCGCCGCGGAAGCGGAAGGCGTGGCGGTGCTGGTGGACGAGATCCCGCTGCTCTTCGAGGCCGGCCTCGCCGATCAGTTCGACGCGATCGTGTTCGTGGATGCGCCCGACCCGGTGCGGCTGGCGCGGCTGATGCACGATCGTGGCTTGCCGGAACGCGACGCACGGGCGATGATGTCCTCGCAGGCCGCTGTCGCCCCGAAGCGTGCCCGGGCCACCTGGATCGTCGAGAACGACGGCTCCCGTGACGCCCTGGCGGCGCGGGTGGACGACGTGTGGCGCGCCATGCTGGCGCGCTTCCGGCCCCTCCACAACACCCCTGACGGAGCCCGACCCGTGTCGAACATCCCCGCCGACCTGCGCTACACCAAGGAGCACGAGTACGTGAAGTCCACCGCGGACGACGGCGTCGTGCTCATCGGCATCACCGACTTCGCGCAGGGCGAACTCGGCGACATCGTCTACGTGGACCTGCCCAAGGCGGGTGCCCGCTTCAACGCGCACGACGTGTTCGGCACCGTCGAGGCCGTCAAGGCCGTCTCCGAGCTGTTCATGCCGGTGACCGGCGAGGTGCTCGAGGTGAACGGCGCGCTCGACGGCGAGCCGGCGCTCGTGAACAGTGACCCGTACGGCGGTGGCTGGATGATCAAGGTGAAGCTCGATGCGGGCGGCGACGCCGGCCTCATGAGCGCGGTCGAGTACCAGGCGCTGGTGGGCTGAGCGCGGGTCGGTTCAGCCGTCGAGCGGCAACGCGACACGAGCGGAACGGCAACCGAGACTTGAAAGAAGTGAAGACGAACTGAAGGGAGAAAGGGGAGGTCTCATGCGCGGATTCCGCTCGCCTGAGACCTCCCCTTCCTCCCTTCATTTCTTTCTCTTCCTCTTCCAACGCTCAGTTGCCGTTGCGGTTCTTGCCGCAACCGCTTCGGAGCGGGCGTTACGCCGAGTACGCCTCGATCGGCAGGCAGGAGCAGACGAGGTTGCGGTCGCCGTAGGCGCTTTCCACGCGCGCCACCGCCGGCCAGAACTTGCGGTCGAGTGTGTGCGGCGTGGGATACGCCGCCTTCTGGCGGCCGTACGGACGCTCCCACGTGTCGGCCGTGACATGGCGCGCGGTATGGGGCGCGCTCGTGAGCACGTTGCCCTCGCGCGGCTGCTCGCCGCGCTCGATCTCGGCGATCTCCTCGCGAATGCCGATCATGGCCTCGATGAAGCGCTCGAGTTCGGCGAGCGACTCGCTCTCCGTGGGCTCCACCATCATGGTGCCGGCCACCGGGAACGACATCGTGGGGGCGTGGAAGCCGTAGTCCATGAGGCGCTTGGCGATGTCCTCCACCTCGATACCCGCGCTCTGCTTGAAGCCACGCGTGTCGAGAATGCACTCGTGCGCGACGAGACCGTGCTGGCCGCGGTACAGCACCGGGTAGTGCGCCTCGAGCCGCTTCGCGATGTAGTTGGCGCCCAGGATGGCGATCTTGGTGGCCTCGGTGAGGCCGTCCCCGCCCATGAGCTTGATGTACACGTAGGAAATGGGGAGGATGCTCGCGCTCCCCCACGGCGCTGCGGACACGGGTCCGATGGCCTGCGTGCCGCCCGTGGTGATCACCGGGTGGCCCGGCAGGAACGGCACCAGCTGCGGCGCCACGCCGATGGGGCCCATGCCCGGGCCGCCACCGCCGTGCGGGATGCAGAACGTCTTGTGCAGGTTGAGGTGGCACACGTCGGCGCCGATGTCGCCGGGGCGCGAGATGCCCACCATCGCGTTCATGTTCGCGCCGTCCATGTACACCTGGCCGCCGTGCTCGTGCACGATCGCGCAGATGTCCTTGATGCGCGTCTCGAACACGCCGTGCGTGCTCGGATACGTGACCATGAGCGCGGCCAGCTCGTGGCTGTGCTGCACCGCCTTGGCCTGCAGGTCGTCCACGTCGATGTTGCCGTTCACGTCGGTCTTCACCACGACCACGCGCATGCCGGCCATCACGGCGCTCGCGGGGTTGGTGCCGTGCGCCGACTGCGGAATGAGGCACACGTCGCGGTGCGCCTCGCCGCGGGCGAGGTGGTACTGCCGGATCACCAGCAGACCGGCGTACTCGCCCTGCGAGCCGGCGTTCGGCTGCAGCGAGACGGCGGCAAAGCCGGTGATGTCGGCGAGGTCGCGCTCGAGCTCCTCGAACATCGCCGTGTAGCCGGCGGCCTGACCGGTCGGTGCGAACGGGTGCAGCTTGCCGAACTCCGGCCACGTCACGGGAATCATCTCCGACGTGGCGTTGAGCTTCATCGTGCACGAGCCCAGCGGGATCATGCCGTGCACGAGCGAGAAGTCCTTCGACTGCAGCGCGTGCATGTAGCGCAGCATCTCGGTCTCGCTGTGGTAGCGCGAGAACACGGGGTGCGTGAGATACGACGACGTGCGCGCGAAGCGCTCGTCGAACCGCGCATCCACATCGGCGGCGATGTCGTCGAACGCGAAGTCCGGCGCGGTGCCCGTGTTGAACACGGCCCAGAGGTCGGCCACGTCGGCCGGCGAGACCGTCTCGTCGAGCGCGACGCCGAGTGTGCCCGGCTCGAGCACGCGGAGGTTGATGCGCCGCGCCGCCGCCGCGGTGAGGATGTCCTCCTGCCCGTGCGCGCCCACCTCCACGCGCAGCGTGTCGAAGTACTGGTCGTGCGTGATGTGCAGGCCGAGCCGCTCGAGGCCGTTGGCGAGCACGGCGGTGAGTCCATGCACGCGCTCGGCGATGCGACGCAGCCCCTCCGGGCCGTGGTACACGGCATACATGCCGGCCATGACCGCGAGCAGCACCTGCGCCGTGCACACGTTGCTGGTGGCCTTCTCGCGGCGGATGTGCTGCTCGCGCGTCTGCAGCGCCATGCGCAGCGCCGGACGGCCGTCGGCATCACGCGAGACGCCGATGATGCGTCCCGGCAGCTGGCGCTTGAACTCGTCGCGCGTGGCGAAGAAGGCGGCGTGCGGACCGCCATAGCCCATGGGCACGCCGAAGCGCTGCGAGTTGCCCACCGCGACGTCGGCGCCCCACTCGCCCGGCGGCGTGAGCAGTGTGAGCGACAGCAGGTCGGTGGCCACCGTGACGAGCGCGTTCACCGCGTGCGCGCGCTCGCACGCCGCGCGGTAGTCGTGCACGGCACCGTCGGTGGCCGGGTACTGGAACAGCACGCCGAACACCGAGGCCTCGAACTCGGCCGTGAGCGCGTCGCCCACCACCACCGTCACGCCGCGCGCTTCGGCGCGGGCCTTCACCACGGCGATCGTCTGCGGATGGCAGTCCTGGGCGATGAAGAACGTCGCCTTGTCCTTGCCGCCGCGCACCGCGAGCGCCATGGCCATCGACTCCGCCGCCGCCGTGCCCTCGTCGAGCAGCGAGGCGTTGGCGATCTCGAGGCCGGTGAGGTCGGCCACCATCGTCTGGTAGTTCAGCAGCGCCTCGAGGCGCCCCTGCGCGATCTCGGCCTGGTACGGCGTGTAGGCCGTGTACCATGCCGGGTTCTCCATGATGTTGCGCAGGATCACCGTAGGCGTGACGGTGTCGTGGTAGCCCATGCCGAGATACGAGCGCCAGATTTCGTTGCGCGAGGCGATCGCGTGCAGGTCGGCGAGCACCTCGGCCTCGCTGCGCGCCGCGCGCGCGGCGAGGCGACCGCGAAAGCGGATGGTCTCCGGCACCACCGCATCGATGAAGGCATCGAGCGTGGGGTAGCCGAGCGCGTCGAGCATCACCTGCTGCTCGTCGGGCGTCGGGCCATTGTGACGCGGCGCGAAGGCGCCGGCGGAAAACTCAGGGGCCGTACGGATGCGGGTGGCCATGACGATCCTCGAAAGCCGGGCTCGGCCCGGCAGATGCACGATGCGGGAAACCGATTTGCGCGCAAACCGGGTGTGACGGGCCGACCGGAACGGACGGATCGTCCGCAGGTCAACACCGATAAGTTAATGATCGTGCCGAGCCCCTCGCGACGAACCGATTCCGCCAACTCGGCCATGTGGCCCGACCGCTGGCAGGTGCTCGAATCCGGGTCGGACACCGCGGCCGGCAACATGGCCACCGACCTGGCGCTGCTCGACCTGGCGGGCGATTCGGGCCTCGCGGTGCTGCGCACCTACGGCTGGACGCAACCGTCGATCAGCTTCGGCCGGAACGAGCCGGTGCGCGAGGCGTGGGATGTCGCGGCGATTCGGGCGGCCGGCTACGACGTGGTGCGTCGCCCCACGGGGGGGCGGGCGCTGCTGCACGGTCCGGAGGTCACGTACAGCGTGGTGCTGCCGCTGGCTCGCCCCGTGTCCTGGCGCGTGGCCTACGACGCGGTGAACGCGCGGCTCGCGGACGCCCTCCGCCGGCTCGGCGTGCCGGTGGAGTCGATCGCCGAGTCGGCCGCACCGCCGGTCGGGCCGGAGGGGCCCGCATGCTTCGCGGCACCGGCGGCCGGAGAGCTGGCCGTGGCCGGCCGCAAGGTGGCCGGCAGCGCCGTCTGGCGGTCGCCGGCCGCCTACCTGCAGCACGGCGCCATCCTGCTGCACGACGAGCAGGCGGCGCTGGCGCCCTTCCGCGGGTCCGGCCGTGCCGCCGATCAGCCACCGCATGCCGCGGGCCTCGTCGAGTTCGATCCGGCCATCACCGCCTCGCGGGTGATCGACGCCTTGCACGCGGCGTTCCACGCGGAGCGTGCACGAGACATGTGGGCACCGACCCCCGACGAGCAGCGGGCCTTCGCAGCGACGCGTGCGGCGCATCACGAAACACTGGTGACGACGTCGTGGCTCTGGCGTCGTTGAGGTTGGTGTCACATCGTTCGCCTGTCACCCGCCCACCTCGCGTCCGCCCGCCTCATGACCGCACATCGACCGTCACGAACTCGTCGCCTGCCGCTCGCCACCGCGCTCCTCGCGGGGGCCGCGCTGTGGGGCTGCGGTGGTGACACGGAGCGGCCGGCAACGGCCGGCGAGGCCGACGCGCCCGGCGGCACGGTGTTCGTGGCGCTCATCGGCGACCCCAAGACGCTGATGACGCCGCTCGTGCGCAGTGAGCACGAGCAGGCGGTGGCGGAAGTCGTGTACGACCGGCTGGCAGACATCGGCCCCGCGCTCGACGTCATGGACGAGCGCAGCTTCACGCCGCGTCTGGCGAGCGGCTGGCAGTGGGCCGACGACTCCATGTCCATCGCCTTCACCCTCGATGCGCGCGCGCGCTGGCACGACGGCGCCCCCGTGATCGCCGACGATGTGCGCCGCACCTTCGCCCTGTACACCGACCCGCGCGTGCTCTCCGGCACGGCGCCGCTGCTCGCCAACATCGACTCCGTGAGCGTGCGTGATTCGGCCACGGCGGTGTTCTGGTTCAAGCGCCGCGCGCCGCAGCAGCTGTACGACGCCGTGCACCACATGTACGTGATGCCGGCGCACCGGCTGCAGGACGCCGATCCGGCCAACCTCGCCGCCTCGCCGCTCAGCCGCGCTCCGGTCGGCACCGGTCGCTTCCGGTTCGTGCGATGGAGCGCCGATGGCCGCATCGAAATGCTCGCCGACACGGCCAACTACCGCGGACGTCCGTCCCTCGACCGGGTGATCTACGAGGTGGTGCCCGAGACGGGCTCCGCCATCGTGAAGCTGTTCACGGGCGAGAGCGACTTCGTGGCCCCGCTCATGGTGCAGAGCCTCGAGCAGGCCGCCAACACGCCGCAGGTGCGCGTGCACGTGTACCCGTCGCTGCGCTACCAGCTCATGACGTTCAACCTGCGCGCACCCGGCGGCTCGCGCGCCCCGCACCCCATTCTCGGCGATGTGCGCGTGCGGCGTGCGCTTGCGCACGCCACGGACAACGAGCGCATCGTGCGCGCGGTGTTCGACACGATCGGACAGCCCGCGCTCGGGCCGGTGCCGCGTCGCGCCCTGCCCGAGGGCGCCACGATCCGGCCTCTCGCCTTCGACACGGCGGCCGCGCGGGCGCTGCTCGACTCGGCCGGCTGGACCACCGTGGGCGCAGACGGCGTCCGCATGAAGGACGGCACGCGCCTCCGCCTCGAAGTGCTCGTGCCCGGCACGAGCGAGAATCGCAATCGCATGGCCGTGCTGCTCCAGGACCAGTGGCGCGCGGTCGGCGCCGAACTGGTGCTGCAACGACTCGAGGTGAATGCCCTCGTCGAACGACTCGAGGCACGCCGTTTCGACGCCGTCATGAACGGATGGAACCTGTCGCCAGGGCTCGTTGGACTGCGCCAGGTGTGGACGTCGCTCGGCCTCGACGCCGACGGCAGCAACTATGCGGCGTACACCAGCCCGGTCGCGGACGCGAACGTGGACTCCACGCTGCTCACCTTCGACCCCGTCGTGCGCGATCGCACGCTGCAGCGCGCCGTACAGGCCATCATCGACGATGCGCCCGCCATCTGGCTCGTCGAGGATCGCTTTCCGGCGGGTGTGCATGCGCGCATCGATGTGGGCACGCTGTCGCCGCTCGGCTGGTGGCACGGGGTTGCCGAGTGGCGCATCCCCGCCGATCAGCGCATCGATCGCGATCGCATCGGACTGCGCACCACCCCCTGAGCCCGGTGAGCGCGAGCGAGTCGGGCGCCTCGCGCCGCTGGCGCGCGCTGCGCCGGATCCTGCAGGCGCTGTTCGTGGTGTGGGGGGCAGCCACGGCCGCGTTCATCCTGCTGCGCCTCGCGCCCGGTGATCCGTACGCGACCCAGATCGACGAGCTGCCGATTCCGGCGGAGGCGCGCGCCGCCTGGCGCGCGGAACGCGCCCTCGACGCACCGCTCGCCACGCAGTACGTGCGCTGGCTCGGCAACGTGGCGCGCGGCAACCTCGGCTGGTCGACGCTCGCCGAGCGGCCCGTGGCCGACGTGCTCGTCAACGTGCTGCCGCGCACGCTCGCGCTCATGGGCATCGCCCTGCTCACCAGCCTCGCCGGCGGCATGCTCCTTGGCGCATGGCAGGGCACGCGCGCGGGCTCGACGGGAGACCAGGCGGTCTCCGCCACGACGCTCGTGCTGTACTCGCTCCCCGAGTTCTGGCTGGCCATGCTGCTGCTGCAGCTGTTCGCGCACGGACTCGACTGGCTGCCGGCCACCGGCCTCGTGAGCGCCGACTACGACTACCTGCCGTTCAGGGCGCAGGTGCGGGACCGGCTCGCGCACTTCGTGCTGCCGTGGCTGACGCTGTCGCTGCTCGGCGTCTCCGTGTTCGCGCGCTTTCAGCGCAGCAGCATGCTCGAAGCATGGCGCGAGCCGTTCGTGCGGACGGCGCGCGCCAAGGGACTCGCCGAGCGCGGTGTGCGATGGCACGCATGGCGCACGTCGCTGGTGCCGGTGCTCGGTGTGGCCGGCCTCGTGTTCCCGTCGCTCGTGAGCGGCGCCGTCTTCGTGGAGCGCGTCTTCGCGTGGCCCGGCATGGGCTACACGACGGTGCAGGCCGTGGGCGCGCGCGACTACGAGTTCGTCACGGCCGCCGTCGTGACCGGCAGCGCGATGACGGTGATCGGCAGCCTGCTGGTGGACGGACTGCTGCGCCTGGCCGATCCGCGGGTGCGGGCATGACGTCGCGCACCGACCGGCGGCGCCTCGCGCTGCCGCTCGCCAGCCTGGTGCTGCTGTCCGCTGCCGCGGTGGGCGCACCCTGGATCGTCTCGGTGCCCCCCAACGCGATTCCGACCGACGGGATCATCGCCAGCATGCCGCCCTCGCTGGCGCATCCGTTCGGCACGGATTCCCTCGGGCGCGACGTGCTCAGCCGAGTGCTGCACGGCGCGCGCATCTCGCTCGCCATCGCGCTGTTGAGCGTGGCGCTCTCCACGAGCCTGGGCGCGGCCTACGGCGCGTTCGCCGGCTGGATCGGCGGGCGGGTGGACACCGTCTGCATGCGATTGCTCGACGTGGCGCTCTCGGTGCCGCGGCTGCTCGTGCTGCTGGTCGTCGCCGCGCTCTGGGGCGCGCTGCCCAACGGCTCGCTGGTGCTCCTGCTCGGACTCACCGGCTGGTACGACGTGGCGCGCCTCGTGCGCGGCGACGTGCGCGCGCTTCGCGAGCGCGAGTTCGTGCTGGCGGCGCGCGCGACGGGCGTGCGCGAGGCGCGCATCCTGCTCCGTCACGTGGTGCCGCACGTGTGGCCCACGCTCGTGGTCACCGCCACGCTCGCCGTGGCGCACACGATCGCGCTCGAGGCAGGGCTCTCCTTTCTCGGGCTCGGCGTGCAGCCACCGCAGGCCAGCTGGGGCACGATCCTCGCCGACGGCTTCACCCCCGGCGGCGCGCGCTGGTGGCTCACCGTGTTTCCCGGCGTGGCGATCGTGACCGTGGTGCTCGCCTGCAACGCGCTCGGCGATGCCTTGCGCGAGGCGCTTTCCCCGAGGCAGGTTGCCGCGTGACTCGCCACCTGCTCACCGTCCACGACCTGCGCGTCGCCTTCGCCACCGAGGCCGGACCGGCGCGCGCGGTGGACGGCGTCTCGTTCACGATGAATGCCGGTGAGACCGTGGGACTGGTGGGGGAGTCGGGGTGCGGCAAGTCGCTCACCGCGCTTTCGCTGCTGCGCCTCGTGCCGGACGGGGGCCGCATCGCCCCCGGGAGCCGCATCACGTTCGAGGAGCAGGACGTGCTCGCGATGCCCGAGCGCACCCTGCGCGCGCTGCGTGGCCACCGGCTGTCGATGATCTTCCAGGAGCCGATGACGGCGCTCAATCCGGTGCTCACGGTGGGCGACCAGGTGGCGGAAGTCGTGCGCGTGCACACGACCGCGAGCGCCGGCGAGGCGTGGACGCGCGCCGTGGACATGCTCGCGCAGGTGGGCATCCCCGACCCCGCAGCACGCGCGCGCCAGTATCCGCATGAACTGTCCGGCGGCATGCGGCAGCGCGTGATGATCGCCATGGCGCTGATCCTCGAGCCCGCGCTCGTGATCGCCGACGAGCCCACGACGGCGCTCGACGTGACGATCCAGGCGCAGATCCTCGAGCTGCTGCGCGACCTGCGCGACCGCACCGGCATGGCGCTGCTGCTCATCACGCACGACCTCGGCGTGGTGGCCGAGATGGCCTCGCGCGTGCTCGTGATGTACGCCGGCGAGGTGGTGGAGGAGGCGCCCGTGGCGCTGCTCTTCGACGCGCCCGGGCATCCCTACACGGAAGGGCTGCTCGCCGCGGTCCCCACGCTCGACAGCACACGCGAGCGGCTGCACACGATCCCCGGCACGGTGCCGGCGGCCACGGCGTGGCCCGCCGGCTGTCGCTTCCGCGATCGCTGCGCGCACGCGTGGGAGCGCTGCACCACGGAACCGCCGGCGCTGGCGCAGCTCGGACCGGCGCACCGCGTGCGCTGCCACCTCGTGCAGGAACCGGAGCGACGCCGCGCATGAGCGTGTCGTCAGGCGCCACGCCGCTGCTCGAGGTGCGCGACCTCGCCAAGCACTATCCGGTGCAGGGCAGCTGGTGGCGCTCGCCGTCGCAGTTCATTCGCGCCGTGGACGGCGTGTCGTTCACGCTGCACGCGGGCGAGACGCTGGCGCTCGTGGGAGAATCGGGCTGCGGCAAGACGACCACCGGCCGCGCGATCCTGCGCCTCATCGAGCCCACCCGCGGCAGCGTGCGGTTCGACGGACAGGACCTGCTCGCCCTCGACCGCGAGCCGCTGCGGCGGCTGCGACGGCACATGCAGATCGTCTTCCAGGACCCGTTCGGCTCGCTCAACCCTCGGCTCACGATCGGTGCGGCCATTCGCGAGGGACTGCTCGTGCACGAGCTCGCGCAGGGCGCGGAGGCGGACCGCCGCGTGGCGCAGTTGCTCGAGGAAGTCGGGCTGCGCGCCGAGCATGCGAGCCGCTATCCGCACGAGTTCTCCGGTGGCCAGCGGCAGCGCGTGGGCATCGCGCGCGCGCTCGCCGTGGCACCGAAGTTCATCGTGTGCGACGAACCGGTCTCCGCGCTCGACGTGAGCGTGCAGGCGCAGGTGGTGAACCTGCTGCGCGACCTGCAGCGTGACCGGGGGCTCGCGTACCTGTTCATCGCGCACGACCTCGCCGTCGTGTCGCACATGGCCGATCGCGTGGCCGTGATGTACCTCGGCCGCATCGTGGAGCTGGCCCCGCGCGCCGCGCTCTTCGCCGAGCCGCGCATGCCGTACACGCAGGCGCTGCTGTCCGCGGTGCCCGTGCCGAAGCCCGGCCGCGCGCCGCGACGCATCGTGCTCGCCGGCGATCCGCCGTCACCGGCGAACCCGCCGAGCGGCTGCGTGTTTCACCCCCGCTGCCAGCATCCGGCGAAGGACGCGCGCTGCACGCGCGACGTGCCGGTGCTGGCCGAAAAGTCGCCCGGTCACTGGGTGGCGTGCCACCATGTGGATGTCACGACGCCCCTTCCCCCTCCCCTCGCCCCCGCCTGATGTCCAGGGATCCCGCTACCGACGCCTCGCCGTACGTCAACGACACCCGCTTTTTCGGACAGCCGCGCGGCCTCGCCACGCTCTTCTTCACGGAGATGTGGGAGCGCTTCTCGTTCTACGGGCTGCGCCCCCTGCTCGTGCTGTTCATGGCCGCCGCCCTCGCCGATGGCGGCTTCGGCTTCGACCGCGGCCAGGCGTCGGCGATCGTCGGCATCTACGGCGCGTTCGTGTACGTGGCGTCGCTGCCGGGCGGCTGGATCGCCGACCGGCTCCTCGGGCTGCGGCGCGCCATCTTCATCGGCGCCGTGCTCATCACCGCCGGCCACCTGTCGATCGGGCTGTCCGGCATGGCAGGCGCGGGCGTCGGCAAGATCGCCTTCTTCCTCGGGCTGGTGCTGATCGTCCTCGGGACCGGGCTGCTCAAGCCGAACATCTCGGCCATCGTGGGCGACCTGTATCCGGAAGGCGGGGCGCGGCGCGACGCCGGCTTCTCGATCTTCTACATGGGCATCAACGTCGGCGCCTTCACCGGGCAACTCGTGACCGGATTCCTCGGTGAGACCGTGGGTTGGCACTGGGGCTTTGGCGCCGCCGGCGTGGGCATGGCCGCCGGCCTGTTCGTGTACTGGCTCTCGGCCGGCAAGACACTCGGGCCCATCGGCCTGCTTCCCTCGCGCAACCCGGACGCCGCGCTGCAGGCGCAGCAGGAGCGCCAGGTGAAGACGGCGCTCTACGCCGGCCTCGCCGTGATCGCGCTGCTCTTCGTGCTCGCGGCCACCGGCGTGGTCGCGCTCGATGCGCAGGTGATCGGTGGCTACATGACCTTCGTGCTCGTGGGACTCGCGCTCGGCTTCTTCGCCTACGTGTTCGCGGCCGGCAACCTCGCGCCCGACGAGAAGAAGCGCGTCGCCGTGATCGTCGTGCTGTTCATCTTCGCGGCCGTCTTCTGGTCGGCGTTCGAGCAGGCGCCCACGTCGCTCAACCTGTTCGCCCGCGACTTCACCAATCGCGAACTCGGCGGCTTCACCATCCCCGCCACGTGGTTCCAGTCCGTGAACTCGGCCTTCATCATCCTCTGCGCGCCGCTCTTCGCCGCACTGTGGGCCGGCCTGGGCAAGCGCGGCATCGACCTCTCCAGCCCGACCAAGTTCGCGCTCGGCCTGCTGCTGGCCGGCATCGGGTTCTTCCTCATGATCTTCGCCGCGAACAAGGTCGTCGCCAGCGGCGGCACCCTGCTCGTCTCGCCGTGGTGGCTCGTGGCCAGCTACTTCTTCCAGACGCTCGGCGAGCTGTGCCTCAGTCCGGTGGGGCTGTCGTCCATGACCAAGCTGTCGCCGCGCAAGTTCGTGGGACAGATGATGGGCATCTGGTTCCTTGCGTCCGCGCTGGGCAACCTCATTGGTGGCCTGGTGGGCGGAAACGTCGATCCGGAGAGGCTCGAACAGATGCCCGCGCTCTTCACGGCCACGACGGTTTCGCTGTTCGTCGCCACGGCGATTCTCGGCGCACTCATCGTGCCGATCCGTCGCATGATGGTGGGCGTGAAGTAGCGCCCGCCGTCAGGGCCACGTGAACAGGCTGCGCGGCAGCGATCGCTCGCGCGCCTGTTCCACGTCACGCGACTCGCGGCTGAAGATGCGCGTGAAGTCGGCGCCACGGAAACGCACCTCGAAGGCGCCGTTCGGGTCGCCGCCGAGCGGGAAGCCGAAGTCGACCCGCCAGAGGCGGCGCGAGCGCCGCGGCACCGCGGCGAGAATGCCCACCCCGACGGTGGCGCGCACTGGCGAGTCCATCGCGTACGGCACGTCCCCCGCCCAGAGGCGCCCCACGTCGGCGAAGAAGGCGAACCCGAGGTCGCCGATCGTGGTGCGCGGCGACGGAAGCCAGCGCTGCTCGAGCCGCATCACCGCGCGGTGCGCGCCGGCCAGACGTGACCGGCGATATCCGATCAGCCCGCCCATCGGGTCCGCGAAGGACAGCTGGTACGGTACGCGCACGCTCCAGCCGGCCCCCCAGTCGAGGGAGGCCGTAGTGAGCTGGTTGCGCCATGGCTTGTAGTACCACGCGAGACGTCCGCTCGACATGATGCCGTCCCAGGCGCCGTCGTCATTGCGCCGCGCCTCGGAAATCGTCTCCACGCCCACGAACGAGCGCGGACTGCCCACACCGGCGTAGAGGCCATGGCGCACGAACCAGTCGTTGTCGCGGCTGCCGAAGAGCGGCACCGATCGCCCCACCATGAGCGCGCCCTGCAGGCCCACCGGCACGTCCTGCACACCCGTGAGCGCGTCGAACCCTTCCACGCGCATGAACGACAGCCGACGCACACCCAGCAGGGCGTTGAAGCGCGTCACGTCGGCGGGGCGATACATCGACGGGAACGACGCGGCCAGCGAGTCGTCGCGAAATCCTTCGCGCGTGAGGAACACCGGACGCGAGTCCACCTCGCTGCGTTCGCGCGTGAGCGACGCGCCCACGAGCCTGAGCCGCCCCGGTTCACCGACGCGCCACACCGCGCCGATGTCGCCGAAGGTACGGCGCAGCGCGACCGCCGTGCCCTCGTCCGCGCCTCGCACGAAGCGTACGAAGTCGCGCGTGCCGCCGTAGCCGACGCGCCACGCCACCTGCTGGAGGTCGGTGTAGTAGGGGCGCAGCACCTCGCCGCCGAACTCGTGCCCGAGCGGCGCGCGCGTCGCGAAGAGCCGCGCCACGTTGCGCTGCCCGAGGAACTGGTGGTCCACGAACCGCACGCCGACGAGGTCGTCGTACGCGAGCCCGTCCCGCCACTGCGCGGCCGCATACACGCCGCGCCCGGCAAGGTTGCTCTCGCCGAGCGTGAGGCCGCGGAACATCGGCGACTGACCGTTGATGCGCACGTCGCCCACGACCGAGAATTCGTCGCGGGTCTCGACCTCGAGCTCCACGCCGCCGGCGCCGTCATCGAACGCGCGCACCCTGGCGTCCACGAGAAACGGCTGCACGCGCAAAATGCGCTCCGACTCCTGTCGGGCGATTTCGGTGCAGGTATCGCCGACCCCGAACAGCATGAAGCGCCGCACCACCTCATCGCGCGTGTTCGCGTGCAGCTCCACCATGGCGCGACGCACGAAGTCGAGCGACGCCGGCAGCTTGTCGGTGTAGGGGGGCTGCGTGAGCACCACGATGTTGGACACCGTCTGCCCGCTGCAGGTCACGGGCACACGCGGTGCCGGCGGCGCCGGCGGATCCTGCGCGCGCAGCGCCGGCACGAACGACACCGACGCACACACTCCCCCCACCAGCGCGAGCCTTCGGCCGCCCCGGCCGCGAGCGCCGAGGCGGACGGTCACGGCTCCTTGCCGAGCTGCCGTTTGAGGGCGGCGAGCCGTTCCGCCGCGCCGGCTTCGCGCGCCGCACGCGCCTGCGCCCGCGCCATCGCGTCGAGCTCGGCCGAGTTGGCCGTGGCCTCACGCTCGCCGAGCGCCTCCTCCACCTCGCGCATGGCCGCGGCCTCGTGCGCGTCACCGCCGCCGAGCGGCAGCCCCGCCATGGCGCGCTTGAGTTCGCGCGACATCGCGTCGTATTCGCGCTCGGCGAGGGCGAGTTCGTCGAGCTGCGCCGCCCGCTTCTGCTCGAGCACGCGCACGCGCTCGGCATGCTGCTCCACGAACCGGTCGGCAACCGCCACCGTCTCGGCGTCGTCGATCTGTGCCGCGAGGCCGCGTCGACGCGTGGCCGTGGCAAGCTCGGCCTGCTCGGCAGCCAGACGTCGCTCGGTCACGGCAATGCCGTCCCGCAGGTCCTGCAGCGCGAGACGCGCGTGCACGAGCGCCTCCTTCATGCTGGCCATGGCGGAGCGACGGTCGGCAGGGCCGGCGTCGCGCCCGAGGCCGCGCAACGCGTCACGGAGCTGTTCGAACATGCGGGGACGGGTGAACGGTCGAGGTGGCCGGCGGCAGGCGCCGAGGATCACGGCGCGAGGCGCAGGTTAGCGCGAGGATCGGGGGTGCCGCAACACGCGCGCGCAACACGCGCGCGCAAGACGCGAGCGCGCCACCCGCCGGCCTCACCGCTTCCTACCCCGCCTCAGCTCACACGATCGTCGGGGAAGGCATCGCGGACCTGCCGCATGAGACGCTCCGGGGTGTGCACGTGCTTGAACAGCAGGGAGTCACTCACGGCGTTCAGCGCCCGCCGAAGCTGCGGAAAGGCCTCCGCGGCCGCCCCGTACAGCGGCGCCAGTCCGTGCCGCTCGGCCAGCCGGTGCCCGGCCGCGAGGCGAAACCCGCGGCGTCCCATCTCCTCGTAGTACCCCAGGTCGGGGCCGCCGCGCCGGTAGCGCCGGTGCTCGATGTGATCGGGGAAGAGACCGCTGAGCCACAGGGCGTAGTTGCCCAGGTGCGCGCGGGCGAGGAAGGCGCGATGGGGATCGGCGCTGTCCACGTCCTCGGCGATGCGCGCGAGCGTGTCGTACACCTCGTCATCGGTGTCCGCGAGCCGTCGGGCCCGCTCGCGCAGCCCGAAGTGCAGCAGCACGCTGGCCACGTAGTCGGCCAGCTGCCGGTCGTCGGAGCCAAGGCGGCGCAGGGCGTGGCGCACGACCACATAGCAGAACAGGGGGAGCGAGGCGTGCGCCGACTGCCTTGCCGCGATGAGCGCCTGGAGCAACTCCGGCTCGTCGAGCAGGGGGTCGAGCCCGCGATCGGCCAGCGTGGCCTCGGCGTGGCGCGCCGACTCCGGACGCTCCCCTGTCAGCAGGCGCAGCACGAGCTGCGCATCCTCCCGGCCCAACCGGGCCCGCACATTCGCCAGCATCATGGGACACCTCCCGCGTGGCTGAAGACCCCGCGGACGGCCGGGGAGAACCCGCGCCGCCCGCCGACCTGTTATTATCGGACGCGCGGGGATGCTCCGCGTCAACCCCGTCCGTCCCGTGCCCCGTCCTGCGTGCTCTACATCGGCATTCCCGCGTACAACGAAGCAACCACGATCGGCGTCCTGCTGTGGCGCCTGCGCACCGTACTGGGCGACGTGTCGCGCGAGTACGAGGTGGTGGTCTACGACGACGCGAGCACCGACGAGACGGCCGACATCCTGGCGCCGTACGCCCGCGTGCTGCCACTCACGGTGCTGCGCGGCTCGCGTCGCCTCGGCACCGGCGGTGCCATTGACGCGATCGTGCGCCACGTTTCGCGCACCACGCGCTATCCGCGTCGTGACGGCCTGCTGCTCATGCAGGGCGACTTCACCGACCCGCCGGCGCTCGTGCCCGAGTTCCTGCGACGCTTCGAGGGCGGTGCCGACCTGATCATCGGCGAGCGTGCCTCCGTGGGTGACGCGCCGGTGCCGGTGCGTCGCCTCTTCACGGCATCGCGCTGGGTGCTGCGTCCGTTCGTCGGCATCACCGACGTGCGCGACCTGACATCGTCGTTCCGCCTGGCGCGCATTGCCGTGCTGCGTGACCTGCTCAAGGCGAGCGGTGACGCGCCCGTGGCCGCCGGCGAGGGGTGGGCGGCGCAGGCCGACTTCCTGCTGCGCGCCGCGCCGCACGCTCGGCGCGTGGAGACGATCCCCGTCACGCCCACCTTCGGTGTGCGCGTGCGCGATACGCGGCGCCTCGGCTGGCCCGACGCGATCGCGCTGGCGAAGTGGGGGTGGGGCCATCGCGGCCAGCGCATTGCCGTGAAGGTCATTGCGCGCACCGTGGAGGCGCCGGCGGAGGTGGCCGAGACGCCTGAGGTCGCGGAGACGGAACGCCCCGAGCGGCCGGAGCGGCGCCCGGAGGCCGCCGCCGCGAGCACGGCCGAGGCCGGCGAGCGCCGTGGTCGCCGCGAGCGCGGGGCGCGTCCGGAACGTGGTGAGCGTGCGGGGCGCGGCGAGCGTGCGGAGCGCGGCGAGCGCCCGGAGCGGGCCGAGCGTCCGGACCGCCCGGAGCGCGGCGAGCGGCGTGCGAAGAAGCCGCGAGGGGAAGCGGCACCGGCGGCTGGTGTCAGCCTCGGCGCGGCCGACGAGACCGAGCGCGCGGAGCCAATGGCGGCAGCAGACGGAACGCCCAGCGCGGAGCTCAGCGCCGGCGGTGCCGAGGTGCCCGAAGGCAGCGAGCGTGGCGCCCGCAAGCGGCGGCGCAGTCGCCGCGGCAGCCGTTCGGCGGACGGCACGCGCGCGCCGGGCGAGGAGGGAGCCGAGGACACGCTGGCGGCGGAGTCCTCCACGGAGGAGTTCGCCCCCACCGGCGCGCTGTCCGAAGGCGAGGATGCCTCCGGTGAGGAGAGCCTGGACGCCGACGGGCGTCCGCGCAAGCGTCGTCGGGCTCGGCGCAGCCGCCGGAAGCGCGGCGAGGCGGGCGAACCCCTCGAGAGCTCGCAGGGCGACGCGGCTGCCGAGCAGGAGGAGGGGCAGGAGCGCGCCCCGCGCGATCCGGACGCGCCCCGCCGACGCGCGCGGAGCGATGAGGCGTCCGGCGCGGACGAGGATGCCGGCGGAGCCGAGGCGGGCTCGGAGGACGCCGGCTCGGACGATGCCGGTGCCGACGAGGCCAGCCGGCGTCGCCGGAGCCGTCGGGGCCGCCGCGGCGGTCGGCGGCGCGGCGGCAGTGGCGGTGGTGCCGGAAGCGGCGGTGAGTCGGACGGAGCGACGGATGCCGCTCCGGACCGCGAGCCGCCGCCGTCAACGAACGACTGACGGCCGGCCGGCGCTCAGGAGCGCGCGCCGCCCCAGCGTTCCTTGAGGCGCTGCGCCGTGGACGGGCTGATGATCCGGATCACCACGTAGCCCACGAGACCGAGCACGGCCACCTTGAGCGCCAGCCCCGCGATCCAGAACAGCAGCGCGACGAGCGGTCCCATCAGGCCGAAGACGAGCTTCAGCGCCACGAGCCCCGCCAACGCCAGGGCGCCGACCACGAAGATGGTGCGCAACATGTGCCGAGTTCCTCAGGGTGACGGCGCCACGCGAATCGCGGCGCCATGCACTCGTACGAGCCGCGCGCCGATCAGGTTTCGCGCGGCCGCCGGCCAGTGGCGCGACACCCGATAACTTCCGAAAGCCGGGTAAGCGGTTAGCCCTTCTGGCTGGCCGATGGTCCCGACTGTAGCTTGCCCTCTCGCTCGCTGTCCGAGCGTCCCCGAACGACCCTTCGCCGATCGACTGTCATGGCCGAGCAGCTCTACCAGATCATGGGACGCCACCGTCGCGATCCCCTGCCCGAACGCAAGCCGTCCTGGCTCAAGGTCAAGGCGCCCGGCGGACCGACGTACCTGCGCCTCACGCAGATGATGAAGGAGCTCAACCTCCACACTGTCTGTCAGGAAGCGCACTGCCCGAACATCGGCGAATGCTGGGAGCACGGCACCGCCACGTTCATGATCCTCGGCGACGTGTGCACGCGCAACTGCGCGTACTGCGCCGTGTCGCACGGCCGTCCGCCCGCCTACGACATCGAGGAGCCCGCGCGCGTCGGCGAGGCCGTCGCGAAGCTGGGACTGCAGCACGCGGTCATCACGTCGGTCGATCGTGACGACCTCCCCGACTTCGGCGCGTACATCTTCGCCGAGACCATCCGGCAGATTCACCAGCGGCTCCCCGGCTGCTCGGTGGAGGTGCTCGTGCCCGACTTCCAGGGCAACGAGAACTCCATTCGCGCCGTGCTCGAGGCCCGTCCCGAGATCTACAATCACAACACCGAAACCGTCCCGCGCCTGTACAAGAAGGCCCGCCCCGGCGGGAAGTACCATCGCGTGATGGAGATCTTCCGGCTCGCCAAGCGCATCGCCCCGGACATTCCCACCAAGACGGGGATCATCCTGGGCATGGGCGAGACGAACGAGGAAGTCGTCGAGGTGATGCGCGACCTGCGCGCCGTCGACGTCGACATCCTCACGCTCGGCCAGTACCTGCGGCCGTCGGACGGGCACATCGCGCTCGACCGCTTCGTCACCCCCGACGAGTTCCGCTGGTTCCGTGAAGTCGGCATGGACATGGGCTTCAAGCACGTGGAGAGCGGGCCGCTGGTGCGGTCGAGCTACCACGCGTGGGAGCAGGTCCAGGCCGCCGGCGTCTGACGCGACCCCGCCACTCGCGCGCCCCCGACCGCGACGACGCGATCGCCACTCCCCCATCGTCATGACCACCACCAAGTCCACCCGGCGCCGCGGCGCCGCCGCGACCGCGCCCGCGGAATCGGCGGCGACCCCGGCCGCGAGCACCGCGCCGGCACCGTCGCCCGCCGACCGACGCGCGCTGCATCGCGAGCTGCTGTACTCCATGCTCCTCCAGCGCCGCTTCGAGGAGCGCACGGCCGAGATGTACGCCATCGGGCGCATCGGCGGCTTCTGCCACCTGTACATCGGACAGGAGGCGGTGAGTACCGGCATCATCTCGCAGCTCCGTCCCGACGACTACATCATCACGACGTACCGCGACCACGGGCAGGCGCTCGCGCGCGGCATGGCGCCCAATGCGCTCATGGCCGAGCTCTTCGGCCGCATCGACGGCTGCGTGCGCGGCAAGGGCGGCTCGATGCACCTGTTCGACAAGGCGCTCGGCTTCCTCGGCGGCCACGGCATCGTGGGGGGGCACATTCCCATCGCGGCCGGTGTGGGCTTCGCCATCAAGTACCGCGGCGGCGACCAGGTGATCGTGTGCTTCATGGGCGAGGCGGCCGTGAACAACGGGGCCTTCCACGAGGCGCTCAACATGGCCGGCCTCTGGAAGCTGCCGTGCCTCTTCGTGATCGAGAACAACCGCTACGGCATGGGCACCGCCGTCGAGCGCGCGTCCGCGATCAACGACATCTACAAGCGCGGCGCGAGCTACGACATGCCGCGCGAGATGGTGGACGGGCAGGACGTGTTCGCGGTGCGCGATGCGGCGGGACGCGCGATCGCGCGTGCGCGCACCGAGTCCATGCCCACGCTGCTCGAGATCCGCACGTACCGGTTCATGGGCCACTCCATGTCCGATGCCGTGAGCGGCACGTACCGCACCAAGGAAGAACTCGAGTCGTACCTCAAGCGCGACCCGATCGCGCTGCTCAAGTCCCGCATGGAAGAGGACGGCGACCTGACCGAAGCCGACTGGACGACGATGGACGATGAGATCAAGGCCATCGTGCAGGGCTCCATCGACTTCGCCGAGAACAGCCCCGAGCCGCCGATCGAGGCGCTGTTCGAGGATGTGCTCGTGGACACCACCTCCGACTGATCCCCCATGCCGGTCATTACGTATCGTGAAGCGCTGAACCAGGCGCTCCGGGAAGAGATGCAGCGCGACGACCGCGTGTTCCTCATGGGCGAGGAAGTCGCGGTGTATCAGGGCGCGTACAAGGTGTCGAAGGGGCTGCTGCAGGAGTTCGGCGAGCAGCGCGTGGTGGACACGCCGATCACGGAGCTCGGCTTCGCCGGCGTGGGCGTGGGGGCCGCGATGGTCGGGCTGCGTCCCGTCATCGAGTTCATGACGTGGAACTTCGCGCTGCTCGCGATCGACCAGGTCGTGAACGCCGCCGCGAAGATGCTCTACATGACGGGCGGCCAGTTCAACATGCCGATGGTGTTCCGCGGCCCCAATGGCGCGGCGCTGCAGCTCGCGGCGCAGCACTCGCAGGCCTGGGAGTCGTGGCTGGCGCACATTCCCGGCCTCAAGGTGGTCGTGCCCGGCACGCCGTACGACGCGAAGGGGCTGCTCAAGGCCGCCATCCGCGACGACAACCCGGTGTGCTTCCTCGAAGGCGAGATGCTCTACAACACGAAGGGCGAGGTCCCCGACGAGGAGTACGTGATCCCGATCGGCAAAGCCGACCTCAAGCGCGAGGGTGACCACGTCACGCTCATCACGCACGGCAAGATGGTGCTGGTGGCGCTGCAGGCCGCCGACCAGCTCGCGAAGGACGGCATCCGCTGCGACGTGCTCGACCTGCGCACCGTGCGTCCCATGGACGTGGACGCGATCGCCGAGTCGGTGCGCAAGACGAACCGCGCGGTCGTGGTGGAAGAAGGGTGGGAGCTGTGCGGCGTGGGCGCGCAGGTGGTGGACTACGTGCAGCGCACCTGCTTCGATCACCTCGACGCCCCCGTGCTGCGTGTGCACCAGGCCGACGTGCCGATGCCCTACGCCAAGAATCTCGAGAAGGCCGCCAAGCCCGACGTCCCCAAGACGATCGCGGCCGTGCGACAGGTCCTCTACCTCGACCGCTGACCGGAACCCCACGCATGGCAACGAAAGTGATGATGGAGGCGCTCTCCCCGACGATGGAGGAGGGGCGCCTGGCGAAGTGGCTGAAGAACGAAGGGGACACCGTCGCGAACGGAGACGTGCTTGCCGAAGTCGAGACCGACAAGGCGATCATGGAGCTCGTCGCGCGCGGTGACGGCGTGCTGCGCAAGCGGCTCATCGGTGAGGACACCACCGCGCCGGTGGGGCAGCTCATCGGCGTGATCGCCGGCAAGGACGAAGACATCTCCGCGATGCTCGGCGGCGCCGGGACCGCTCCGAGTGAGCCTGCAGCGTCCGCATCCGCGCCCGCCGCAGCCGCCGCCGCAGCACCTGCTGCCGTCGCACCGACGCCGGCGCCCGCCGCACCGGCCGCGCCCGCGGCCGCGGCCGCGGGCGCCGTCACGGACGGTGGCCGCGTGAAGGCCTCGCCGCTCGCGCGCCGCATGGCCAGCGAGCAGGGCGTGGCCCTGTCGCAGGTCCAGGGCTCCGGCCCCGGTGGCCGCGTCATCCGCCGCGACGTCGAGGCCGCCGCGGCCAGCGGTGTCGCGTCCACGGCGGCACCGGTCAGTGCGGCCGCGGCCCCCGCGCCGGCCGACACGCGCGCCGCCGAACGCCCCGCCGCCAAGTCGGGCGGCAAGCCCGCCGCGATTCCCGTCGCGCCTGGCATGGCGATCGACGGCGATGCGCGCGACGTGCCGCTCACGCAGATGCGCAAGACGATCGCGCGGCGCCTCGCCGAGTCGATCGGGCCCGTGCCCACCTTCTACCTCACCGCCGAAATCGACATGACGGCCGTGGCCGCCCTGCGCGAGCAGATGGCCGCCAGCGGCGATGCGTTCAAGGTGTCGGTGAACGACGTGGTCATGAAGGCGGTCGCCATGGCGCTCGCCAAGCACCCCGAGTGCAACGCACACTGGCTCGGCGACACCATTCGCTACCACGCGCGCGTCCACCTCGGCATGGCCGTGGCCACCGACGACGGACTCATCGTCCCCGTGATCCGCGACGCCGACCGCAAGGGGCTGGGCGCCATCGGCCGCGAAGCGCGCGAGCTCGCCGGCCGCGCGCGCGAGCGCAAGCTCAAGCCCGAGGAGTACACCGGTTCCACGTTCTCGGTGAGCAACCTCGGCATGTTCGGGATCGACCAGTTCACGGCGATCATCAACCCGCCCGAAGCGGCCATCCTGGCAGTGGGCGCGACCGAGACCAAGCCCGTGTGGGACGGCACGCAGTTCCTGCCCGCGCCCCGCATGCGCGTGACCTTGAGCTGCGACCATCGTGTGATCGACGGAGCGGTCGGCGCCCGCTTCCTGCAGACCGTGCGGCACCTGCTCGAGCATCCGTACCTCATGCTCTATTGACGGAACTTCGGGGCGCCGCGCAGGTTATGCACTGAGAACGTCATCTCGTTTCTCGTCGCACCTGCGCGGCGCCTCGCGCGGGCACGACCCTCCCCGTGAGTGCCACCGCATGACCTGGTCGTTTTCCGCGCGTCCGACACGCGCCCTCCTCGCGGCTGGTGCCGCGCTCTGGCTCGTGGCCTGCGGTGGTGGGGAGGGAGGCACCGAGCCCAACGTGCCGCCCACGACCGGCGGACTGGTGCTCAGCATCAGCGGCCTGCCCACGGGCCTCGTGCCCGCCTTCGAGCTCACCGCGGCCAACGGCAGCACGCGCTCCGTTTCCGCGGGCGACACCATTCGCAACCTGCCGGCGGGGCTCGTCACGGTGCGCCCCACCTCGCCGAGTGCGCCCGGCATCGGGCGCTGGGTGCCCTTCCGCGAGACGTACGACGTCACGGTCATCGCGGGCACGACGGTGTCGGAAACGGTCCAGTACGCCGCCGCCCAGATCATTCTCACGGCGGAAGCGATCGGACTCCCGCCGAGCACGCAGGCCAGCGTGCGCTTCACGGCGCCCGACGGCACGAGCTACCCGGCCACGGCTGGCGCGCCCTTCGTGACGTCCACCACGGGCACCTGGCGCGTGCAGGGACTGCAGGTCAGCGCGAGCGATTACCTCTGGTCGCCCGTCGGTCCGCCGCAGGAGCGCGCCGTCCTCCCCGGCGATACGGTGCTGGCCAGCATTCCCTACGTCGTCACCAGCGGCGCGCTCGAGGTCACGGCCCCCGGCCTCGATTCCGGCATCGTGCCACGCTTCACCGTGACGCAGGGAAACATCAGCTACTCGCGCAACGGCCCCGGCGTGTTTCCCGACCTGCCCGCCGGCCCCTGGCGGCTCACCGCCACGTCGCTCTCGCAGCCCGGGCTGCGGTGGACGCCGGCCGCCGGCTCGCAGTCCATCAATGTGTCCACCGGTGCCACCAGCCGCGTGACGGTCGCCTACACCGCCGTGCCGGTGCTCGCCAACGTGGCCGTCGACGGCGCCTACATCACGCAGGCCGTGCAGGCCTACGACGGCTCGACTCCGCTCGTGGCCGGCCGCGAGGCGGTGCTGCGCGTCTTCCTGCGCGCGAGCGAACCCAACACGTGGCGCCCCACCGTGCGCGTCACGCTCTACGAAGGCACGACCGAACGGGAGACGCTGGACATTCCGGCTCCCTCGGCCGGCGTGGACACCGCGGTGGACCAGGGGAACATCACGCGCAGCTGGAACCTCTCCCTCGGCGCCGACCGCATCGTGCCGGATCTGCGGTTCAAGGTGGTGGCCGACCCCGAGGGCACCATCACCGCCGACACCGACCCGAGCGACAACGTCTGGCCGCGCAACGGTGAGCCGCGCGCCGTCACCGTGATCCCCGTCGGCACGTGGCACGCGGTGCTCGTGCCCGTGGTGAACGCGGCCACCAACCTGCAGGGCAACGTCACCGACGCGAACAAGGACCAGTTCACCAGCGTCGCGCAACAGCTGTTGCCGATCGCCCAGGCCGATGTGCGCGTGCGTGAGCCATATACCGCCAACGTGGCCGCGCTGCAGTCGAACGACGGCAACGGCGCGTGGCTGGCGCTGCTCGCCGAGATGCGGGCGCTCCAGGCGCTCGAGCGCACCGGAGCCAACGAATATTTCTACGGCGTGGTGAAGGTGGACTACACGAGCGGCATCGCCGGCTACGGCTACGTGCCGGGGCGTGCGGCCATCGGATGGGACTACCAGCCGAGCGGCAACGGAGTGGCCGCCCACGAGTGGGGCCACAACTTCGGCCGACGCCATGCGCCGTGCGGCAACGTCGGCAACGCCGACCCCGAGTATCCCACTCCGGGTGGCGCGATCGGCGCGTGGGGCTGGAATGCTCCGCAGAATCGCCCCGTGGCCCCGAACGCCACCGACCTCATGGGCTACTGCGGCAACCAGTGGATCAGCGCGTACAACTGGACGGGCGTCCTCGCGTACCGCAGCGGCACGCCCAACGCGGCCGAGCGCAGCGCGGCCATGTGGACCGACGCGGGCACTGACGGCGTGCTCGTGTGGGGCACGATGGAGAACGGGCGCGTGCGCCTCGAGCCAAGCTTCTTCGTGCGCGGCGGCCACCGCGGTGCCGACGACAGCGATGCCGCCGACGTGCAGCTGCGCGTCGACGCACTCGATGCGAGTGGCCGTGTGCTCGCCTCCACCATCACGGGTGCCTCGCTCGTGGACCACGCGCCGGGCAGCGCGCGCGCGTTCGCCGTCACGTTGCCGCTGTCGGCCGCGCAGCACGAGCAGCTCGCATCGCTGCGCGTGCACGACGTGCGCTCACCGCTCGCCGGCACGACGCGCCGTCGCGATGCGATCCAGTCCGCCGCGCTCGCCGCGCGCGCGCTTGGCGACGATGCGCGTCTCGCGCGTGGTTCCGCGTCGCGCGCACGTGTCACGTGGAACGATGCGCGCGTGGCCGGCGCCCTCGTGCGCGACGCGGCGACCGGGCGGGTGCTCTCCATCCTGCGCGCCTCCGGCGGCGAGGTCGCGATGCCGCGCGGGGACGTCGAGGTCGTGTTCAGCGATGGCGTGCGATCCCGCGTGCAGCGCCTGTCGGTGCGGTGATCCGACGATCGGGGGCCAGGTCACCAACGGATTTGCGGCGGCCGTCACACTCGTGGCAAGACTTCATTCGTTTTTCATGTAGCACCGGAATTTATCCGTTCCTGATGGCGATTCGGGTCGTCTTATTCCGGTATGCGATCCTCGTCCATCGCCCGAGTTCGCCCCGCCTTCGGGGCTGAGCCCTTCGTTCGTCGCGCCAATCGGCGCGGGCTCCTGACGCTTGCGCTGGCGTTGTTCGCCAGCGCCTGCGCCGCCGGTGACACGGCGCCCGACCCGGTCTCACCCACGCCGCCGGTCGCGCCAGCGCCCGACCCGACGCCGCCGACACCGACCACGGCGTCCCTGCAGCTCGAGTTGCTCGATCGACCGGCCGGTGGCACGCCGGTCGTCACGGTGCGCGGCGGCACGGTCGTGCGCACCGCCTCCGCCTCCAGTCGCCTCGATGGCCTGCCGCTGGGCAGCTACGAGGTGTCCGCGCAGCCGATTGTCGTGTCGGGCGTCTCCTGGCAGCCACTCCCCGCCACCCAGACCGTCACGCTCACGGCCGGGCAGTCCACCCCCGTCGTCACCATCCGGTACCGCGCCGAGGGCGCGTCGCTCGTGCTCGTCGCCAGCGGCCTGCCCGACTATGCGCGCGCCCCCGTGCGCATCACCGACAGCGCCGGGGTCACGCGCACCGCGCTCACGCGCGACACCGTGCGCGGACTCGCCGCCGGCCCGTATCAGCTCGCCACGGACCCGGTCGAGACCACCGACGGTCGCTTCGAGGCGCGCCCCGACCGGCAGGTCGTCCAGCTCGAGCCCGAGCAGACGGCGACGACGACGTTCGCGTTCGAGCGGGCGATGGGAACGCTGACCGTCAATGTGGCGGGCCTGCCCAACGGCGCCGAGGCCGGCATCCAGCTCACCGGACCTGAGGGCTTCCGCGAGCAGGTGAACACGACGCGCACGCTCACCGGGCTTGGTCTGGGGCTGTACGCCGCCACCGCGGCCCGCGTGCGCTTCGGCGGCTTCTCGTACGATCCCGACGCGACCTACCGCGACGTCGTCTTCACGGGGGTGCAGCAGCGCACGCTCAGCTTCACGTATGGTCTCGTCACCGGCGCGCTGGCCGTCAGCGTCTCCGGCCTCCCCGGCGGCACGGAGGGCTCCGTGGCCGTCACCGGCCCCGGTGGCTTCACTCGCACCCTCACGGGCACCGAGACGCTCACCGATCTCGTGCCGGGCAGCTACCAGCTCACCGCGGCCGATCGCACCGTGCAGGGCGTGGTCTTCTCCACCACGCCGCGCACGCGAACGGTCACGGTCAGCGCCTCGCTCGTGGCCGCACCGGCCGAGTTCGTATACGAGGGCGGCTACGGCGAGCTCGTGGTCGATGTCACCGGGCTGCCCGACGGGATCGCGGCCCCCGTCACCGTGACCGGACCGTTCGGCTTCCAGGCGGCGGTCAGCGAAACCGACACGCTCACCGCACTCACGCCGGGCACCTACACCATCGCGGCCGGCAGCGTCTTCGCCGGCTCCGCCGAGTATGCACCCACCGTGCCCACGCAGTCGATCGCGGTGACGGCGCGCACCTCGAGTCGCAAAACGGTGGCCTATACCGAGACGACGGCGTCGAGCCTCGCGATCACGATCGGCGGCCTGCCGACGGCTGCGAACGGCTCCGTGCTCGTGACCGGGCCGGCCGGTTTCTCCACCACCGTGCAGGGAAGCGCGGTGCTCTTCAACATGAAGCCGGGCAGCTACACGCTCACCGCGCAGGCAGTCAGTCACGACGGATTCGACTTCGCGGCCACGCCGGCCACGCGGCAGGTCACCATCGAGCCCGGTCAGGAGCGCGAGGTGACCATCACCTACGCCGCGACCACCGGCAAGCTCACCATCGGCCTGAGCGGGTTGCCGGCCGGCGTCTCGGCCTCCATCACCGTGACCGGCGCGAACGGCTTCTCGCGGCAGGTGCCGAGCGGCGGCGCCCTCACCCAGCTCGCGCCCGGCTTCTACTCGGTGGTCGCCAGCGCGGTCACCGCGAACGGCACCCTCTGGGCCCCGACGCCCCCGCAGCGCACACTCACCGTCTCGGCGGGCGCCGTCGCCGCACACACCGTCACGTATGCCGCCGTGAGCACGGCGCTCACCGTGACGGTCTCAGGATTGCCGGCCGGCGCGTCGGCCGCCGTCTCGGTATCCGGCCCGGGCGGCTATTCGCGCTCCCTGACCGGCAGCGAGACGCTCACCGGGCTGTCGGCGGGGTCGTACACCATCGCCGCTGCCGGCGTCACGCACCTCGGCACGCAATACGTGGTCACGCCCGCGGCGCAGGCCGTCTCCCTCGGGGCCGGTGAGGTCCGCTCCGCGTCGGTGACCTACACCGCGAACCAGGGCGCACTCGCCATCACCATCACCGGCCTTCCGGCGGGCACGACGGCCCCGGTCACGGTGACGGGGCCCGGCGGCTACTCGGAAAGCGTGGGCGCAACGCGTACGCTCTCCAATCTCGCCGTGGGTAGCTACACCATCGCCGCCGCCCCGGTGGCGGTGGGCGGCACCGCCTATTCGCCGTCGAGCGCCTCGCAGAGTGCCACCGTCACCGCCGGCGGCACCACCGCACGCACCGTGACATACGCGCCGGGCGGCTCGCTCGACCCGAACCTCGTGCTCGAGGGCGCCTACGTCACGCAGGCCATCCAGCGCTTTGCCGGCGATGTGCCGCTCGTCGCGGGACGCTCGGCGCTGCTGCGCGTGTTCGTGACCGCCTCGGGGAGCAACACGCTGCAGCCGAGCGTCCGCGTGCGGCTGTACGACGGGCCCTCGATCTTCCGGACGTTCACCATCAACGCGCCCGGCGCCAGCGTGCCGCAATCCGTGGCCGAGGGCACGCTGGGCAACTCGTGGAACGCCACGCTCACGGCGAGCGACATGCGCCCGGGGCTTCGAATTCTCGTGGACGTCGATCCCACGAACACCGTGGCCGAGAGCGACGACAGCGACAACGTGTGGCCGCGCACCGGCACGCAGGCACTCGACGTGCGCCCCGTGGCGCCCTTCAACGTGGTGTTCGTGCCGGTGCAGCAGAGCGCCAACAACCTCACCGGCAACGTGACCTCCGGCAACCTCGAAGGCACGTTCCTCTCCATGACGCGCAACATGTTCCCGCTCGCGGCGGTGTCGGCCTCGGTGCGCGCCACCTACACCACGAACGCGCCGGAGCTGCAGTCCGGTGACGGCAACGGCGCCTGGCTCACCCTGCTCAACGAGATGAACGCGCTCCGCATCGCCGACGGCAGCAGCGCGCACTACTACGGCGTGGTGGCCACGTCGTACAGCAGCGGCATCGCGGGCTTCGCCTACGTGCCCGGGCGTGCCGGCCTCGGATGGGACAAGCCGGGCAGCGCCAATCGCGTCACCGCGCACGAGCTGGGCCACAACTTCGGGCGCTCGCATGTGGCCGCCTGCGGCTCCGGCAACGTCGATTCGAACTATCCGCACGCCGGCGGCGCGATCGGAAACGTGGGGTGGAACCCCTCCACGGGTGCCCTCGTCGCGGCCTCGGTCACCGACATCATGGGCTACTGCAACACGCAGTGGATCAGCGACTACACCTGGACCGGCGTGATGTCGTATCGCGGGACCGGGGGCATGGTGGCCGGCTTCGGCGCCACCGCGCAGCCCGCGCTGCTGGTGTGGGGGCGCGTGCATCGGGGCGAGGTGATCCTCGAGCCCGCCCTGCGCGTGGTCACGCGCCCCGTGGTGGCCCCGAGGCCGGGACGCTACCGGCTCGAGCTGCGCGACGAGGCAGGACGCGCGATCACCGGCTTCACCTTCGACCCGGACGCCATCGACCACGATGGCGAGTCGCAGGGCTTCGCCTTCGCGGTGCCGCTCGACGGGTTCACGGAGACGCGCCTCGCGAGCGTCGCGGTGGTTGCAGGTAGCCGGGCCGCCGCGGTGCGCACGGCGAGCGCGGCGATGGCCTCGCGGCTCGCCGCGAGTCGAGCCGCCGCGACGGGCGCGCCGGCCATCGTGCGCGCCGATGACGGACGCGCCGATGTGAGCGCGCCGGGCGAGCAGCTCACCCGCAGCGGCGCGCAGGCGCGGCTCTCGTGGGACGACGCCGCCTGGCCCATGGCCATGGTGCGCGATGCCGCCAGCGGCCAGGTGGTGGCGCTGCTGCGGCGCTCCGGCGGCACGTTCGTGGCCCCCGGCGGCAGCGGCGTGGAGGTGGTCTTCTCCAACGGACTGCGCTCCCTCACGCGCACGCTCCCGCCGCGCTGAGTCGGGCGGGCGGGATGGGCGCGATCGCGCCGTCCCGCCCGGTTGGTCCCGGCGTGTACCGCCGGTACTTTTCAGGGAGTTCCTTCACTCCCTGACCCGACTCTTCGCATGGCTGCTTACGACGTCATCGTGCTCGGCGGTGGACCCGCCGGTTATGTCTGCGCGATCCGCTGCGCACAACTCGGACTCACCGCCGCCGTCATCGAGCGCGAGGCGCTCGGCGGCACGTGCGTCATCTGGGGGTGCATCCCCGCCAAGGCGCTGCTCGAGAGCGCCCACGTGGCCAACAAGGTGCGCAAGGCGGCCGAGCACGGCATCACCACTGGCGAGCTTGCCTTCGACTACGCGCCGGCCATGAAGCGCTCGCGCGCCGTCAGCCAGCAGAACAGCAAGGGCGTCGAGTTCCTGCTCAAGAAGAACAAGGTGGCCTGGATCCGCGGCACCGGCACGCTCAAGGCCGGCAAGCGCGTGGAAGTGAAGACCGAGGACGGCAAGGTGGAGACGCACGAGGCGAAGAAGGCCCTCGTGATCGCCACCGGCTCGCGCGTGAAGGGGCTGCCGCAGGCCGGCCTCGCGCTCGACGGCAAGCGCATCCTTTCGAGCGACGACGTGCTCGTGCTCGACAAGACGCCCAAGTCGCTCGCCATCGTGGGCGCCGGTGCCGTGGGATGCGAGTTCGCGGACGTCTTCAACGCCTTCGGCACCGAGGTCACTCTCATCGAGGTCGCGCCGCGCCTGCTCCCCATCGAGGACGAGGACGTGAGCAAGGAGCTCCAGCGCGCGTTCAAGAAGCGCAAGATCGACGTGCGCGTCTCCGCCAAGCTGCAGGGCGTGAAGGTGGGCAAGACCGGCGTGTCGCTCACCGTGGAGGAGAACGGCAAGGCCGAGACGCTCGAGGTGGAGCATGTGCTCGTGGCCGCGGGTCGCGCGCCGAACATCGAGGGCATCGGCCTCGAGACGCTCGGCATCAAGACCACCGATCGCGGCTTCGTGAAGATCAACGAGAAGTTCGAGACGAGCGTCCCAGGCTACTACGCGATCGGCGATGTGGCCGGCAACCAGATGCTCGCGCACAAGGGCTCGCGCGAGGGGCACGTGCTGGCCGACATGCTGGGCGGCGAGCACGCGCACCCGGTGGACTACGGCAACATCCCGAGCTGCACCTACTGCTCCCCCGAGGTGGCCTCGGTCGGCCTCACCGAACAGGCCTGCAAGGAGCAGAAGCTCGAGTACGTGGTGGGCAAGTTCCCCTTCTCGGCCAACGGCCGCGCGCGCACCAGCGGCGAGACCGACGGCTTCGTGAAGATCATTCGAGGCAAGAAGCACGGCGAAATCCTCGGCGCCCACATCATCGGCCCGAACGCCACGGAGATCATTCACGAGCTGGTGGTGGCGCGCGCGAACGAGTTCACCGTCGAGGAGATCGACCTCGCGGTGCACGCGCACCCCACGCTCAGCGAGGCGGTGGCGGAAGCGGTGCTCGACAGCATGGGCAAGCTGCTGCACGCCTGAGGACGCGCTTCGGCTCGCTGCGTTGCCCATGACATACTCCCCCGACGCCCAGGTCGACCGGCTGCTGCTGGTGCACGACCTG
>JAABRO010000008.1:93976-94249 GCA_011390885.1 Gemmatimonas sp. | reverse complement strand
TCCGCCCCCCTGCGTATCGATGGTGAGGCGCCCGCGGATGCGCGGCCGCGGCGCGACGGAGCGCATGATGTCGATGCGCGCGATCTGCAGGGCGCCGATGTACTGCACGACGTAGCGTCCCGGATCTGCCGCCCCCTCCGGCGGCGGTACGACGATCGGCACCTGCAGTGTCCTGGTGCAGTCATCGAGGGCGCCGAAACGAGAGCCGCCGCACAGTTCGTACCACGACGCCTCACCAGACCGGCGCGGGTTGAACGGATACTCCCACTCTGA
>JAABRO010000008.1:18396-93966 GCA_011390885.1 Gemmatimonas sp. | reverse complement strand
ACTCTGAACGGGAGTTCACACGCCTCAGCTCGTTGCCGACCTGCACGAAGGTCCCCGAGGTGCATCCGTCGATGGCGTCCTCGAGCATCTCGGCGATCGACCGAGGATCGCCCTCGGCGTCGTCCCACGACACGAACGCGAAGGCATTGTCCTCACCGATGTCGTCGAAGACTTCGAGCAGCACCGAATCGGAGCTTGCGAGGTTTTCGAGGTCGGACGGACTCAGCAGGTTCAGCGGCGCGGACTTCGCCGGGCCGATCGCGTCCACGATCGCGGTGTACGGAATCGCGAACGGCGCCACACAGGCGGAGGAGACGTAGGAGCCGAGCGCCGCCACGGACGTCTCGGAAAGCGTCTGCGCCGCGGCGCCGATGGCGCGGCCGAGCGTGAAGTCCGCCGTATACCGCGCGGTGACCCGCACGGCCGTGGCGCCGATCCAGGGACCGGGAACGAACGTGCCGGGCGAACCGATCACCCAGGTGCCGGGTTCGATGTCGGCCGGTGCGATGGACGCGAGCGCGCCTTCGACGCGATTCCCCTCGCGCATGTTGATGGCGCGGTCGCGGGCGGGGCCTTCGGCCGCGCCGTTCTTGAGGTCCGTGACCGCCGACAGCGCCGCGGCATCAGCCAGCGTCTTGAGCTGTGCCTTGAACACGTACATGCGCGCGAAGTCCACGGCGAGCCCGGCCATGGCGAGCAGCACCGTGAGCGTGATCGCCACCAGGAGGATGGTGGCGCCTCGGCGCTCGCGGCGAACCCTGCCGCGACGCTGCGGAGGTGTTCGCCTCGCGCGACGCGTCTTGTGATCCGGGACGTCGGACATGTCCGCCTCCCTCATCGGTTGACCTCCCCCAGCATGCCCATGATGCGCATGGCCGCCGGCCCGAGCAATACGACGAAGATGGTGGGGAAGATGAACAGCGCAAGCGGCACGAGCATGCGCGTGGACGCCGTGGCGGCACGCCGTTCGGCGTTCATTCGGCGCCGCTTGCGCAGCTGCTCGGCGTAAATGCGCAGCACGCGGGCGATGGATGTGCCCCACTTCTCGCTCTGCACCATGTGCGACGCGAGGCTGCGCAGTTCGTCCACGCCCGTGCGCAGGAACAGCCCCTGCATGGCCTGTTCGCGCGCCATGCCGGCCGAGAGGCGCCGGCTCATGGCCAGCAGTTCGGTGGCCAGCACCGGGTGCACGAGGTCGAGCTCGCGCGCCACGCGCTGGATCGCCGAATCGAGCGCCACACCGGCCTCCACGCACACCACCAGCAGGTCGAGCGCGTCGGGAATGCCACGGCGGATCACCTCCTGCCGCGCGGTCACCGCCCGGCTGAGGACCGCGGGCGGGGCCAGCAGCCCGACACTCACCGCGAACACCAGCGAGAGCGGATAGAGCAGCGCGTCGTCGCGCGGCACCACGGCGGCCGCGAGCAATGGGATGCCAAGCGCACTCACCACACGCAAGAGCGCGTAGATGGACGGCGCAAGCGTCCCGTCCCATCCGGCATGCACGAGCTGGCTCGCGGTCGTGGTGCCGGTGCCCAGCTGCGCCGGGACGCGCGCGGCCAGCCAGTCCACGAGGCGCGCACCCGCCGAACGCGCCTCGCGGCGCACCACACTGGGCACGTCGAGCGTGCCGGCGGCGCGGCGGATCAGCGCACGTCGCTGGCGCTCCGCGATCACGGCGTACGTGCCCACCCCCACGGCGAGCGCGAACAGCGCGATCAGCAGCAGGATCGGGAGCGGCAGGCGGCTCAGGTCGATGGCGCCCACGCCGTCAGACCTCGATGTCGGCGATGCGCCGCAGCACGAAGAAACCCACCACGAGCGAGACCACGGCGTAGGTGATCATGTACTGCCCCATCGGCGTGCCCGTGAGCGTGGACGCGTACGACGGATTGATGAGCTGCATGATGAGGAACAGGAGGATCGGCAGCCCCGTGAGGAAGACGGCGGAGAGCCGCCCTTCGGCGGTGAGCACGCCCACCTGACCGCGGAAGTTGATGCGCTCCCGGATGATGTCGGCGATGTTGCCGAGGATCTCGGAGAGATTGCCCCCGCTCTCCCGCTGGATGATCATGGCGAGCACGAGCATGCGCGCGTCGAGCGTGCCGAGGCGCTCCTGCAGGTCTTCGAGCGCCTGCCGGACATCCACGCCGAGTCGCTGCTCGTCGTAGAAGCGGGCGAACTCGGGGCCGACCGGTCCCGGCAGCTCCTCGCCCACGAAGTTCATGGCCGCCTGCAGCGAGTAGCCGGCCCTGAGGGCATTCACCAGCATGTCGACGGCATCGGGGAGCTGCTCCTCGATGCGCCGTTCGCGCTGGCGGCGCGACCGGGACACGATCGCGAAGGGCAGCATGCTGCCCGTGAGGCCGAGCAGGACGGCGGGCAGTGGGGGCAGCCGGAACGCCGCGACCACGCCGACGCCGAGTCCGAGGGCCACGAAGAGCACGAACTGACCGGCGCTCCAGTTCAAGCCGGCGCGCGTGGTCTCGTCCTGGATGACCGCGGTGAACGAGCGCCCCGCGAGCAGCCGGTCGAGCGGGTTGCGCGAGACCGCACTGTCGCGGAAGATCGCGATCGTTTCCGCCGAGCTCGCCTTCGTGAGCCCTTCGAGGCGACGACGCAGCTCCGCCTCGCGCACCAGACGACGACGCGACACGAGCACGTACAGCGCCACCACGAGCGCCACCATGCCGATGGCCGCCCCCAGTGCGACCAGCAGCGTGCGTTCAGTGGCGCCCATCGCGCCTCCCGCCAGCGGCTTCCCCGTGCGCTTGGACCGACATGGCTACTTGGCCCCGAAGAACAGCCGGCCCGGCACCTCGATTCCCGCGAGCACGAGCCGATCGGCAAAGCGCGGACGCACGCCCGTGGCTTCGAACTCACCCGACACGCGGCCACCGACCGTGAGCCCCAGCTTCCGGAAGAGAAAGATCTCCTGCAGCTGCACGATCTCCCCATCGATGCCCATGACCTCGGTCACGCTCACGATGCGGCGTGTGCCATCCGACATGCGGCTCACCTGCACGATCACGTCGAGCGCCGACGCGATCTGCTCGCGCATCGCGCGGTCGGGCAGGTTGGTGCCGGAGAAGAGCATCATCGTCTCGAGCCGCGAGAGCGCGTCACGCGGGGAGTTGGCGTGCACCGTGGTGAGCGACCCTTCATGGCCCGTGTTCATGGCCTGGAGCATGTCGATCGCCTCCGCGGAGCGCACCTCGCCCACGATGATCCGGTCGGGGCGCATGCGCAGCGCGTTCTTCACGAGATCGCGCGTCATCACCTCGCCACGTCCTTCGCTGTTGGGCGGTCGCGTTTCCAGCCGCACCACGTGGTTCTGCTGCAGCCGCAGTTCGGCCGCGTCCTCGATCGTGATGACGCGCTCGGTGGCCGGAATGAAGGAGCTGAGCGCGTTCAGCAGCGTGGTCTTGCCTGAGCCCGTGCCGCCGGAGACCACGATGTTGAGCTTGGCCTTCACGCAGCCGGCGAGCAGGTAGAGCATGTCCTCGGTGAGTGCGCCGAGTTCGACGAGACGCGAGGCGCCAAGCTCCGTGCCGAAGCGGCGGATCGAGAGGATGGGGGCGTCCACCGCGAGCGGCGGGATGATGGCGTTCACGCGCGACCCGTCGGGGAGTCGCGCGTCCACCATCGGCGACGACTCGTCCACGCGGCGCCCGACGCGACTGACGATGCGATCGATGACCGACAGCAGGTGCGTCTCGTCGCGGAACTGCGCGGGCACGCGCTGCAGCCGACCGGCGCGCTCCACGTAGATGTCGCGCGGGCCATTCACGAGGATGTCGCTCACGGTCCGGTCGCGAAACAGCGGCTCGATCGGGCCGAGCCCGATGACTTCGTAGACCACCTGCTCCACGAGGTCCTCGCGCTCCGTCTGCGACAGCGGGGTGGTCTCGCCACGCAGCAGTTCGGCCACCGCCTGCCGGATCTGGCTCGCGATCTGCTTCTCGTCGGTGAGCGCCTCGAGCGCTTCGAGGTCGAGCCGATCGATGAGCTTGCGGTGCAGCGAGCGCCGCAGTTCATCCACCGGGCTGAGCGCCGAGGCGTCGCCTCCCTTGCGCGGCCCGAACATGCCGGACGCGCCGCCGCCGTACCCGTCCCCGGTCGGGGTCCCGGGCACGCTCGAAACGCCCGCGGCCGGACGCGTCGGGGGGACCGGTGCATCAGCCGGCGCGACGGGCGGCTTGCCCTGCAGGCGTTCGCGCAGCGACTTGGTCATGGGCGGGTTCCCGGGACCGGTGGCATCACCCGCGCCCGAAGAGGCGGGAGAGGCGCGACCCCTGCGACCGGGCGCCCCGATCACCGGCCGCGGCATCGAGATTGCCGGTGAGGGTGGCCGCCATGCGCGCGACCGCCGTGACCACCGGGGCGGTTGCGGGCGCCTGCTCCTGCACGAATCGACCGTAGGTGATCGCGTCGGCGCAGCTGGCGTAGTCGTTGGGCAGCTTGAAGTCGATGCGACGACCGATCACGCGTTCCGCATCGGCGGCGGGAATGGCGTCGCGCTCGCTCTGGCGGTTGACCACCACGTTCACCTTCGTCTCGGGGTACCCGAGCCGCGCGAAGACCCCCAGCGTGCGCTGCGTGCTGCGCAGCGCCGAGACGTCGAGCTGCGTGAGCAGCAGGATGCGATCGGCGGCGTCGAGCGCGGCGATCGTCTGGTCACCGAAGTGATGGTCGGTATCCACGACCACGTACGTGTGCTCCTGCCGCAGCAGCTCGAGCAGGCGACCGGCCGCCTCCACCGACATGGGGTCGCCGGCGTCGAGTTCGTCAGCCGCGGCCAGCACATGCACGCCCTGCTCGTGCTTGACCATCACGGAGCGCAGGAACTCGCGGTCGAGGCGATCGGCGCGCGAGGCCACGCTTCCCAGGTCATAGAGCGGCTTGAGGTCGAGCATGACCCGCACGCCCGCGCCCGTGGTGCTGAAGTCCACGAGCGCGACCGAGGGACGCGACGGCAGGTGCGCGAGCGCCCACGCGAGCGAGAGCGCCAGCGTGGAGGCGCCCAGCCCGCCCTTGGCGGTATAGACGGTGAAGAGCTGCCCGTGCTGCTGGGACGCCGTGCCGTGGCTGAGCAGGCGCGACAGCGCCACTTCGAGCTCGAGGCGATCGATCGGCGAGACCAGGAACTCCGGGATGCCGGCGCGCATCGCGGCCAGCACGGTGTCGGCATCCTTGCTCGGCGACGTGCCGATGGCCGCGGTGCCGGGATGCCGGCGCAATTCCTGCTGAAAGGAGGCGAACTCGCTGCCCGCCCCGCCCGGTGGCACCGGCACGATCACCAGCGAAGGCACGCGCGTGCGCAGCTGGGCGGTGAGTTCGACCAACGAGGCGACCATCACCACCGGCCCGAAGCCGCGCACCGAGAGGACCTCGTTGAGGAGATCATCCGGAGCGCCCGTGCCGTGCACGACGAGCGCCAGCTTGCGAAAGCCGGGGGGTGTCGGGGTTACCGGCACGGAGACACGAGCGGCATCGGGAACTGGTGTGTCACTGCAAGTGAAGAATGGATCACGGACTGCCCGGCGGCAGGCGACGGCCGATCGCGTCGCGCGCCGGCAGCGTGGAGTCGGGCAGGAAGCGCAGCAGGTCGGCGGAGCGCGGGTTGTTCGGATCCATGACCACCGGCGACACCACTACGATCAGCTCACTCTCGTTGTTGAGCCAACGCTGACTCGAGAGCAGATCCCCGAGGATCGGGATGTTCACGAGGAATGGCAGCCCGGTCTTCACCCGCTCGCGCTCTTCGTTGAACAACCCGGAGATGATGAGGCTGCGGTTGGTGAGCACATCCACCGTGCTCGAGACGCGCCGCGTTCGCAACGCGGGGATCTGGAAGCCCTGGATCGTGACGGCGTTGCCGTAGTCGAGCGACGACACCTCGGGCTGCACGGTGAGCTTGAGCAGCGAGTCGTTCAGGACCTCGCCCTTGAAGTTCAGGCGGATGCCGAACTCCCGGAACTGGATGCTCACGACCGGCGCCTGCCCCGCCGCGCCTCCCTGCACGAAGGGAATCGGGATCTCGCCACCGGCGAGGAAGTTGGCCTCCTCGAGATTGGCGGCCATCAGGTTCGGCTCGGCGAGGAATCGCGCGTTGCCGCGCGTCTCCTCGGCGTCGAGCAGGCCGAGCAGCTCTTCGGTGTTGAAGGTGCTGAGCACGGTGAGGAATCGCGCAGCCGACGGCAATGTCACGCCGCCATTCTCGCCGAACGGCTGGTCGGTGCGCAGGGCGCCGGTTCCAGCGCGCGTGCTGCCGTCTGCGGAGCGGTACAGGAGCGACGTGTTGATGTTGCGCAACGCGTCCTTTCGCACCTCGGCGAACTTCACGGAGAGCAGGATCTGCCGCCGCTCGGACGACGAGCGCACGACCGCCCGATAGTGCCGTCGTGGCGCGTTCTCCGCCCAGAGAATCACGTCGGTCTCACCGGGCTTGAGCGCGTTGAGCACGACCTCGGTCTGGCTGATCACGACGACGTCGGCGACCTCGGGGTTCACCACCGTGACCTTGCTGATGGGCGCGCCACCGGTGATCGGCAGCGAGCGACCGGCCACGATCTCGATGCGCTGGATGTCACCGGGCGTCTGGGCGCCGACCGTGGTCGCACCGGACACGAGAACCGTGAGCACTGCGCCGGCAACCCGCAGGGTGGGCCGGAGCCACGACGCGAGGCGCGAATCGGGATGGAGGGGCATGAGGGCGGGGTGGGGGAGGCGAAGCGACTTCGGGGACGACGAACGGGGGCACACCGGCAGGGCGCCTGGCGAGAGGCGCCCGAACGGCTCACCCTCGCCCGGCCTCGTCGAGGCGGAGCGTGTCGGGGCGGATGGTGTCGCGCCGCACGGAGTCGCGGCGCTCGATCTTCTGTTGCGTGACCTTGTCGCCGCGGAACACCTGTACGACGGCCGAATCCGGGCGTCGCGGCATCGGGGGCGCTGCGGGCTTCGTGTCGGCGACCGCCGGTTGTGGCGAAGGAATCACGGGGGCGGCACGGCGCGGCGTCGGCGCACGCGCCGGCGTGGTCGGCGTCTCCGGGGGCCGATTGCCGAGGACATCGCGTGCCGATGCGCCCTCGGTCGCCACCGTGTCCGGGTCGCCATAGCCACGCAGCGCGAGCTGGATCTTGCCCTGATTCGCGGCCACCGCCAGCTGCTCCGCCTCGGTGGGCGTGACCTCGAGCGCAGCCGTGGTCGCGTTCGCCGGACGGCCATCGGGGCCACGTTCGATCTGCGAGCCCACGGACAGCACGCGCATGTTGCTCATGATGAGCTTGGCGCGCTGCTCCTGCCCCGGGCCATCGGCGCGCATGGTCACCAGCACGTCGACCCGGCTGTTGGGCTGGATGAGGCCGGCGAGCCCGGCCACCTCGTCGATCTTCACCGCCATGGCACGCTTGCCCGGCGTGATCTTGACCTCGAGCCCGGAGCCGGTGCCGAGCGGCGCGAGGCGACCCGGGATGAGCGCCTCGCCGGTGAACACCGGGATGCGCGTGACGCGCCCGACGACGGAATCGAGCACGCTGTAGCTGCCGGCCGGTATTGCGGCGACCGGCAGCTCGACGGTGCGCACGTCACTGGGGCCCAGGATGTGACCCTCGGGCAGGTCCACACGCGCCACGAGGACCTGCGCCATGGGAACGCGTGCCTCGGCCTCCGCCTGCTGCAGGGTGCGGAAGACGGCGAAGCCCGCCACGCCGGCCACGAGCAGGGCCACGAGCAGGACGATACCGAAGCGACGATCACCCATGCGTGATGGACTCGGAGACAGGTGGGGTTGATCTCACTGGAACTCGTGCCGGAACTCGGCAGTGGCGCGCAGGTTCACCGTGCGGTTGAACACGATCGGCGTGACCGGCTGGTACGGGTAGTTGTTGATCTCCACCCGGACTGTGCGCTGGTTGATGGGCGCGGGCGGGTAGCTCACCTGCACGTCGGCCGTCGCCGCAGCGCCGTCGTTGATGCGATTGCGCACGAGGGTGCGAATCTGCTCATCGCTACCCACGATCGGCAGGACGGCACCGGCCCGTGCACCCTCACGCGCCGCGTTGGTCAGGTTGTTGTAAAGATAAAAGGCCCGACCGAAATCGATGATGCCGAAGATGATGAGCAGCAGAATCGGCAGGACGAGCGCGAACTCGAGCATCGCGGCCGCACGCGTCTCCCCTGCCAGGCGCCGCAGCACCCGCCGCAGCGAGACAACGTGAGTTCTAGTCATGGCCAGCGAAGCAGCAGGTCCGGGTGGAACCAGGCGAGAAGGAGCGCGATCGACATCGGCACCGCGTACGGGAGCGTGAGGCCGCGCACCGCAGGATCGGCACTCGTGGCCAGCGCCACAAGGTCTTGAGGCGGCACGGGCGTTCCGTGTGCTATCTGCACGGCGGCCGCGCGGGTGCCCTGTCGCAGGCCGCGCTGGCGGGCGAGCATGAGCAGGGCGAGCACCCCGCCTGCCAGTGCGGCCATGAGCGCCGCCCGCCATGCCAAGGCGCTTCCGAGCCAGAGCGACGCGGCCGCGAAGAACTTCACGTCCCCCGCCCCGAGCATACGAAGCAACCATAGCGGAAGCCAGAGCGCCAGTCCCACGGCGCCGCCGGCCAGAGCGTCGAATATCGAAAATGCGACGGTCTGCCCCAGTGCCGCGGCACAGAGGCCGGCCGCCGCCAGGGCCAGCACGAGGCGATTGGGCACCGAGCGTCTTCGCAGGTCGGACAGCGCCGCAAGCAGGGCGCCGGCGACGAAGAGCGCGCTGGCCATCACGAAACCGTCCGGAGCAGGCAGACCCGCCGGGCTAGCCGCCGAGGACCTGCTCCAACTGGCTCGCGCTGTTCTCGACCGAGGAGGACAGGGCGCCGCGAAAGGTGGCCAGGGCACCGACGGCCAGCATCGAGACAAGCCCGACGATGAGGGCGTACTCGACCACGCCCGCAGCCGCCGTCTCGGCCGCGAAGCGGCGAGGCGCGCCATCCGACATGGTCGAGATCGGTCGCACCTGCGACTCCAGACTCAGCTCCCGCCTCCACCGCCACCGTTCAGCGTCGTGGTCGCGTTGCCGAACGTGGTCTCGATACCGCCGCGCAACGTCGTGAGCGCCCCGATGAGGAGCACACCGATGAGGGCCACCAACAGCGCGTACTCGACCATGCCGGCGCCGGACTCGTCGGCGATGAAGCGGCGGAAGGTACTTTGGATTCTGGACATGTGCTTCCTCGTCCCGCGAAAGAAGTGAGAGGCAATCCACCGAACTCCGGGCCGCGCGAGACAGGCGGGGATCGGCGTACTGGCGCCCCGATCCGCCTCGGGTCAGGCCGCCTTCGACCATACAGACGCAATCAAGGCGCCACACACTCATGTGACGGTCATCGCGTACGATACCGCAAAGCAGACCCACCCTCAACCGAGGCCCGCTTCAACCGCACAACGCTCAGTCCGACAACAACTTGCGAATGTCCGAGCGAATCAGGTCACGACAGCCCTCTCAGGGGGCCAGCGTGCGGCCAGACACGCACTGATTCCGAGACACATTCGAGACTGTTGTGATCTCGCCACAGCCATTGTGTATATGCTGCACCGCCACGGCGCGTTCCGCAACCACAGCGGTGACCCGCGTCACCGCGGAGTCCGGACGCATGTGGGCCATCCAGGGTGACCCGATGTGAGTCAGGCACGCCCCCGACGCAGCGAGCCGCAGGTCACCGCCGGCGTGAACCGCGACCGCGGCTTGAGCACCCACCCGTCCACCCGCGCCGTGTCCCGCGCGGTGGTGGCCGAGTCGTACTTGGGAACGCACGGCGCCCACTCCGAGTCCGCCAGCGCCACCGCCACCGGTTTCGGCAGCCCCACGAACACCCACAACACGGCAAGGGCCGCAATGACCATGGCGGTCACCGCGGCCACTCGGCCGATCCAGCGAATGTGACGCGGGCCCTGCCCCGCGCCCGACCGCTCAGCCAGCGGTGGGCGCCGACGCGGCTGGACCACAGTGCGCCTCGAAGGCGCCCTTGAGGTCGGCCGCGATCTCCTGCGCGCTCCGCCCCTCGATCTGCCAGCGCTCGAGCATGAACGCCACCTCGCCGTCCTTGAGCAGCGCGATGCTGGGCGAGCTGGGCGGATAGCCGGTGAAATACCCGCGCGCCGTCTGCGTGGCCGCGCCGTCCTGTCCGGCGAACACGGTATAGAGGTCGTCCGGCCGGTGGCTGCCGGTGAGCGCCATCGCGATCGCCGGCCGCGCGTTGCGCGCCGCGCAGCCGCACACGCTGTTCACCACCACCAGCTGCGTGCCGCTCGCACCGGCGAGCTTCTCGTGCACCGCGTCGGCCGAACGCAGTTCCTGCACGCCGAGGCGGGTGAGTTCCTCGCGCATCGGCGCCACGATCTGTTCGGGATACATCATGTCCATCTGCTCCTGTCTGGGTGTGCTCGCGGGCGTGCAGTCGGGGGACGCGCGGTCAGAAGTCGAAGCCGGGAATCTCGTCCACGACGTCGTCGTCCGCCGAGCCCTCGCGTACGAGCGCGAGGATCGCCGCCTGCGGTACCACGAGGTACTGCTCGTTCTCGAAGGTGATCTCGACTGCGGCCTTCTTGAAGAAGATCGCGAAGTCGCCGGTGCGCGCCTGCATCGGCACGTACCGCGCTTCTCGGCCGGACCCGCCAGCCGTGCGCCACGGCTCGTCGGAATGGTCGCCGAGCTCCGGCAGCGCCAGCCCGGGACCCGTGTTCACGATCCGTCCGCCCTGTACCGCCTGACTGTCCACCGCGGTGGCCGGCAGGTACAGCCCGACCTTGCTGCGTTGCTCGCCCTCCTCGGGCTTCACGAGCACACGGTCTCCAACAACAATGAGGCGCTTCCGGGACATGGCAGTGGGGCAGCGGACGGGACAATGATGATCCTTCAATCTAGCACCGCAGCGAAGGCGGAGGTTCCAGCGCGCCCCGCAACCGTCAAGGCGCGCTCGCGCCCGCTACGTCGCGCGCCGCGCGGTCACGTCGGTCAGCACCACGCAGCTGCTCCACGATCGCCTCGGCCTCGTCGTCGCCGTGGCCGAGCGACACCACCGCGTAGTGCGCCATGCCCAGCGCGAGCTCGTGCTCCCCCATCACCACGCGCCCCACACCCAGCTGCTCGAAGTAGGCCTGCTCGGCGCTCGTGTGCGTGCGCACCACGATGTCGATGCTGGCGTTGACCTTTCGCGCGAGTTCCACCACCTGCCGCGCCTGGAACGGGTCGGGGGTGGCCACCACCAGCAGCCGTGCCGCGGCCGGCGACGCCTGCTCGAGAATGCCAGGCCGCGCCGCGTCGCCGTACACCGCGCACACGCCGCGCTCGCGCAGCCGGTCCACCAGCTGGCGGTCCTGCTCCACCACGGCGTACGGCACACCGCATTGCGACAGCGCCCGGCCGATCGTGCCGCCCACGCGCCCGTAACCGACGACGATGGCGTGGTCGCGCATGCGGCGGCCGGCAGTCACCACCGGGATCTCGCTCGAGGCCTCGATCGCGTCGATGAGCTGCCAGCGCCGGCCAAGCCACCGCTCCACCCGCGGTGCCGCCGCGAAGAGCAGCGGATTGAGCGAAATGGACAGGATGGCGCCGGCCAGGATCAGGCTGCGGCCATCCTCGTCGAGCAGACCGAGCGAGATGGCGAGCCCCGCCAGGATGAAGCTGAACTCGCCGATCTCCCCGAGGCTCGCACCCACCTGCACCGCGCTGCGCGCCGGCTTGCGGAGCCGCAGCAGCATGAGCCCCGACACCGCCGGCTTGACGAGCATGACCAGCGCGACCACCGCCAGCACCTTGAGCGGCGCGCGGAGCAGGATGCCAGGGTCGAACAGCATGCCCACCGACACGAAGAAGAGCACCGCGAAGGCATCGCGCATGGGAAGCGCGTCGGCCGCGGCCTGGTGGCTGAGGTCCGACTCGCTGATCACGAGCCCGGCGAAGAAGGCGCCGAGCGCGAAGGACACGCCGAAGAGCACCGCCGCACCCACGGCAATGCCGAGCGCGGCCGCGAGCACCGAGAGCGTGAACAGCTCGCGCGAGCCGGTGCGCGCCACCTGCCAGAGGAACCACGGAATGGTGCGGCGCCCCACGAAGTACATGAGCGCGCTGAACGCCACCACCTTGGCGAGCGTGATCGCGAGCACCAGCCACAGCGGGTCCCCCGCGCGCACGGCCAACCCAGCACCGGTGCCACCCATCATCGGCGCCAGTGCCGGCAGCAGCACCAGCGCGAGCACCATGACGAGGTCCTCCACGATCATCCACCCCACCGCCAGCTTGCCGGCCCCGGTGTCGAGCGCGTTGCGCTGCTCGAACGAGCGGATCACCACCACGGTGCTCGAGATGCAGATGCAGAGCCCGAACGTGACGGCCATGCCCACCGGCCACCCCCACAGCGTGGCCAGCCCCGCGCCCGCGAGTGTGAGCGCGAGCATGCCCACGAGGGCGCCGGGCACCGCCACGCGCCGCACGTTCATGAGGTCGCGCACGGAAAAGTGCAGCCCCACGCCGAACATGAGCAGGATCACGCCGATCTCCGCCAGCTGCCCCGAGAGCCCCACGTCGGCGGTGAAACCGGGCGTGCGCGGCCCCACGGCCACGCCGGCGAGCAGGTAGCCCACGAGCGCCGGCAATCCGACGCGCGTGGCCAGCCAGCCGAACACGAACGCGAGGCCGAGTCCGACCGCGATCGTGGCGATGAGGGCAGTGTCGTGGGGCATGGACGTCACCCCAACCTAATGGCGCGCGATGACGTCAGCGCACCAGGTGGAAGCGCTCCTGTCGCCCCTTGGCCCAGCGCACGCGACCCTCACGGTCGATGATGACGTCCTCTTCCTGCGCCGACCGCACGCGCTGTCCGTTCCATTCGGGCACAGGCACCGTGGCCTGCAGCTCGATGGAGTACCACATGCCGGCCATGACCGGGAAGTCGCCGCGCCCCGGCACGCCCTCCTGGTAGTCCCAGAGGCCGATGATCGTGCCCGAGCCGTGGCCGTGCGAACCGATCGGGTGCGTGTAGATGGTGCCGTCAATGCCCTCGCCGCGCATGCGCGCGAGCGCGGCGGCGAGCACCTCGTTGCCGGTGCGTCCCGGACGCAGCGCTTCGGTGTTGAAGTCCTGCAAGCGGTTGGACGCACTCAGCGCGGCCTTGAGGCCGGCGGGTGCATCGGTCTCGCCCACCTTGAGCACATAGCCCATGTGCTGCGTGTCGGTGTTGAGCCCCATGGCGGTGATGCCGAAGTCGCAGTGCAGCACGTCGCCGCGCTGGATGACCGGGTTGGGCCCCACGAGGTCCGGGCTGCCGAAGAAGCGCTGCACTTCCACGCTCGGCTGGAACCACGTCTGCAGGCCGAGGTCCTCGAGGCGCTGGCGCATCCACCAGATCACGTCTTCCGTGCGCGTCTCGCCGGGGGTGATGACGCGCTCGCTGAACGCCTCCGATATGATCTCCCACGCGAGCGCATTGAGGCGCTCGAAGGTGGCCTCCTCCTCGGGGAGGCGCGCGGCGATGAAATCCACGGCCAGCCCTTCGGCGGGCACCAGGCGACTCGTGAAGTCGGGGCCGAGCGCCTCGGTCATGCCTTCGTACTCGCCGTGCGTGAGGCCGTCGGCGAAGTGCCAGGTGCGCGACCAGTTCACGGCGATCTTCTTCGGCTGCCGTTCCTCGATGGCGGTGCGCAGCACCTGCCACTGCTCGTCGCCCCACAGCTCGGCGGTGCGATCGTTGGCGCGGCTTCCGGCGGCAGGCGCGTCCACCGCCTTGGTGCTGCGAATGGCCTTGTACACGCCGCCCTGGTTGGTGCCACCGAACGCGATGCGTTCGATGCCTTCGGCGCCACGGTCGTAGAACACGTAGATGGTGCGGCGACGCGCGGCGAAGGTGGTGGGCGAGACGAGGGCGCGGAACGCGGGGTCCTCGTTGTACTCGCGCATGGGGATGACCCACATGTCCACGCCGTACTTGCGCATGAGCGCCGGCAGGATGGTGTCCATGCGCTTCTCGAGCCACTGCTGCCGGATGACGGCCTGCTCGCGCAGCGAGCCGAAGGGGCGCAGGGAGTCGCGCGAGGCGATGGTGCGCCAGGCGGGGGCCGCGATGGCGGCGGGTTCGGGGCGGGGGGTGAGGGCGGGTTGGGCTTGCATCACAGCGAACGGTGCAACGACTGCCGTGCAGAGCGCGATGACTGCTGCACGCGACGACTGACTGAACACCATGCCCTGCTCCGGTTCGGAAGGATTCAACAATCGCGAAGAAATCACGAGAGGCGCTTGCGCGTCACCACCCACATCGCCGCCGCGAGCAGCCCCGCATACCCACCCAGGACCAGCCCACGCTCCAGCAGCGTCTGCCCCGCGAGCGGCCACCAATCCGCCCACGTGGCCAGCCCCGACCCCACAGGCTCGCGGTGCAGCGCGATGAGCACCGAGCTCATGCCGAACTCGGCCGCCACCTCGATCCCCACGAAGGTGGCCACGCGCGCGGGCCAGCGGCGCAGCGTGAAGTTGCTCAGGTGCCAGGTGAGCGCGCCGCAGGCGAGCACCACGCCCAGCACGAGCGCGCCAATGAACACCGGCCAGTCGGCGAAACTGGGGAGGGTGAGCACGGCGGCCCGGTACAGCCGCAGCACGATGCCCGTGAGCGCGGCCAGCTCGAGCGTGGAGCGCGAGAAGGCGCGCAGGCCACCGGTCCGCGGCGGGACCGCGGTCGAGCCGATGGGCGGCGTGTAGAGGCGCATCCTGCGAAGCTACGCGCCGCGTGCGCGGGCGCCACCACGGCGGCCGTCACGCACCTGGGGCAGGCTGTCACCGGACGCGGGCGCGGCCACCCGTTGCAGCAGCCAGGCAAGGCTCGATGGCAGCTGCGCGCGCCAGTAGTCCCAGGTGTGCCCGCCACGCGGCTCGCGATACTCGTGGGCCACGCCCAGCGCACGCAGCGTGGCCGCGAAGGCGCGGTTCTGCTCGAGGTACACGTCGTCCACGCCGCCGTCGAAGAACAGCGCAGGCACGGTCGTGCCCGCCACCTGCAGCCGCTGCACGAGCCGGCCGGGATCGCGCGCGTACCAGCCGATGGTGTCGGTGCCGAACTTCGGCGCGAACCAGCGCGTGAAGCGCATGTCACCCGCCGCCTGCCGCAGCTCGGCGGGCGTGCGCGCCCACTGCAGGTCGCCTGCCGTCGCGCCAACGGGAAGCGGACGCGGCCCCAGCAGCGCCGGCGCGAGCACCCCCGAGTGGCTCGCGGCCGCCGAGTACACGTCGGGGTAGGCGAGCGCCAGCGTGACCGCGCCGAAGCCGCCCATGCTGAGCCCGCCGATGCCGCGGTGCCTTGATTCGGCACGCGTGCGATAGCGGGCGTCCACATGCGCCACCAGGTCACGCGCGACGTAGTCGTCGTAGTGCGGCCAGGGCACGCAGTAGCTCTCCGCCCGCTCGGCGCGCGCGGTGTCGGCACGACAGGCGGCCGCGTCGGGGAGCGTGTGCCAGGTGGTGTACCAGGAGTCGTCGCCGTCGGGCATGACCACGATCGCCTCGGGGTGGCCGGCCGCGGCGAGCGAATCCATGACGCGATCGAGACGCGCGAGGCGCACCCAGTTCTCTTCGTCGCCGCCCACGCCGTGCAGGTAGAAGAGCACGGGAAAACGCGCGGCGGTGTCGCGCGAGTAGCTTGGCGGCAGGTACACGTACAGCCGCTTGGTCGTGCCGAGCGACTGCGACCAGAGGGTGTCGATGCGCAGCGCGCCGCGGGGGATGCTCGGCTGTGCTCGCGCCTCGATCGGAGCTGCCGTGAGGCACAGCGAACTCCAGAGGCTGGTCGCGAGCAACAGATTCGCGAGGCGCGAGCGAAGCGACGACGGCATGGCTACCGGATCACGGTCCCGATGCGCGACCACCGAATGTCGGTGAGGAACGGCAGCGCGCGGTCACTGTCGAGGCCGTTGTACGAGTAGTACACGAAGGCCGGACGGCCACGCACGTTCTCGCGCGGCACGAGCCCCCAGTAGCGGCCGTCCTTGGAGTCGTAGCGGTTGTCGCCGAGCATGAACAGGTATCCGGCGGGCACCACGAGCGGGCCCCAGTCGTCGAGCGTGGGCACGTCGGGCGGATCGCCCATGCGCGCCCCCTGGATCTCGTGTGCCGCCTGCCACTCGAAGAGCGGGTGCGAGAAGGAGCCGTCGAGCTTGGGGTTGTCGCGCATGGCGTCGGGCTGCGGCTGCGGCTCCCCGTTCAGGAAGAAGAGCCCGCCGCGCATGTGCACCGTGTCACCGGCCACGGCCACGAGCCGCTTCACCAGCGTGGGGTTGGGATCGTCGGGCTGGTCGCGCTGGTCGGGCGACTTGAACACGATCACGTCGCCGCGCGCGGGTTCGTCGTAGCCCGGCAGGTTGATGTTCGTGCCCGGCACGTGCGGCCCGTAGGCGAGCTTGTTCACGAACAGCCAGTCGCCCACCAGCAGCGTGGGCTGCATGCTCCCGGACGGGATCCGGTACGCCTCGAAGAGGAACGTGCGGATGAAGAAGAAGATCGCGAGCGTCCAGAGGATCGCCTTGATGTTGTCCTTGGTGGACGACGGGCGATCGGGCGCCTGCTTCGCATCGCCACGCAGCGCGGCCACGGCGTTGGCGGGGGCGTCGGACTTGGACTTCGGCGAACGGGCCACGGCAGCGTGTGGAGGGAGTCGGGGTCACAAGCGACGAGGGGGCGCGTCCGTGCGGGACACGCCCCCTCGCCACGCCTGCCGAAAGATGGTCAGGAGAGGTGCTTGCTGACCAGCGCCGTCATCTCGAACATGGTGACGGACTTCTTGCCACCGAAGACGGCCTTGAGCTTGTCGTCGGCGTTGATCTGCCGCTTGTTCTTCGCGTCCTGCAGGCCGTTCTTCTTGATGTAATCCCAGATCTTCTTGGTGGCTTCGGTGCGCGGGAGCGGCTTGGTGCCGATCACGGCGCCGAGCTCGGCCGACGGCGTCATGGCCTTCATGAACGCGGCATTCGGCGTGCGCTTCTTGGCCGCCTTCTTGGGAGCCGCCTTCTTCGCGGCGGCCTTCTTCGGGGCGGCCGCCTTCTTCGCGGCCTTCTTCGGAGCCGCCTTCTTGGCGGCGGCCTTCTTGGGTGCCGCCTTCTTCGCAGCGGCCTTCTTCGGGGCGGCCTTCTTCGCCGCCTTCTTGGCAGACTTCTTCGCAGGGGCCATGGAATCTCCTGTGTTGGGTACCGGTCCGTGTCGCGCGATCTGTGCGTGACGCGCCACAAGCTATATGGCGCTATGGGACGCGCAATAGGGGAAATCGCGTTTTCCCCTATGAGAATGACGGTTTTTCCCTCGGGGAGACGGGTGCGCGCCCTCGGGGACGCCTTCGAGGGGCGTCAGAGGGGCGTTCGAAGGAGCGTCGAGGGGACGCGCACTCGCCTCAGGGACGCTCGCGCAGACGCGCCGACAGCCACGCCACAAGCGTGTCGCGCACGTCCGCCGGCAACGCGCGGGACGGCAGGCGACGATAGCCACGCGGGTCGCCACTCGAGTCGGCCAGCAGCAGGTGGTTCACGCCGGGAAGCCGCTGCACCGACACGTCGCCCGCCCCCCGAGCGCGCAGCAGCGCGGCAAGCTGCACCGCCTGCGCGACGGGCACCTGCCCGTCATGTGCGCCGTGGGCCACGAGCACCGGCGCTCGCACGCCGCCGAGCGCGCGCGACGGCTCGTGCGCCAGCCAGTCGCGCAGCCATGGGTCGCGCGCGGCGAGTCGCTCCGTCTCGGCGTCGAGGGCGTCGAGCGTGGCGCGCGTCGCCTCCGACGGCGGCACACCGTCCCGCGATCGCTCGTCGAGCCAGGCCAGCCGCTGCGCGCGGGCCAGTGCCCGTCCCGACTCGGCGGGCGTGCCAAGCAGAAGCACCGCGCGAATCGCGCCGCCACGGCGTGCCGTGTCCGACGCCGCCACCTCGAGCACGACATGCCCGCCGTCACTGTGTCCCACAAGTGCGATCGCGGACGGCCGCAGCTCGGCGCGCGCGCGCAGCCACGCGAGCAGCGCACGCACGTCGCGCGCCTCGTCGGCGAAGGTGGCGCTGTAGGCGCTGCCGCCCGACGCGCCGGTGCCGCGATCGTCCACGCGCAGCGACGCAATGCCGCGGAGCGCGAGCGACTCGGCGAGCTCCGCGAAAGGGCGGTAGCCATCGAATCCGGGCACGCCGAGGTCGCGATCCTGCGGCCCGGAGCCGCTCACGAAGACCACGACCGGCACCGGATCGCCGGTCGTCGGGCGCGTGAAGGTGCCGGCCAGTCGCACGCCGTCGGGGGCGTGCAGCAGGACGGATTGGTGCATCACGCCGTTCTGTGCATCGCCGTGAGTGTCCGCCTGAGAGTGCGCGCGCGCCGAGTCGTCGGGCACAGCCACACGGCGCAGCAGGAGCCGCCGCGATGGCGACGCACCGCCCTGTACGCGTCCCGAACCATCGACGCGCAGCAGCCAGTCCCCGTCGGGGTGCGCGACGCGCACCGAGTCCAGGCCGATGCGCGTCACGCGCACGCGACGCACGCGTTCGGGCGTCGTGAGCGAGACCACCGATCGCTCGGCCGCTCCCGCGAGCACGAGGCCCTGCCGCACCACGCGCTCGAGGAGCGCGACGGACGCGTCGTGCCAGGGGGCCGCGTCACGCGGCAGCGGAACGGTGCCCACGTCCACCGGCACGCCGATGAGCGCACCCCGCACCACCGTCAGCGAGTCGCCGAACGGGAGCAATCGCCAGCGCTCGGCAGGGCGCGCGACCGCGGGTGCCCATTCGCGCAGCACGTCCCAGCGCACGTCCGCGCCCCCCTGCGACGCGATCACGATGCGCTGCGACTCCGCGCGGCGGTCGAGCGTGAGCGTGACCTCCAACCAGTCACGCCCCTCACGCGCGACCTCGTGCGCGATCGTATCGCCGCCCTCGGTGAACAGCACCCAGGCACGCGCGTCGGGGGAGATCGGTGCGATGTCCGGTGCAGAGTCCCGTGTGGCCCGCGCGAGGTCCGCGTCGGTTGCGTCAGGCGCACGCTCGGCCGGCAGCGTGCAGGAGAGCGCCGCGAGCACGAGCAGCGCGCGCAGCCTCACGCGCCGGCCACCCCCGCCAGCTCGCGCAGCCGCGCGATGTCCTCCACGTCCCACGCGTCGGGTGTGTCGTCGTCTTCGGCCACCTCGCTCACCGCCTGCGGCGTCTCGAGCAGGCAGGGAATGCCACGCGCCCGCGCGTCCTGCAGCAACCAGCCGAACGCCTCGGCGCCGATCTTCCCCTGGCCGATGCGCGCGTGGCGGTCCTTGTTGGAGCCGAGTGCTCCTTCGCTGTCGTTCAGATGCAGGAACGAGGGCGGTTCCCCCGTGGCCTGCTCGAACGCGTCGAGCACGCGCGTGACCTCGTCGCGAGACGCCGCGAGGTCGTAGCCGGACGCGTACAGGTGGCACGTGTCGAGGCCGTAGCCGGCGCGCGCGCGCAGGTCGGCTGGCAGCGCGGCGAGCATGGCGCCCACTTCGTCGGGGGTGCGCCCCACGGTGGTGCCGGCGCCGGCAGTGTTCTCGATGAGCAGGCGCGTACCGCCCTCCGGCACCGCGAGCAGCGCGCGGCGCATGGCCTCACTCACGCGCGCGATCGCGGCATCGCGGTCGCCGTCGGTGGCGGCGCCGGGGTGAAAGCACACGCCCCCCACGCCAAGGGCGGTGCTGCGCTCGAGCTCCCTGGCGAGCGCGGTGGCCGCGCGCTCCCACTTTTCCGCGTCGGGGGTGGCGCAGTTGAGCACGTAGCCCGCGTGCACGATCACATGCGCCGGCGCGATGCCCGCGCCCTCGAGCGCCTCGCGAAAGCGCGCGATGCGATCGGGCTTCACGCTCACCTTCTCGTTGTAGTACTTGGGGATGGCGCTGAAGATCTGCAGCGCCTGCATGCCGGCGCGGCCGGCACGGCGCGCGGCCATGGGGATGCCCCCGGTGTCGATGCAGTGGGCGCCGAGCAGGAGCGACGTGTCGGTCATGGCGAAGCGGGCGGGAGGGACGGTCGGACGCGATCGGGCGATGGGGACGCGCTCGAGGGGTCGCGCGATCAGCGTATCGTGGCGCGTCGCACGAGGAACACGGTGTCGCCACCGGCGGGCGGCACTTCGGACCACCCCGCGACGATCGCGGCTCCGCGAATCTGCACGTACGGGTCGGAGGCCGGCGAGAGGCCGGCGTTCACGGTGAAGCGTCCCTCGAACAGGTGCCCCGCGGTGCGCGACACGGCGAGCGCGATGCGCGGGCGCGAGCCGCTGTTGGGGTCCTCGTACACAACGGCCACCGCGTCGCCGTCGGAGGCGACGCGCGCGGCGCCGAGCCGTTCGCCGTACACGATGGGAATGGGCGGCTCGAAGGCGGCGCGCGGGTCCATCTGGTGCGCGTAGAAGAAGCCTGGCCCCTCGGGCCCCACGAGCGCGTAGGCAAGGTGCACGTAGCCGTTGTCGCCGTCCACCGAGAGCCCGGGCGCGGGGCGCGCGCAGCCGTTGGGCACACCCTCGGGCACGTCGCGCGCGTCGGTGGAGCCCACGTCGAGCGTGTCCACCGGAATGGGTCCGCGCCACGTGGCCTGTCCGAAATCCCGCCACGCCGCGAGCAGGTGCACACGCTGCCCCGCGCGCTCCGACCACCACGCGGCCACCTGACCGCGCGCCGTATTGGCAATGCGCAAGCTGCCCACGCACCGCTGCGGGTCGATGGGCAGGCTGCCCTCGCCCATGGAGCGATCGGGCGCGGGGGGCGTCTCCACGAGCGGCAGCGGCCCGGCCGGTGCACGACGCTCGCGTGAGGCCGGCATGGCGGTCAGTTCGCGGCGCAGCGCGGTGGCGCGCCACAGGTCGTGCACGAGGCCGGGGCGCGTGGCCTGCCACTCGGCGCGCTCGCCGGCGTACAGGGTGTCGGTCGCCTCGGGGAGCGTGTCCACGTCGGGCTCGTCGAGGCCGGCAAAGGACACGATCGTGGGCGACGTGTCCACCCACACGATTTCGCGTTCGCCGGCGGCGCAGCCGGCGAGCAGTGGCAACAGGAACAGCAGAAGGGCGCCGGGCGCCGAAGTCCGGAAGCGTCGCATGCCGGACGATAATCGCCAGCGCACCGGCCGGCGCGACCTTGCTCCGCGCCCCGCCCGCCAACGATGCTTCACCATGACTGGCGCCTGGCACGTAGGGATCGTGGGACTCGGCACCGTGGGCCGCGCACTGGCCCGCGCACTGCACGCGTCTTCGCGGCACGCGTCCGCGCAGCCGATGTCCGCGCAGCGGGCGCACGTCGGCGTGCACGAACCGGCGGCGGTGCGCCTCACGGCGGTGAGCAGCCGACGCGCCGGTGCCGCCGAGGCGCTCGCCGCGACGCTGCCGGGCGTGCACGCGGTTCCACTGCGCTCGCTTGCCGCCCACGTGGACCTCGTCGTACTCGCCGTGAGCGACACCGACGTGCCCGTGCTCGCCGCCTTGCCGGTGTGGCGCGATGGGCAGGTGCTCGCGCACTGCGCCGGCGCGCTCGGCGCCGACGTCATCGAGGTGGCGCGGCAGCAAGGCGGCGCGGAGCTCGCGCGCGTGCATGCCGGCGCGCTGCACCCGATGGTGTCCCTGCCCCGCGGCGAGGACGCGCCGGCGCACCACTTCGCCGGCGCGGTGGCCGCCATCGCCGGTGACGCCATCGCCGGCACGGCGCTCGAGGCGCTGTGCGCGACCCTCGCACTGCAGCCGGTGCGCGTGCAGGACGCCGATCGCGCGCGCTGGCACGCCGCCGCCACGCTCATGGGCAACGCGCCGGCCGCGCTGCTCGCGCACGCCGAGGCGATGCTCGCCCCGCTCCACCTCGATCCCGTCACCGCGCGCCGGGCGCTGCTCGGCCTGCTCGACAGCGTCGTGCGCAACCTGCACGCGCTGCCGCCGCACACGTCCGCGCGCCGCGCGATCTCCGGTCCGCTCGCGCGCGGCGACACCGCCACCGTGTCCCGTCATCGCGAGGCGCTCGCCAGCACGCCTGCCGAGCGCGCGGCGTACGACGCCGCCACCACCCTGCTCTCGCTTGCCCTCTCGCCCCACGCCAATGCCCCGTCCCACGATCCCTGAACTCCGCGCCCGCGCCGATCGCGGCGAGCCGCTCGTCATGCTCACCGCCTACGACGCAACCTTCGCGCGCCTGTGCGAAGCCGCCGGCGTGGACTTCCTCCTCGTCGGCGACAGCGTGGGCATGACGCTGCTCGGCCATGCGTCCACGGTGCCGGTCACAATGGAGGACATGCTGCACCACACGCGGGCCGTGGTGCGCGCAACCACGTCGGCACACGTGGTGTGCGACCTGCCGTTCCTCTCGTACCACACGGGCGAGGACGAGGCCGTGCGCAACGCGGGGCGCGCGCTGCAGGACGCCGGCGCGCAGTCGGTGAAGTTCGAGGGCGGCGCGCGCTGGGCACCCTTCGTGCAGCGCTGCACGGAAGCCGGCATTCCGATCATGGGACACATCGGCCTGCGCCCGCAGCAGAGTTCGCTGCTCGGTGGCTATCCGGCCCAGGGACGCACGTCGGAGGCGGCGGAGCGGCTGGTCCAGGACGCCGTCGCGCTCGAGGAGGCGGGCGCCTGGGCGCTGCTGCTCGAGAAGATGCCCGTGGAAGTGGCGCAGGCGATCACGCAGACGGTGCGCATCCCGACCATCGGCATCGGCTCGGGGCCGCACTGCCGCGGACAGGTGCAGGTCATGCACGACCTGCTCGGGCTCGACGAGCAGTTCCGGCCGCGACACGCCGGCCGCTACGCCGACCTGGCCGCGCCGATCCGTGACGCGTTCGCGCGCTACGCGGACGACGTGCGGCGCGGTGCGTTCCCGGGCGACGCGCAGTCGGTGCGCGGCGGCGAATCGCTGGCGGCCTTCCGCGCGGCGCGGACCGACACGGCGACAGGCGAGACGACGCGCACCGGGGAGGAGCGCGCGTCGTGAGTGCGGCCGGACTCGTGGTGGTGCGCGATGTCGCCGCGCTGCGCGCCGCGATCGCCGCGCGACAGGACGCACGCCCGGGCTCCGTTGGGCTCGTGCCCACGATGGGCGCGCTGCACGAGGGCCATCTCACGCTGGTGACGCATGCCCGCGCGGTGTGCGCCGTGGTGGTCGCGAGCGTGTTCGTGAACCCCACGCAGTTCAACGACCCGCGTGACCTGGCGGCGTATCCCCGCACGGAGGCCGCCGATCTCGCGCTGCTCGAGGCCGCCGGCTGTGACATCGCGTTCGTGCCCGCGCCGTCGGCGCTCTATCCGGCCGGATTTGCCACGCACGTGGAGGTGTCGGGGCTCACGGAGGTGCTCGAGGGAGCGCTGCGGCCGGGACACTTTCGCGGGGTTGCCACCGTCGTCACGCTGCTCCTGCGCGCGGCGCGCCCCACGCATGCGTTCTTCGGTGAGAAGGACTGGCAGCAGCTTCAGGTGATCCGTCGCCTCGCCGCCGACCTGCTGCTCGACGTGACGATCGTGCCGGTGCCCACCGTGCGCGACGCCCACGGCCTCGCCCTTTCGAGCCGGAATGCGCGGCTCGACGCCACGGCGCGCGCCCAGGCGCGCGCGCTGCCGCGTGCCATCGTGGCGGCGCAGCGCGCCTTTGCGGCCGGCGAGCGTCGCGCCGAGGCGCTCGAGGCCATGCTGCAGGCCTCGTTCGCGCAGGAGCCCGCGGTGCGCGTGGACTACGCGCTGGTGGCGCACGGTGAGACGCTGCGACCGGTCGACGTCGCGGACGCCACCACGCGCGTGCTGCTCGCCGCGCACGTGCAGGGGGTGCGGCTCATCGACAACGCCGCGCTCGGCGAACGGATCGACCTGGGAACCGGCGGGGACTGAGGATCGCCGACGGGCTCGGGTCCGGCGGTTAAGTTCCGGGCAATCGTGCCCGCTGGCGCTGGCCGCGATATCCCACGCGCCGGCGCTTCCCCTCGGCCTCCCTGGAGACGCTCCATGTCCCTCGCCGCCTTCGACGGTGCGCGCCGCGTGCCGCCCGCCGTGAACGAACCCATCCGCGCGTACGCGCCCGGCTCCGCCGAGAAGCGCTCGCTCAAGTCGCGCCTGGCGAGCATGGCGCTCGAGCAACCCGAGATCCCCGTGGTGGTGGGGGGCAAGCGCATCCACACCGGCGACCTGGGGCAGGCCACGATGCCCTGCGATCACCAGCACGTGCTGGCCACGTACCACAAGGCCCGCCCGCAGGACGTGCACGCGGCGATCGCGGCGAGCGCCGAGGCGCAGCGCGACTGGGCCAACTGGCGCTGGGAGGACCGCGCCGCGGTGTTCCTGCGCGCCGCCGAACTGCTCACCACCTCGTGGCGCGACACGCTGAACGCGGCCACGATGCTGGGCCAGGCCAAGACGGTGTTCCAGTCGGAGATCGACGCCGCGTGCGAACTGATCGACTTCTGGCGCTTCAACGCGCAGTTCGCGCAGGAGCTGTACGCCGAGCAGCCGATCAGCGACCACACGATGTGGAACCAGCTCGACTACCGGCCGCTCGAAGGGTTCGTGTACGCGGTCACGCCGTTCAACTTCACGGCCATCGGCGGCAACCTGTGCAGCGCGCCTGCGCTCATGGGCAACGTGATCCTCTGGAAGCCGGCCGCCACGGCCATGCTCTCGGCGTGGTACGTGTTCCGCATTCTCGAGGAGGCGGGGCTGCCGCCGGGCGTGGTGAACTTCCTGCCGGGCGACCCGGTGGCGATCTCCGACATCGCGCTCACCGACCCGTCGCTCGCCGGCGTGCACTTCACCGGCTCCACGGGCGTGTTCAACAGCATGTGGGAGACGATCGGCCGCAACATGGGGCGCTACCGCGGCTATCCGCGCATCGTGGGCGAGACGGGCGGCAAGGACTTCATCGTGGCGCACCCGAGCGCCGACCCGCAGGTGCTCGCGGTCGCCATGGTGCGTGGCGCGTTCGAGTACCAGGGACAGAAGTGCTCGGCGGCGAGCCGCGCGTACATTCCGCGCTCGCTGTGGCCCGAAGTGCGCGACCGCGCGGTGGCGATGATGGAGGACATGCGCATGGGCGACGTGCGCGACTTCCGCAACTTCACCGCCGCCGTGATCGACGAGAAGGCGTTCAACCGCAACGCGCGCTATCTCGCGCTGGCGAAGGACAGCGCGAACATCGTGGCTGGCGGCGGCACGCACGGCGACACCGGCTGGTACGTGGAGAACACGCTGGTGGAAGCCAGCGATCCGTCGCACGTGCTGCTGTGCGAGGAGATCTTCGGCCCGATCCTCACGTGCCACGTGTACGACGACGACAAGTGGGAGGAGACGCTCGCGCTGGTGGACGGCACGTCGCCGTACGCGCTCACCGGCGCGATCCACGCGCGCGATCGCAGCGCGCTGCACCAGGCCATGACCGCGCTGCGTCAGGCGGCCGGCAACCTGTACCTCAACGACAAGCCCACCGGTGCAGTGGTGGGGCAGCAGCCCTTCGGCGGTGCGCGCGGCTCGGGCACGAACGACAAGGCCGGCTCCAAGCTCAACCTCGTACGCTGGATGAGCGCGCGGAACATCAAGGAGACCTTCAGCCCGCCCACCGACTGGCGTTACCCGTTCCTCGGCGAGGAGTGAGTCCCATGCGCACGCTGCGATTCGTGACCTGCGACGTGTTCACCGACACGCCGCTCGCGGGCAACCAGCTCGCCGTCGTGTTCGACGCCGAGGGGCTGCCCAGCGAGACGCTGCTCGCGATCACGCGCGAGTTCAACTACTCCGAGACCACCTTCGTGTTCGCGCCCGAGACGGAGGGCACCACGCGCCGTGTGCGCATCTTCACGCCAGGCGGCGAGGTGCCCTTCGCGGGACACCCCACGATCGGCACGGCGCACGTGCTCGTGGCCACCGGGCGCGTGCGCACGAACGCCGACGACGGCGGCACGGCCGTGATGCAGCTCGTGCTCGGCGAGAACGTGGGGCCAGTGCCGGTGCGCGTATGGTGCGAGAACGGCCTGCCCGTACGCGCGCAGCTCACCACGGCGCAGCTGCCCGAGGAGCGCACCGAGGGCGTGCCGAGCATCGAGGCGCTCGCCGACGTGCTCGGCCTCGCGCCACACGACTTCGTGGGCGGCACGCACAGGCCCGCGGGCGTGTCGTGCGGGCTGCCGTTCCTGGTAGTGCCGCTCGCCTCGGTGGACGCGGTGCGGCGCGCGCGCGTGCGCATGGACGCGTGGGACGCGCACCTGCGCGGCGCGTGGGCATCGGAGCCGCTGGTGTTCGCGCTCGTGCGCGACGAGGCGGAGCGGGCGGATCTGCCCGCGTCGCTGCTCGACGCGGACATCCGCGCGCGCGTGTTCGTGCCCGGGCTGTCGGTGCCGGAAGACCCGGCCACGGGTTCGGCCAATGCCTGCCTCGCAGGGTACCTGGCGGCGCGCACGCCGCGCGATGGGACGCTGCGCTGGCGCGTGGCGCAGGGCGTGGAGATGGGGCGTCCGAGCCGGTTGGAGATCGAGGCGGACAAGACGCAGGGCGCGGTGAGGGCCGTGCGGGTTGGCGGGGCCAGCGTGGTGGTGTCGGAAGGAACCATGCGGTTGCCCTTGCCGCGCAGTTGAACCCACGAGACTCGAAGCTCGAGGCTAGCCGCTCGGGTCCGTGTCGCGTGATCTCGGCAACTTGTTGGGGCTACCGGCCGTGCTCATCGCGAGGATCACTCGGAACGGACCCGAGCGGCTAGCCGCGAGCCGCGAGCTTCGGGGGTGCAACCGCAGTTGCGTCTCGGGGAGCAACATCCCCCTACCGTATCGCCGGCTCCCCTGCCGAGGCCCGCATGGCGGCCAACCCGGGCGTCCAGATCACCACCCGGTTCCTTCCGCTCCGCTTCGCCGCGTACAGCGCCTCATCCGCGCGGGCCAGCAGGTCCGCATGCACGGCCTCGTCGGTGATCGTCTCGGCCACCACGCCCACCGACGCGGTCACGGGAATCCGCCGCGCCCCGGCGAACTCGCGGCGTCGGAACGCTTCCACGATGCGCAGCGCGAGATGCTGGGCGCCCGCGAGCCCGGTGCCGGGGGCGAGGATCGCGAACTCCTCGCCGCCGGTGCGCGCCACGATGTCGCCGGCACGCGCGTTGGCGCGCAGCAGTTCACCGGCCTCGGTGATCACCTGGTCACCCGTGAGGTGGCCGTAGGTGTCGTTGATCTGCTTGAAGTGGTCGAGGTCCACGTCGATGATGGCGAGCTCCACCTGCGCGCGGGCGGCGCGGGCCAGCTCGCGGCGGAACTGCTGCTCGAAGCCGCGCCGGTTGAGGCATCCGCTGAGCGGATCGGTTTCCACGATATCCGCGAGGTGCGCGCGCATGCGGTTGTACGCGCGCCCCACATGCGTGATGGCGTCGGGGCGCACGTCCGAGGCCACGTCGTAGGTGGCCGTGAAATCGCCGTCCTCGGCGCGCGCAAACATGTCGAGCAGGCGTGAGAGGCGCTCGTGTATGTGGCTCTGCACCACGGTGACCAGGCCGGCCCCCACGCCAAAGATGAGCAGCGTGAAGAGCGCGTCAGCCCAGCTGCCGTCACCGGTGGTGCGGATGGCGACGTCCACGATGAACAGGTAGCCCGTAGCCGTGGCCGCGAGCATGAGCAGCGCGGGCCCGCGTCCGAAGTACACGTGCGTGAGCTGCAAGGCGAAGAGTGCCACGAGCAGCGCGCGATCGTAGCTGCGCGGCGAGGCGAGCACGAACACCAGCACGAACACCAGCAGCAGGTCGCCCACCATCATGAGCGTGGCGAGCGCGCGGCTCGCGCGTCGCGAGCGCTGCACGTGCGCGTGCAGCCACAGCACCACGGCCACGTACACGGCCGCGACCGCGGCAATGAGCCAGTCGGCCATCGCCGCGCCCAGGCGTGCCTCGGCCACGGCGGACACTGACAGCCAGCCCACGGTGCGCAGCCCCACGGCCACGCCGGCGGCGAGCAGCGCGAGCACCACGCGGTAGCGCGTCTGCCAGAGCAGCACGTCGGCGTTGCTCTGCTCGTAGCGCGGTTGTTCCTGGCCGGCGAGATCGAACGCCATGGAGGAGGGCGGCGGGGTGGACGCGGCGCGGCCTGCAACGCAAGGCTGGGCCGCAGATGCGCAAAGTTAGCGCGACCGCGAGTTCCGCGCAGCGACACCCGGCAATCGCGTGCCCGGTCTCAGGGGGACGGGGGTGGTGCGCTGTCCGGGATCGCCTTCGTGGGACGCGCGTCGATGGCCGGCTCGCGCATGGTGCGCACGAGCGGGATGAAGTCGTCCGACCAGGCGCGGCCGGCGAGCGCCGGCGCGGGCGCCCAGTGGGCACCGAGCCCGAGTGCGTCCATGGCCGCTTCCGTGCGCGTGATCACGACCGCCGAGGCGGACGGGTTCTCGAAGGCGTTCGTGCTGTCGGTGCGCCCCGTGGGCGAGCGCCAGTGGCGGGCGGCGAATCCTTCGGCGGCGGCCACACGCACCGCCTCGTTGGCCACGGCGAGATGGCGATTGGAGACGTGCAGGACCAGCGCCCCCTCGGGACGGAGGGCGCGCATGTATCGCCGCACGGCCTCGCGCGTGAGCAGGTGCACCGGGATCGCGTCCGACGAGAACGCGTCGCCAAGCACCACATCGAGCGAGCCGGGTTCGAAGCGCTGCATCTCGAGGCGGCCATCACCGAGACGCACCTCGGTGCGGCGTGGGCACGCCTCGAGGTAGGTGAAGTAGCGCGGATCGCGCGCGATGGCCACGACGGCCGGGTCGATCTCGATGAACGTGGCGCGGTCCTGCTGGCGCAGCACGCAGGCCATGGCGCCGGAGCCCAACCCGATCAGCGCCGCGTGCCCCGGTCGGTCCGCGGGGAGCGCGGCGCGCACGGCGTCGTACACCGCGCCACCCTGCGCATAGTAGCTGAGCGGCCGCGAGGCGCGCGCGCTGTCTCGCCACTGCACGCCGTGAATGGTGCTGCCGTGCAGGAGCATGTGCGCGAGCCCGTCGGGGCGCTGCACCGCGATCACGCGATACGCGCCGAAGAAGGTGCGTTCGCGGAGGATGAGCTCGCCGCTCACGCTGCGCGCGTCCACGAGCAGCATGGACACCACGACGACCGGTGCGGCCAGCCACGGACGCGCGCGATTCAGATACACTGCAAGCGCAAGGAAGCCAAGCAGTGGTGCCTCGAGCGGCAGCCAGCCGGTCAGCACGGCCACGAGCACCGCCGCCGCACCGATCAGGAACGTGTCGGCGGCCATCTTCCACTCCACCTCCTGCGCGGCGCGCAGCAGCAGCGTGGCCGCGATCGCCAGCGGAAACTCGGCGATGCGATCGAAGACCACCGGCGCCAGGAGCGCCGTCGCCGCGCCACCGATCACACCGCCGAGTGCCATGTAGTTGTAGAACTCGGTGAGTCGCGACGGATGCGGGCGCGCGGCGGCAAGCGCCGCATGACACACCAGCGCCGCCACGAACAGCGCGGCGAGTCGCAGGCACACGTCGAGCACGATCGACGGCGACTTGGGCAGCACCACGAGCAGCGCCACGGCACCGGCGTGCAGGCTGAGCATCGTCGGCCCTGCCTCCCCCGCCCCCTTCCGGAACGCCACCACGAACGTGAGCAGGTACAGCGCCAGCGGCGGCACCCACAGAAACGGCGCCGAGGCGATGTCGGTGAGGATGTGCTGCGTCACGCCGATGAGCAGGCTCGACGGCACGGCGGCGGCGGCCATCCAGAAGAGGCGCTGGCGCCACGTGGCACCGGGTGCCTCACTCGTCACGCGCGGCTGCTCGACGCCGAGCATCACCTGCGCGTCCGGCACCACCACCGGCCGCCGCACGATCAGCGCACCGCTCGCCAGCACCAGGCACGCCACCACCCCGTAGCCCCACGACCAGCCGATCCCCTGATTCGAGAGCCCCACCAGCGGCTCCACGAGCACCGGATACGCGAGCAGCCCGAGCAGGCTGCCCAGGTTGCTGGCGCCGTACAGGAAGTACGGGTCGTGCGCATCGGGTCGCCCCGAGCGCGCGTACCAGGCCTGCAGCAACGGTGCGGTGGCCGAGGCCACCATGTACGGCGCGCCCACGGAGAGCGTGAGCACGCCCAGCAGCCAGAGCGCGGGCTGCTGCACGTTCGGCGCACCCAGCAGCGTGCTTGGCGCGAGCGGCAGCACGAGCGCGGCGGCCGCCAGCGCCACGGCGTGCACCGCCAGCTGCGCCGCCGGTGATCGCAGGCGCTGCAGCACGTGCGCGTGGAAGTACCCCACGAGCAGCGCGGCCTGGAAGAACACCATGCTGGTGTTCCACACCGCCGGCGAGCCGCCGAGCAGCGGCGTCACCATGCGCGCGAACAGCGGCTGCAGCGTGAAGATCAGGGTGGCGCTCGAGAAGAGCGCCACCGCGAACAGCGGGAGGGCGAGCGCCGGGGCGGGAGGGGACGGCGACGCGTGTGGTGTGTTCGATGCACCAGCGTTCGCGTCGGTCACGCGCCTCCCGCGGCGCGCGACTAGATCGGCGCCTCGAAGTACAGGTCGGTGCGCCACCCGCCGCCACGGGCCAGGTTGCGCGCTACGTCGAGGCGGAAGATGCCGTCGAGGAACGACAGTCCGCCACCGGCTCCCCGCAGGACGCGCCCCTCGCCGAAGGCGTCGCGCGCCCCCGCCCAGCCGGCGTCGAAGAACACCACCGGCCGCACCGCCCCGAACTTCGTGCCCACCTCCTGGCGCAGGAACCAGTACGCGTCGCCCACGGCCGAGCCCGGCGTGGAGCCGCGCACGGTGCGCAGTCCGCCCAGGAACCAGTTGCGCTGCGGGGGCACCTCGCCCACCGTGGACCCGACGCTCGCGGTGAGCGCGAGCGCCACCTTCGCCACCGGCCGCGAGGCCGTGGCCTCGAAGGCGGCCCGGCCGAAGGTCACGGTGCCGGTGGCCCCCTCGCCGCGCACGGCCGTCACGAGCCGCAGCCCCGCCGGGTCGGCCCCGAAGGCGCGCGACCACGACACGTCGAGCCCCGTGAGCGAGACGCGCGACGCGTCGAAGTTGGTGCGGAAGCGGTTGCCGAACACGCGGCCGAGCGACCAGGTGTCCACCACGCTGCTGTCGCCGGCCGTGCGCTGCTGCTCGTGGTACAGGCGCCACGCGAAGGCGCCGTTGCGCTGCACGTGGCGATCGCCCACTTCCGCGCCGCGCGTGCGGAAGTAGAACCCTTCGTCGCGCGCATACAGGATGGCCGGCAGCGACGGTCCGAACGACAGCGGGTTGCCCCACTCCTCGGCGGTGGCGCGCAGCCGCTCGTACACGGTGCCGTACACGGTGCGCCGACCGCTCGAGCGCTCGAAGCCGAGCTCGCCGTTGAGCTGCAGGTCGGCATGCCCCAACCGCACGCTGGCGTGCGCCGTGTAGCCGGCGCCGAGCACCTGCTCGCCGAGCAGCGCCACGCTGAGCCCTTCCACGCGATTGTAGCGGATGAGGTCGAGCCCGGTGCGCACCGTCGGCGCCTGCGGTCCCCACGCCGGCTGCAGCGACAGCCCGAGCGCGGCGATGAGGTCGTCGCGCTGCGAGAGATCGAACAGCTCCTCGGTCGACATGCTGGCGGGGGGCAGCGCGCTGCTCGTGCGCAGCGACGCCCGGTCGCAGGGCATGGTGTAGGCCACGCGGAGCGCGCCGTTGTAGCGCGACTCGGTACGCACGTAGGTGCTGTCGCCGGGTCGGCAGTTGCGCGCGCGGTAGGCGGAGTCGGCGCGCGCGAGGCGCGTGCTGTCGTCGCCGGTGCCGATGCTCACGTTCACCGACACCGTCGGATCGCGCTCGACCACGGCGGCGCCCGCACTGGCCGCCGAGTCGGCACGCAGGCTGTCACGCCGCGCGGCACGCTCCGCCTCGAGTTCGACTGCCGTACGCTCCGGCGGCACGGGCGGCGTGGTGAAGTCGCCGTTCACATCGTCGTACTCGAACTTCTCGTCGAAGGTGAAGGGCGTGCGCAGCGGCCCGATCTGCGCGCTGAACGTCGCGCTGTTGGCGCGCGGCAGCCAGAAGCGGCCGTTGCCGAACAGCCCGTACTCCACCGTGACCGCATCGAGCGAGCCGCGCGCCGGACGGAATGCCGCCTTCACCCACCCCGGCGGCTCGTCCTCATCGGAGTTCGATGCGGCCGCGCGCGCGCGCCGCGTGGAATCGATCACGTAGTCGGCGCGAGAGAGTCGCTCGCGCGCCAGCGAGTCGCGCACGCGGTCGTACGCCGAGTCGCGCACCATCTCCGACGCGATCTCCTCGCTGGCCACGTCCCAGAACTCGATCGGCACGGCCAGGCGATAGGCGGCGCGCGCCAGCTGCCCGCCGTCGCGGTCGAACCAGAACGAGCCCACGAACAGCCGCCACTGCGGCCGCCGCGCGGTGATGCGCAGCTCGCGCAAGCGGATCTGCCGTCCGCCGCCGAGCGTGATCGTGATCGAGTCGCCCGTCGCGTAGCGGTAGTACGCTTCGGCGCCGTTGGCGATGGGGTGAATGATCTCGCGATCGTCCACGTCGGCCTTCACGACGCCGAAGTTGCTGCTGGGCAGCCACAGCGTCTCCTTGCCGGGAAAGTACGGAATCGACACCGCGTCCACGAAGTCGCCGTCGGCGCCACCGCCGGCCATGGGCACCTGCATGCGTGAGCCGATCGGCGTGACCCACACGCCCCCGTCACGCGACCAGTCGATGCGCGAGACGTTGTCGCCGCGAAACAGCGTCTTCTCGAGTCCCAGACGCCGCACGCCCATGCCCAGCGAGATGCGCTGCGTGGTGGTGGCCCGGTACGAGCGCAGCGCCGAGTCCTGACGCAGCCGCGCGGCGCGCGCTCGGAGCAGGATCTCGCGGGCCTCCGGGTCGGCGAAGGCGGAGCCAAGCTGCGCCTCGGTCACGGTCACGGGGCGGCGCGCGCTGTCCCACACGGTGCGCCCGGCCTCGCGCGCCTCGCGCGAGACGTCGCGCAGGATGGCCCGCACGCTGTCGGGGAGCGTGTCGCGGGTGCGTCCCTGCGCGCTCGCGGGGGAGACGAGCGGCGCGGCCAGGGAGGCGGCGAGGGCGAACAGCGGGGCGAATCGAAGAGCGGCAACCATGCGGAACCAGTCGCGTGGGGAGGAGGGACAGCGATGGTGCGGAGACTCGGCCGCGCGGGAGGCGTGCGGCACTCGTCGAGATACCCCGTCGTACGGGACGTGTGCGGTCGCGGTTTCCCGATCGTGGGACCGAATCGGGGACCAGCCGAACGCCGCCGCGCCGTTTTGCGTACCTTGGGATGATGCTCGCGGACGCCCGCCGGCGCCCACCCTCCCGTCCCTTCCCGTCCCCACGATGCCCCTCGCCCGCCTGCTCTCACGCACGCGACACGCGTGCCTCGTTGCCGCCGCCTTCGCGGCCACCGCCAGTGCGGTCCTCCCCGCCATCGCGGGCGCGCAGGGTCCGGCCCGCAAGGCCGACCCGCGTCTCGCCAAGCTCAAGGCCGAAGCGCTCACCATGGTGGACGCCGACGCCAAGCGCGTCCAGGAAATCGTGGACATGCTCTTCTCCTTCAGCGAGCTCGGCTTCGAGGAAGTCGAGACCATGCGCTACCTCACGGGCATGCTCGAGAAGGAGGGCTTCACCATCGAGCGCGGCGTGGCCGACATGCCGAGCGCGTGGGTCGCGCGGTGGGGTTCGGGCAAGCCGGTCATCACGCTCGGCTCCGACGTGGACGGCATTCCGCAGGCGTCGCAGAAGCCGGGCGTGGCCTACCGCGACCCGCTCATCGAGGGCGGCCCCGGCCACGGCGAGGGGCACAACTCCGGGCAGGCGGTGAACGTGGCTGCGGCCATCGCGGTCAAGAAGCTCATGGAGCGCGAGAAGATCCAGGGCACGCTCGTGCTGTGGCCGGGCGTGGCCGAGGAGCTCATGGCCGGCAAGGCGTTCCTCGTGCGCGATGGGCTGTTCAAGGACGCGGACGTGGCGCTCTTCACGCACGTGTCCAACGACCTCGGCGTGACCTGGGGGCAGAGCAACCAGGCCGCGCTCGTCTCGGCCGAGTTCAAGTTCCGCGGCACCAGCGCGCACGCCGCCGGCGGCCCGTGGCGCGGCAAGAGCGCGCTCGATGCGGTCATGCTCATGGCCAGCGGCTGGGAGTATCGCCGCGAACACCTGCGCCTCGCCCAGCGCTCGCACTACGTGATCCGCGACGGCGGCGACCAGCCGAACGTGGTGCCGAGCACGGCCAGCATCTGGTTCTACTTCCGCGAGCAGGACTACCCGCGCACGATGGAGCTGTTCGAGGTGGGACAGCGCATCGCCAAGGGCGCCGCGATGATGACCGACACCGAACTCGACACGGTGCGCGTGCTCGGCTCCGGGTGGTCGGCGCACTTCAGCAAGCCGATCGCCGAAGCCACGTACGAGAACATCAAGAAGGTCGGCATGCCGACGTGGGACGAGAAGGACCTCACGCTGGCGCGCGCGCTGCAGCAGGAGCTCGGACAGCCCGGCTTCGGCCTCTCCACGCAGATCAACCCGCTGCGCGGCACCGAGACGTCGCAGAACTTCACCGGCGGCGGCAGCGACGACATCGGCGACATCTCGTGGAACGTGCCCACGATCACGCTGCGCTACCCGTCCAACATTCCCGGGCTGCCGGGGCACAACTGGGCCAACAGCATCGCGATGGCCACGCCGATCGCGCACAAGGGCGCCCTGGCCGGCGCCAAGGTGCAGGCGCTCACCATGCTCGACCTGCTGCTCACGCCCACGCTGGTGAGCGATGCGTGGACGTACTTCAAGGACGTGCAGACCAAGGACGTGAAGTACCAGCCGTTCATCCGGCCGAGCGACCGCCCGGTGGCCGACCTCAACGCGGAAGTCATGAACCGCTTCCGCCCGGAGCTCCGGAAGCTGTACTACGACCCGACGCGATTCAGCACGTACCTCGAGCAGCTCGGCATCACGTATCCCACGGTGCGCGGCACCACCGGATCGGGCGGATCGAAGTGACGACTCCGCACGACCCGCAGGACACGAAGGCCACGAACGCGGGGGACACATCGTCCCCCGCGTTCGTGCCTGATGCCGTCGCGCGCGAGACGCTCGGCGACATCTCTCCCGACGAGTTCCGCCGCGCCGCGCACGCGGCGGTGGACTGGATCGCCGATTACCTCGAGCACCCCGAGCGCGTGCCGGTCAAGCCACGCGTTGCGCCCGGTGACATCGCCGCACGGCTCGCGCCCTCGGCACCGGTGCACGGCGAGTCGCTCGACGCGATCGCGCAGGATTTCCACGACGTGATCGTGCCCGGCATCACGCACTGGAATCACCCCGCGTTCTTCGGCTACTTCTCGATCTCGGGCTCGTACCCCGGCATCCTCGGCGAGCTGTTCGCGGCGGGGCTGAACGTGAACAACATGCTGTGGCTCACGAGCCCGGCGGCCACGGAGCTCGAGCTCCGCACCGTGGACTGGCTGCGCCAGCTCATGGGGCTCGGCGACGGCTGGTTCGGCGAGATCACCGACACGGCCTCCACGAGCACGCTGTACGCACTCGCGGCGGCGCGCGAGGCGGCGGCCCCCGACGTGCGCGCACGCGGCCTGCAAGGGCAGCCGGCGCTGCGCGTGTACTGCTCCGCACACGCGCACTCGAGCGTGGACAAGGCGGTGATCACGCTCGGGCTCGGACACGACAACCTCGTGAAGGTGCCGGTGGACGAGTCCTTCCGCATGCGCCCCGACGCATTGCGTGAGCTCATCGCGGCCGACATCGCCGCCGGACACAAGCCGATGGCCGTGGTCGCCACCGTGGGCACCACGAGCACGTCGAGCATCGACAACGTCGCGGCGATCGTACCGATCGCGCGTGAGGCGGGGTGCTGGGTGCACGTGGACGGGGCCTACGGCGGTCCGGCCGCGATCGTGCCCGAGTTGCGCTGGCTGCTCGACGGGGTGGACGGCGCGGACTCGCTCGTGGTGAACCCGCACAAGTGGCTGTTCACGCCGGTGGACTGCTCGGTGCTGTACACGAAGCGCCCCGACGTGCTCAAGGGCGCGTTTTCGCTCGTGGCGGAGTACCTGCGCACGCGCGAGGACGACGCCGTCGTGAACCTCATGGACTACGGCTTCCAGCTCGGCCGGCGCTTCCGGTCGCTCAAGCTGTGGATGGTGCTGCGCGCCTTCGGGGCCGAGGGGATCGCCGAGCGGCTGCGGCATCACTGCGAGCTGGCGCGCGACTTCGCCGGCATGGTGCACTACGAAGGCGGGTGGGAGATCGCCGCGCCGGTGCCGCTGTCGCTGGTGTGCTTCCGCTACGCGCCCGAGGGCCTGGACGAGCCCACGCGCAACGCGTGGAACATGGCCATTCTCGAGCATGTGAACGCGAGTGGCACCGCGCTGCTGTCGCACACCAAGCTGGGCGACCGTGTGGTGCTGCGGCTCGCCATCGGCAGCGTGCGCACGCAGCGTGAGCACGTGGAGGCCACGTGGAAGGCGCTGCGCGAGGCGGCGCGGGTGGTGCGCGACAGCGCGGTCGCACGGGTCGGCTGACCCGGCGCCCCGCGCGGCCGTTGCGCTAGCTTCCTGCATGATTCCGCGTCTTGCGGCCGACGCGCTCACCTGCGTCCTTCCCGACGGCCGCTCCCTCTTTGATCGTCTCTCGCTCGGCCTGACCGCCGAGCGCGTCGGCCTCGTCGGCCCGAACGGCGGCGGCAAGTCCACGCTGCTCGCCGTGCTCGCGGGCGAGCGTGTGCCCACACATGGCACCGTACGTCGCACCGGCCGCGTCGGCTACCTCCCACAGGATGCGCCCTCGCGGCAGCCGGCGCACGCCACGGTCGCGCACGCGCTGGGCGTGGCCGAGTCGCTCGCCGCGGTGGCGCGCGTGGAGGCCGGTTCGCTCGACCCGCGCGACCATGATGCGGCGGCCGACGGCTGGTCGGCTCGCAGGCGTGCCGAGGCGCTGCTCGACGCACTCGGGCTGCCCGGCCTCTCGCTCGACCGCACCATGCGCTCGCTGAGCGGCGGCGAGGCCACGCGCGTGCTGCTCACGGGCCAGCTGCTCGCCGCTCCCGACGTGCTGCTGCTCGACGAACCCACCAACCATCTCGACGGCGAGGCGCGTGACGCCGTGCGCCGGCTGCTTGGCGAATGGCGCGGCGCGCTGCTCGTGGCCAGCCACGATCGTGAGCTGCTCGCGCACGTGGATCGCATCCTCGAGCTGTCGCCGAATGGCGCGCGCTGGTACGGCGGCGCGATCGACACGTACGAGGCGGTGCGCGCGGCCGAGCAGGACGCGGCGCTCGCGGCGCTGCATCACGCCGAGCGCGAACGTGAGCGGGCGCGCGCGCAGGCGCAGGCCGAGCGGGAGGCGCAGGATCGGCGCGCGGGGAGCGGGCGGCGGCGCGCCGACCGTCGTGGTGCGTCGGCCATCGAACGCAGCGGCGCGAGGGAGCGCGCGACCGGCACACAGTCTCGGCTCGCCGGTGGTGTGGAGCGGCGCGCGCGCGACGCGGCGTCGAGCCTCGCCGAGGCCAAGGCGCGCGTGGAGGAGCGCGCGCCGATCACGTTCAGCATTCCAACAGCCGACGTGCACGGCGCGCAGCGGCTCGTGTCACTCATCGAGGCGAGCGTGTCGTTCGACGGCACGCCCGCGCTGTCACCGATCACGCTGGAGGTCGGCGCGCGCTCGCGCATTGGCGTGACCGGTCCGAACGGCAGCGGCAAGTCCACGCTGCTCGCACTGCTCACGGGCACGCTGCCGGCATCGAGCGGCGACGTGCGCCACCACGTGCCGCTGCACCGCATTGCCAGGCTCACGCAGGACGCCTGGCACCTCCCCGACGCGCCGTCGCTGCACGAGGCGCTGTCCCAGGCGCGCCCGGACCTGCCGGCCACCGAGGCGCGCAGCTGGCTCGCGGCCTTCGGATTCCGCGGGGTGCGCGCCGAGCGGGCCGTGCAGGGGTTGAGCGGTGGCGAGCGGCTGCGGCTGTCCCTCGCGTGCGCCATGGACCCGATCACCCCTCCAGCGCTGCTGCTGCTCGACGAGCCCACCAACCACCTCGATCTCGATGCGGTGCTGGCGCTCGAACAGGCGCTGCGTGATTACGCGGGCGCGCTGGTGGTGGTGAGCCACGACCGCCGCTTCCTCGGCGCGATCGGCCTCACTCAGTGGGTCGCGTGCGCGCGTTCCGGCGCTCCGCCCGACGCAGCCGCCGGCGCCACCACCAGCCCCCCGCCGCCACGATGAGCACACCGCCGAGCACCATCAGCACGCTTTCCAGCTGCTTGATGTTCTCGAGCACCGCGTGCGCCGCCTCGCCCGCTGCCAGCCCCACGAACGCGAACGTCACCGACCACGCCAGCGAGCCGAGCAGCGACATGGGCAGGTAGGTCGCCAGCGGCACGCGCGCGGCGCCGCACGCCATGGGGAGCAGGATGCGCGCCCCGAAGAGGAATCGCACCAGGAACGAGGCGCGCCACGGATTGCGCTTCACGATGCGGAGCGCCACCGTGCCCGTGGTGCGCACGGTGCGCGACCGGCGGCGCAGCCACTCCCACTTGAGCCGTCCGGAGAGGTACAGCAGCGAGGTGCCCACCCACCCGCCGAGCGTGACCGCGATGATCACGCGCGCGAGCGGCAGCCGACCTTCGTGGGAGGCGATGCCGCCCACGATCGGCGCGAGCTCCGACACGAACGGCGTGCTCGCGCCGAGCGCGAGGTAGGTGGTGAGCGTGTCCTCCACCGAGGCGACGAGCGCGAGCAGGTCGTCCGGCCCGGGCAGGGCGGTCGCCACGACGGCGAAGGTGAAGAGAGCGCGCAGCGGGGACACGACCAACCAACGGGTGTGAGGCGACGTGGGCTCCAGGGCCCGGAACACGACGGGGACGCGACCGGCCGTGCGTCGCGTCCCCGAATGCTAATCACGCGCAGGGCGCCGGTCGCGTCGCCGCGACCGCCGCCGGACCTCAATCCCCGATGGCCGGCACCGGCGAGCCCACCGTGGGGAACTCCGCGGTGTTCGGCGCCTTGAGGCCGACCCGCCGCATCACGCGCGTCCGCCAGCGGTCCATGATGTCGTAGAACGTCGGGATCACCAGCAGCGTGAGCACGGTGGAGGTGATCACGCCACCGATCACCGCCACGCCGAGCGGCGCGCGGAACTGCGCGCCTTCGCCGGTGCCCAGCGCAATGGGCACCATGCCAGCCACGAGCGCGAAGGTGGTCATGAGGATGGGGCGCAGTCGAATGGCCCCCGCCTCGATCAGCGCCTCGCGCAGCGGCAGCCCCACCTGCTCGCGCGAGTACTTCGCGAAGTCGATGAGCAGGATGGCGTTCTTGGCCACGATGCCGGCGAGCAGGATCAGGCCGATCATGCTCATGATGTTGATCGTGTTGCCCGTGATCGCGAGCGCCGTCATCACGCCGATGAGCGAGAGCGGCAGCGAGATGAGGATCGCGATCGGATCCAGGAACGAGCCGAACTGCACCACGAGAATGAAGTACATGAGCCCGATCGCGACGCCCAGCGCGATGATGATGCTGGTGAACACCTCCGCCTGCTGCTCCGCCTCGCCGCCCTGCGTGAAGCGCACGCCCGGCGGGAGCGGCACGTCGGCCACCCGCGCGTTGATGTCGGCCAGCACCTCGGAGAGCGAGCGGCCGGCGATGTTGGCCTCAACGCGCACCACGCGGTCGCGATCGAGGTGGTTGATGATCGCCGGACCGAGCGACGACGACACCGTGGCCACCTGGCCCAGCGGCACCGTGCCCGTCGCGCCACCGGTGCCACGCACCGTGAGCGGCAGCTGCTCCAGGTCGAGCGCGCGCGAGCGCGACTCGGGGGAGAGGCGCACGCGCACATCGCGCGTCTCGCCCGACGGATCGATCCAGTCGCCCACCTCGATGCCGGCAAACGCGGGACGCAGCGCCTGCGCCACCTGCCCGACCGTCAGGCCGAGCGAGCCCGCAAGGCCGCGGTCCACCTGCACGTCGAGTTCAGGCTTCTGCCCCTTGCTCGAGAGTCCGACGTCCACCGCGCCCGGCACCTCGCGCACGATGGCGAGGTACTTCTGCGCCGTCTCGTTGAGCGCCTCTGGGTCGCTGCCGCGGAGCTCGAGCTGCACCTGCTTCTGCGCACCGCCGAAATCGCTCTCGAACACGAACACCGTGGCCCCGCCGATGCGCTTGACGTCCTCGCGCAGCGCGGAGGCGATCGTCTCGGCGCCGCGCTCGCGCGAGTTCTTGGGCGTGAGCTTGAGGTAGATCGCGGCCGCGTCGACCGAGCCGCTGGCGCCACCGACCGTGGTGAAGCTGTACTCCACCTCACCGTACGAGCGCGCGAGGCCGGCGGCCTCCTCGGCCTTGAGGCGCGTGAAGTCGAGGCTCGACCCCGGCGGCGTCTCCACTGCCATGTTGAGCTCCGAGCGGTCGTCGCCCGGGAAGAAGCCGCCGCCCACGAGTCCCACCACCGGCATGGCGATCGCGATCACGAGGCTCGCCACCGCGAGCGTCACCATCGTCTTCGGATGATCGAGCGCCCAGCCGATCACGGTGCGGTACTTCTGCGAGAGGCCGTCGAACCAGCGGTTGAACTTGTCCAGCTGCTTCGTGATCCACCACTTCTTCTCCTCGGGCACGTGCGGGTCGGGCCAGTAGGCCGACAGCATCGGGTCGAGCGAGAAGGACACGAACAGCGACACGAGTACCGAGCAGGCGATCGTGAGCGCCATGGGCTTGAACCACTGCCCCGCTTCGGCGTCGAGGAAGGCGATCGGCACGAACACGGCCACGATGGAGAGCGTGGTGGCCGTCACGGCCAGCCCGATCTCGGCCGTGCCCTCGCGCGCCGCGGTGTAGTGATCCTTCCCCATCTCCACATGGCGCACGATGTTCTCGCGCACCACGATGGCGTCGTCGATCAGGATGCCGATGGCCAGCGACAGGCCGAGCAGCGACATCGTGTTGAGCGTGAAGCCGAAGGCGTACACGGCCACGAAGCTGGCGAGCACCGAGACCGGCAGCGCGAGGCCGGTGATCACGGTGGAGCGCCACGAGTTGAGGAACAGGAACACCACGAGCACGGTGAGCACGGCACCCTCGATGAGCGTGCTCTGCACGTTCTTCACCGAGTTCTCCACGCGCACGCCGGAGTTCTTGATCACGTCGAGCTGCACGCCCGCGGGCAGCGTGGGGCGCAGCTTCTCGACGGCCGCAATCACGCGCTCGGCCACATCGGTGGTGCTGTAGCCGGCCGTCTTCGTGATGTCGATGCCGATCGCTTCCTTGCCGTTGAAGAGCGCGAGCGTGCGCTGCTCCTCGATGCCATCGCTCACCCGCGCCACGTCACCGAGGCGCACGAGCGCGCCGCCGCGATCGGCCACGACCATGCGCTCGAAGTCGGCGGGGGTGTCGAGGCGGCCCTTGAGGCGAATGGTGCGCTCGTCGAGCGATGAGTTGAGGCGCCCCACCGGCACGGCCAGGTTCTGTCCCTGCAGGGCGGCCACCACCTCGGGCACGCTCACGTTCGCGGCCTGCAGCGCCTGCGGCTGCACCTCCACGGTGAGTTCGCGCTGCACGGCGCCGGAGATCGTCACGTCGGCGACACCGGCAATGGAACGCAACTCGCGCACCACCCCGGGGTCGGCGATGCGCGTCAGCTGCGGCGGCGAGAGGCGCTCGGAGAAGAGCGACAGCGTGACGATGGGCCGATCGGTGGGGCTGAACTTCTTGAGGATCGGCTCCTCCATCTCGGCGGGCAGGTCCTGACGCTTGAGGTTGATGGCGTCGCGGATGTCCTGCGTGGCCTCGGCGAGGTCCTTGCTGAACACGAAGAAGGTGGTGATCTGCGCGAAACCGTCGCGCGCCTCACCCTGCACCTTGTCCACGCCGGAGATGGATTGGATGGCTTCCTCGATCGGCTCCAGCACCTCCCGCTCCACCTGGTCGGGGGACGCGCCGGGATAGATGATCGTGGTGAGCACGACCGGCGGCGTCACCTCGGGAAACTCGTCGGTCTGCAACTGCAGCAGCGCGACGCCGCCGAACGCCACCAGGGCGAGCATCGCCACGATGGTGATCAGCGGCTTCTTGATCGCGTAATCGGAAATGAGCATGCGGAATTCCTTGGAGGGACGAGGGCGCCGGATGTGCGATCAGTTCACGGGCGGGGTCGAGGGCGCAGGCGTCGGTGCGGCACCGGGCGAAGCGTCCTGCACCGCGCGTACCGCGACCGGCGTACCCGCGCTCAGGCCGCGCGCCCCGCCGGTCAGCACGGTGTCGCCCGCAGCGATGCCGGTGGTGATCTCGATCGTCTCACGCGCCGGATCGCGCAGGCCAAGCGTGACGTCCACCGATTCCACGCGACCGGCCTTGAGGCGCATCACGACAGGCGTCGCACCACGCTGGTCCACGGCGGTCTCGGGGAGCACCACGGCGACATGCACGTCGGAGGCAACACGCCCTTCGGCGAACAGGCCACCCACCAGCCGGCCGTCACGATTGGGCACTTCGGCAATGATGCCGACCTGCCGCGTGACCGCGTCGGCCACCGGGCTGATGCGCGTGATGCGACCGGCAAACGTGCGGTCGGGGTAGCCGTTGAGCGCGAACGTCACGGGTGCGCCCACGCGCAGCGCACCGACCGCGTCGGCCGGCACGGAGGCCTCGAGGCGCAGGCTGCGCGGGTCCACGATGGTGAACAGCGCGCCGCCCGTGGTCACCACGTCGCCGGCGCTCACGGATCGCTCGCTCACGATGCCGGCGAAGGGCGCGCGCACCACGGTGTTGCCGAGCGACTTCTCACTGCTCGCCAGTCGCGCCTTGGCCGCATCGAGCTGCGCCGCGGCCTGCAGCTGCGCGCGTTCGGCAGCCTCGACGTCGCGCACGGCAATCGCACCGGCCTTGCCCAGGGTGCGGGCGCGCTCGAGTTCGCGATCAGCCTGCTCGGCGGCGAGTGCGGCGCTCGTGAGCGCCGTCTTCGCGGAGAGCGCGTCGTCGCTGATGCCCGCGTCGTCGATGCGCGCGAGCACGGTGCCCGCGGAGACGGCGGTGCCGGCCTCGACGAGCGTGGTGAGCACGCGACCGGAGAGCTCGGCGCGGATGCGCGCTTCGCGCGCCGGCACGAGCGCGCCAGTGAGGATGGGACCGGTGCGGATGGAATCCTGCTCGGCCAGCACGATGTTCTCGGGACCGATGACGATCGTCGTCGGCTCGGCGGCGGCGTCATTTGCCGTCGCCTCGTTGCCGCCGCACGCGACTGCGCCGACGGTGGCAAGCGCAACGAGCAGCGACGACGGCCGCGCGAAGCGGACGGTGCGCGGGGACACGGCGATCATCACTCAGTTCCTCCGCCCGGCGCGCCGGGCTGCGTGGTTCCGCCGGCGGTCGCGCCGGCACGTGGGGTCGTGCGTTGAGAGGCGGCGCCCTGCGCAGCCGCGTTCGTGGCGGGGACGGGCGTGGCGCCGGCAATCGGCAGGGCGCGCAGCAGCGCGAGGCGCACACGCGCCACCTGCAGGTCGCGGGCGGCCTGCGCGCGATTGGCGAGCGCCTGCTGCCATTGCACGCGCGATTCGGAGAGTTCGACCTGCGTGGACAGCCCTTCGCGGAAGCGCACTTCGGCAATCTCGTACGCGCGCTGCGCGACGTCGGCGGTGCCGACGCTGGCGAGCCACGCCGACTGGGACGCCTCGAGCTGCTCCACCTGGAGGCGTGCCTCGAGTGCGGCGGCTTCGCGCGCCTGCTGCAACCGGAAGCGCGACTCGTCGTACGCGGCCTCCGCGGCGAGCGCGTCACCGCGCAGGCGACCGCCGGTGAAGATCGGCACCGACAAGCCGGCCGACACGCTCCAGTTGGGGAAGAAGTCGGCGAGACTGCGCGGCACGCCGTCATCGGGGTACGCAAAGCGCTGGTACAGCGTGCTCACGGACAGCGACGGCCAACGCGCGGCCCTGGCCGCGTTGAACTGCTGGCGCGCGGCCTCGAGTCCCTGCTCGACCTGTCGAACGGCGAGCCGGTCGTTCACCGACGTGTCCGAGGCGGCCACCACCGAATCGACCGCGCGACGCACGCGCGGATCGGCGGCAAGGGCCTCGTCGGCGTTCACCACGATCGACGTGACCGGCGCAGCCTGCGCGGTCGCTTCCGCGACGGGCGCTTCGACGATGGGACTCGTGAGCGTGAGCGGCTGGTCGAGGGGCAGGTCGAGCAGCTGCTGCAGGCGCAGGTACGCCGTGGTGCGCTGCGTGCGCGCCTGCAGCAGCGGTGGGCGCTGATTGTCGCGCGTCACACGGGCCCGCAGCAGTTCGAACTCCGACGTGTTGCCCACGTCGAAGGTGAGCTGCACCTGGCGCAGCGTGCGCTCCGACTGCACGAAGCTCGATTCGGCGATCGCCACGAGCCGATCGGCGAGCACGGCGTCGTAGTAGGCGGAGGTGACATCGAGCTGCACCTGGGCCTCGGCGCTGGTGACACCGAGTTCGGCCGCGTTGCGGCTCGCGCGCGCGGCGCGAGTACCGGCCAGCGCGCGGCCGCCGTCGAAGAGCTGCTGCGACGCCTGCGCCGTGAAGGTCACCGTGTACGGCGACGCGAAGATGCGCGCGATCGGACTGTCGGTGAAGCCGTCGCCGCCTGCGGCGCTGTCGCCCGGCTGGGTGGTGCCGCCATCGGCGGGCGCGAAGCGCTGCGTGATGGCCTGGAACTGGTTCTGCAGCTGGCGCTGGTAGTTGAGCGACGTGTTGACCTGCGGCAGCAGGGCACTGCGCGCCTGCAGCTGCTGGCCACGCGAGCGGTCGACGCCGGCGCGGGCAATGCCGACGGATTCGCTGCTGCCACCGGCGAGGGCGAGCGCCTCTTCCAGCGAGAGGGCGCGAGGGGGCGGCGCGTTTTGGGCGTGCGCGCCCGGCGCGAACAACGCCTGGGCGGCCACCGCGAGAAGCGCGAGGCCGGCAGCGAGCCGGGCAACGCGCGGATTGGCGGTCATGGGAACTCTCACGTGATGGACGAACTCGGTGCGGACTGCTGCACCGTACGGGAGGACGCGCGAACTGGTGACGGGTCGGATGTCCCGGTCGGCGCGGCGCGCAGGCCGAGGCCGCGCAGGAAGATCCGGACGTAGCAGCGCGGGGCGTCGGCGGCCGGTGTGGTGAAGAGGGTGGGCATCATGACGCGATCCATGGCGTCCACGAAGAACGCAGCCATGAGCATGGTGACCGCGGCCGAGACGTCGAGGGCCGAGGCTTCGGTGTCCGCGTCGGTGTCGAGCCAGCCGTGTCGGCGCAGCTGGACCACGTAGTCGCGCAGCTGGTCGGCCGCAGCGGCTGGTCCTTGTCCGGCGCAGGACGCATGGTCGGGGTGCTCCCCGGTGTCGCGCATGACCTGCCGGAGCAGGTCCCGCTTGCCGGCGACGTCGTGCATGTGCGCCGTGACCCACAGGGTGAGCTCGGCCTCCGGGTCCTGCGGCACGTCGGGGAGGCCGACGTGGCGCATGAGCAGGCACTCCTCGACCATGGCGTCGAGCAGGGCGGACTTGGAGCCGAACTGGCGGAAGAGGGTGACCTCGTTCACGCCGGCTTCCTCGGCAATGCGCCGCGTGGTGGCGCCACGGTATCCGTGGGCCGCGTACACGCGCGCAGCAGCGTCGATGATGCGGGATCGGTTGTCGAGCATGGCGCGGATAGTATGCAAGCACTCGCTTGCGCGCAAGTGGGTACTTACTGTCGAGCCCGGTCTGCTTTCGTCGCTCTCTGTTCAATGCGAACTTGCCCGGGTTCGTGCCCCGAGCCCGATGGTCCATTTCCCAAGAGCCCGACCGAATGCCCGACATGCGCGCCGCCGTCATCACCCGCCCCGGCGGACCGGAGGTGTTGGAGATCCAGCACCGACCACGACCAGCGGCGACCGACGTGCCGCACGGGGTGCTCGTGCGCGTGGTCGCCTCCGCCCTCAACCGCGCCGACCTCGTGCAGCGCGCCGGCCGCTACCCGGCGCCGCCCGGCGTGCCGGCCGACATTCCCGGGCTCGAGTTCGCGGGGGTGGTGGAAGCCGTCGCGCCGGGCGTCGCGGCCTGGCAGCCGGGTGACCGCGTCTTCGGGCTCGTGCCCGGCGGGGCGCATGCCGAGTTCCTGGTCACGCACGCGGAGACGCTCGCCCGCGTGCCTGATGCGCTGTCGCTGACCGACGCCGGCGCGCTCCCCGAGGCGTGCATCACGGCGCACGACGCGCTGCGACAGGCCCGCTTCGCGCCCGGTGAGCGGGTGCTCATTCACGCCGCGGGGAGCGGCGTCGGGCTGGCCGCCGTGCAGCTCGTACGCGCGCTCGGCGGGGTGCCGATCGGCACGGCGCGCTCGACGGCCAAGCTCGAGGCGGCGCGCGGGCTCGGGCTCGTGACCGGCATCGTGCCGGAGCGTGACGCCGAGGGGGGGCCGATCTTCGCCGACGCGGTGATGGCGGAGACCGAAGGCCACGGCGCCGACGTGGTGCTGGATCTCGTGGGCGGGGCCTACGTGGGGGAGAGTGTGCGCGCCATGGCACCACGCGGCCGGCTGGTGCTGATCGGGCTGCTGGCGGGGCGGACGGCCGAGGTGGACCTGGGCCGTGTGCTCACGCGGCGGCTGCAGATCACGGGCACGGTGCTGCGGTCACGCGGGCTCGACGAGCGGGTGGCGTACACGCGGGCGTTCGTGGAGGAGGTGGTGCCGTTGCTGGCCAGCGGGCGCGTTCGGCTTCCGATGGCCGCCGCGTATCCGCTCGAGGAGCTCGCGGCCGCGCATGCGCTGCTCGAGAGCAACGACGTCGCGGGGAAGGTGGGGGTTCGGATCGCGGCGGGTTGAACAAGCGCTTCTATGTTGCGCGGACGATCGCCACGAGCCGGGGCGCCGCCGCAGGCCAGACCGACTACCGTGTACGGTCTACCGCGGCCGACTACACGGCCCGTGCCTCTCGCCGCACCTCACGCCATGCGTCGGCCCACGCCAGAACTGCTAGTCGTTCCGCAACAGTAGACCGTCGTCGGTGATCGGTCTGACCGCGGCCCGAAGGCCACTGTACGTGAAAGGTCACTGGCCCGATGTTGCTCGGCTCACCGCGAACGGCACCATGACGAGCCCACTCCGACGGCCGGGCGACTCAGGCAGCTTCTCTCCCAGGGGGCAGAATGCTTCGCGCGCAGAGCCGCTCGGGTCGTCGAGGAACGACAGGCTGAGCCGCCACGACGCCTGCTCACGCCGGGTCAGACCAAGCCTCACACTCGCGCCTGGACCGGTCCACATGTGTGTCCGAATCGTGAATCCGTTCCCAGAGTCGGGCGGACACTTCCAGCGTTCGAATCGGGCGCCCGCAAGATCGACGGCGAGCGAGTCGACGAACCGCGCGGCGCTCACATCGTCGTCGAAGCGTCGATTCCACCAGTAGACGCCGGTGAGCGAGTCGTTGAACTCGAAGAGCAGTTCCAGCGTGTCGGTCCCGCTTGGACCGCGTCGCAGATAGCAGCGGCGCACCATCTGCTCGATGACGGGCTCCCGCTCGTCGCGGCACGTGCGATCGGGGAACGCCGGCATCAGGCGTTGCGCGAGATCCTGCAGGGACCAAGTAGTGCTGGTCGGTGGCTGCGCGGAGAGCGGCGCGACACCGATCGCTGCGACGAGCGCGACGAGCGAACAGAGCGCGACGAGGCGCACAAGCACTGTACGGACGTTTTCTCGCATGGCGTGGACTGTATCGGATGATCGCCAGCAGTGAGCCGGGAAACTGCGGAAGGCCAGACCGATCACCGAGAACGGTTCACTGTTGCCGAGTACACGATCCGTGCCCGGCGCGACGGATCACCCGATGCGTCGGCCCGCGACGGGACAGCGGGTTGATCGGCAACAGTGGACCGTCACCGGTAACCGGTCTGGCCGACGGCCGAGCTCGCGCTTGGGTGCAACGTCCGGCGCGACGCGCAACGCGATGCGCGCCCGAGCTGCCTAGTCCGGAAACTCCTTCAGCACCAATCCATCGCTCTCCCGCTCGGCCCAGCGCACCGCGAACCCATTGGTGAACAGCAGCACCGGCCGGTCCTTCGCGTCGTACAGCAGCATGCGGTCGCGCATCATGATGGCGCGCTGCACCGCGGCCGCGTCGCCCTCGATCCAGCGCGCGTGCGACATGCCGAGCGACGAGAGCTTGGCCGGCACGCCGTATTCGTGCTCGAGCCGGTGTAGCAGCACGTCGAACTGCAGCTGACCCACGGCACCCACGATGTCGGGCACGCTCGCCTGCGGGTCGCCCTTGAACAGCTGGATCGCCCCCTCTTCCGCGAGCTGGCGCAGCCCCGTGTCGAGGTGCGGACGGCGCAGCGGGTCCTTGATCGTGATGCGCGAGAAATGCTCGGGCGGGAAGCGCGGGATGTCGGCGAACGCCACCGGCTTGCCGGTGAAGATCGCGTCGCCGATGCGCAACGTGCCGCGGTCGTGCAGGCCGATCACGTCGCCAGCCCATGCGTCATCCACGTGCATGCGTTCCTGCGCGAGGAAGGTCTGCGGCAGGTTCATGCGCAGCGGCTTGCCTGTGCGGCCGAGCGTGGCCTGCAGGCCGGCCTCGAAGTGCCCCGAGACGATGCGCACGAACGCGATGCGGTCGCGGTGCTTCGGGTCCATGTTCGCCTGAATCTTGAAGACGAAGCCGGTGAAGGCTTCGTCGCCCGGATCCGCCACGCCCCCCTCGATCGCGCGCGGCGTGGGCGCCGGCGCGAGCTTGAGGAAGTCGTCGAGAAACGGCTCCACGCCGAAGTTGGTGAGCGCCGAACCGAAGTAGAGCGGAATGAGCGCGCCCGTGGTGATGGCCTCCTCGTTCCACTCGTGGCCGGCCGCGTCGAGCAGGCCGAGTTCGTCGAACGTCTTGTCGGCCACCGACTGGCTCGTGTGGCGCGCGATGTCCTCGTGCGACAGCGGCGACGTCTCGATGGCCACGCGCGAGGCGCCGTGATCGCCGCCGCGCTGGAACCAGTGCACGATGTTGCGGCGGCGGTCCACGACGGCCTGCAGCGTGTCGTTCTCCATCACCGGCCACATCGCGGCCACCACCGGCAGGCCGAGCTCCTGTTCGAGCAGGCCGAGCAGCTCGAGCGGCTCCTGACCCACGCGATCGCACTTGTTCACGAACGCGAAGATCGGCAGACGACGGCGACGGCACACTTCATACAGCTGCCGCGTGCGCTCTTCCACGCCCTTGCGGTTGTCCACGAGCATGATCGCGCAGTCGGCGGCCACGAGCGTGCGGTACGTGTCCTCGGAGAAGTCCCCGTGGCCCGGCGTGTCCAGCAGGTTCACGCGGAAGCCGTGGTAGTCGAACTGCATGACCGACGTGGTCACGGAGATGCCGCGCTCCTTCTCGAGCGCCAGCCAGTCGGACGTCGCGTGCCGCTCGGCGCGGCGCGCCTTCACGGTGCCGGCCAGATGCAGCGCGCCACCGTACAGCAGCAGCTTCTCGGTGAGCGTGGTCTTGCCGGCGTCCGGGTGCGAAATGATCGCGAACGTGCGGCGGCGCGCGATCTCCGGGTGGAGGGCGCGGGGGGCTTCGGCGGTTTCGGTGGCGTCGGTCGGTGCGGTCATTCAGGCTTGGCGGGTTCGGTCGAAAGGTAGCGGGTCGCGCTCTCGTCACGGGCACGCCGCTCCGCTCGCACGCTCCGCTCCCACGCGACCGCCCGCTCCTCGGAGAGCGCCACGACCGACTGCCACGCATCGAGCGTCTCGACGCACCGGAGCAACGGGGACTCGTTGGTATTCTCGTGCCGTGCAGTCATTCCTGAGGGTAGGCACTCGGCGTGATCCGTGCCAGACTGCGGGGGCGCATGATGCGGGGCGGCTGGCGCCCCCGCCCTCTCCGCCCCCTATTTCAGACAAGACATCCCGCCGCGCCCGCCCAGCGGCCCCGCCTCGTCCCCCTCACCCCGGCCCGCCATGCCCGCTCGCCTTCGCCTCCGCCGACCGCCCGCGGTCGCCCGCGCCGGAACCGGCGCCCTCGCCCTGCTCGGCGCGTTCGCGCTGCCGCTCTCCGCGCAGGCCGGCTACCGTCAGCCGCCGTCACCCATCGCGGCCATCCTCGACGCGCCCCCTACGCCGATCGTCTCGCTGAGCCCCGACCGCACGGTCATGGCGCTCTTCTCCCGTGCGGGCTACCCGAGCATCGCCGAGGTGGCGGCGCCCGAACTGCGACTCGCCGGCCTGCGCTTCGATCCGGCCTCGAACGGGCCATCGCGCGGCAGCGGATATCGTGGCATCGCGCTGCAGCCGGTTCGTCGCGGCACGAGCGATGCGCGCACGCTCGACATTCCGCTCCCCGGCGACGGGCGCGGTGCGCCGATCGGCAACGTGAGCTGGTCGCCCAAGGGCGATCGCATCTTCTTCACACTCGCCGGCGCCGATCGCATCGAGCCGTGGGTGGCCGACGTCGCCACCGGCGCCGTGCGTCGCCTCGCCGATGTGCGACTCAACGCGGTGCTCGGTTCGCCCTGCAGCTGGCTGAGCACGGAGCCGGCGCTGATCTGCCGCCTCGTCCCCGCCGATCGTGGCCCCGCGCCGACGCTCGCCGCCACGCCGGACGGCCCGATCATCCAGGAGACCGAAGGCGGCAGCGCCGATCGCGTGGCCACGTATCAAGACCTGCTCGCCTCGCCGCACGACGAAGCACTCTTCAAGCACTACGCCACGAGCCAGGTCGCGCGCATCGGCCTCGACGGCACCGTGTCGCCGATCGGTGCGCGCGGCATTCATGGCAGCGTGGCCGCGAGCCCCGATGGCCGCTTCCTGCTCGTGACCACGTACGCGCAGCCGTTCTCGTACGTGGTGCCGCTCAACTACTTCCCGAGCACGGTGGCGGTGTGGGGCATGGACGGACGCGAGGTGCGGCGCGTGCACACGCAGCCGCTGCGCGAGCGTGTGCCCTGGGGCGGCGACGCCGTCGAGGAAGGACCACGCGCCGTGCGCTGGCGCAGCGATGCCGACGCCACGCTCGTGTGGCACGAGGCGTTCCGCGGTGACACGATCGCCGTGAACGGCATGCGCGACCGCGTGCAGCTGCTGGCTGCGCCCTTCTCCGGCGCGCCCACCACGCTGGCCACACTCGGCTGGCGCGCGGGGGGCGTGACGTGGGCGCGCGAGAATCTCGCGATCGTGACGGAGCGCTGGGCGCGCACGCGCGAAGTGAAGACGTGGGCCGTCGACCCGTCGAAGCCCGGCAGCACACCGCGCCTGCTCTGGGCGCGCAGCAGCGAGGACCGCTACGGCGACCCCGGCAGCTTCATGACGCACACCGACGCGCGTGGCCAGACCGTGCTGCACACCACCACCGATGGACGTTACGCGTTCCTGCAGGGACCGGGTGCGTCCGACGAGGGCGACCGTCCCTTCCTCGATCGCTACGAACTCGCCACCGGCAAGTCGCAGCGGCTGTTCCAGTCGGCGCGCGGCTTCTACGAAGTGCCCATGGACCTGCTCGACGACCGTGGCGACCAGCTGCTCACGCGTCGCGAGTCCAAGACGGAGGCGCCCAACTACTGGCTGCGCAACACACGGGCGCGCATCGCGCCTATCGCGCTCACCAGCTTCACCGATCCGGCGCCGCAGTTCGCGGGCGTGACGTCGGAGCTCATCACGTACACGCGCAAGGACGGCGTGCAGCTCTCGGCCACGCTCTACCTGCCGGCGGGCTACGACAAGACGCGCGACGGCGCGCTGCCGTTCTTCCTCTGGGCGTATCCGCAGGAGTTCCGTTCGGCGGCTGCGGCCGCGCAGGTGCAGGGCTCCCCCGACCGCTTCGTGCGCCCGGGTGGCTCGAGCCACCTGTTCCTGCTCACGCAGGGCTACGGCGTGCTCGACGGCCCCGCCATGCCGATCATCGGCGAAGGCGACGCGGAGCCGAACGACACCTACGTGCAACAGCTCGTGTCGAGCGCCGAGGCGGCGGTGGACGCGATCGTGTCGCGCGGCGTGGCCGACCGTGACCGCATCGGAGTGGGCGGCCATTCGTACGGCGCGTTCATGACGGCCAACCTGCTGGCGCATTCACGCCTCTTCAAGGCGGGCGTGGCACGCAGCGGCGCGTACAACCGCACGCTTACGCCGTTCGGCTTCCAGGCCGAGCAGCGCACGTACTGGGAGGCGCAGGAGATCTACACGACCATGTCGCCGTTCACGAACGCGAACAAGATCAAGGACCCGATCCTGCTCATTCACGGCATGGCCGACAACAACACCGGCACCTTCCCGATCCAGAGCGAGCGCATGTACGCCGCGCTCAAGGGGAACGGGGCCACGGTGCGCTACGTGCAGCTGCCTGCCGAGTCGCACGGGTACTCGGCACGCGAGAGCATCGGCCACTCGCTGTTCGAGATGGTGTCGTGGCTCGACAAGCACGTGAAGAAGACGCGCACGGCGATGGACGACTGACCCACGCATGACCTTCGCCGAACTCCGCACCCTGCTGGACGCCGCGCGCGCGGCACGTCGGGATGATCCCGGCGTGCCGCGCGCGCTCGCCACGCTCGTGGCGGTGGACGGGTCGTCCTACCGGCAGCCCGGCGCGCGCATGCTGTGCGACGCGGAGGGACGCGTCCTTGCCGGCGCGATCAGCGGCGGCTGCCTCGAGGCCGATGTCGCGGCGCGCGTGGCCGAACTCGGCGACACGGGCACGCTGCTCCGCTACGACCTGCGCGAGGACCTCGAAACCATCTGGGGCTTCGGCGCCGGGTGCGACGGCGTGGCGCACGTGCTGCTCGCGCCGCTCACCGACCTGTCGCCGCTGGACCAGGCGATCGAGGCGGCGGTCGCGCGGCGCTCCGGCGTGCTGCTGCTGCAGGTGGACGGCGACACGCCCGGACGACTCACGTTCCTGCGCGAGGCGCCCGACGCGACGACCGCAGCGCTCGTGTTCGACACAGTGCAGCACACGGGACACGCATACCTCGCGGAGCGCTCCGGTGCACCGCGGCTGTTCGGCACGCCGGTGCGTCCGCCCGTGCACCTGCTCGTGATCGGTGCCACGCGCGGCGCGGAGGCCATGGCGCGCATCGCGCACGCCACGGGCTGGCAGGTCACGGTGGTGGATCATCGCGAGGCGGCGCTGGCGTCGCTTTCGCTGCCGCCTGGAGCCTCGATGCGCACGATCGCGCCGCACGAGGCCGGCGCGGCCTTCGCCGACGGCGCGCTGCCTGGCGATGCACGGGTGGTGGTCGCGCTGTGCACGCACCGGTTCGAGCACGATGCGGCGTGGCTCGAGGCGGCACTCCGCACGCAATCGCCCTACATCGGACTGCTCGGCTCGCGGCAGCGCGGCGCGCGGCTGCTGCGCACGCTCGACGGGCCGAACGCACGTGCCTTCGCCGACCACGCGCACCGCGTCTACGCCCCCATCGGCCTCGACCTGGGCGGCGAGTCGCCCGACGAGATCGCGCTCGCGGCCGTGGCCGAGGCGCAGGCGGTCCTGAATGGCCGCGCGGGCGGGTCGCTGCGGCTGCGGCAGACGCCGCTGCACACGCGCACCGACACGCCCAGGCTCGCGTCCACCGACGCTGCGGCGGCGTGCGCGATCGACGAGGCGGCACATGGATGAACCGAGAGCGGGCGCGCGGCGCACCGCGGCCGTGCTGCTTGCCGCAGGCGCATCGAGCCGCCTGGGCACGCCCAAGCAGCTGCTGCGCGATGCGCACGACACACCGCTGCTCGCGCGGCTGATCCGCGAGGCGACGCTCGCCGGCTGCGATCCGGTGATCGTGGTGCTCGGCGCCGAGTCGGACGCCGTGCGCGCGTCGCTGGGTACGACGAACGCGCACCTGGTGCACAACCCCGACTGGCCGCACGGCATGGCCACGTCGATTCGCGTGGGCGTGGACGCCGCGCTCGCCGCGAACGCCGACGCGCCGATCACCAGCGAGGTCGACGCGCTCCTGCTCATGGCCTGCGACCAGCCCGCGGTGACGCGCGCACACCTCGAGGCGATGCTCGCTGCTCACGCGTCGTACGGAGGGCGCGTGGTGTCGTCGTACGACGGCGCGCACGGTATCCCTGCCGTGTGGCCGCGCGCCGACTGGCCTGCGCTGCGGCAGCTCAGCGGCGACCGCGGCGCCAAGGCGCTGCTCCGTGGCGATGAGCCGGCCGTGCCGCTGGCCGACGGCGCGCTGGACCTCGACACCCCCGACGACGTGCAGCGCTGGCGCGCCCTGCCGGGCTGATCGCTCCCGCTCCATCACGACGCCGGGAACCCGATCGGCGGTCGTGGACTTGTCGACGTCATGCGAGAGCGTGTGCGCCTGCCGACCGCCCCGCCCGCGACTATCCTGATCCCCCGCTTCGTGTCCCTGCTGCTCCCCGACGACGTCCACAATCGCGCGCTGCTCGCGCACGTGCACCCGGCCGACTGGGTGAACCCGGTGCCCGCCGACCGCTATCACCTGGTCGTGATCGGTGGCGGCACGGCCGGGCTCGTGAGCGCGGCGATCGCCGCCGGACTGGGCGCGCGGGTGGCGCTCATCGAGCGGCACCTGCTCGGCGGCGACTGCCTGAACGTGGGGTGCGTGCCGTCGAAGGCAGTGCTGCGGGCGGCGCGCGCATGGGCAGATGCCCGCCGCGCACGCGCCGAGTTCGGCGGACCGGAGGCCGCAGGCGAGGGCGACTTCGGCGCGGTGATGGAACGACTGCGTCGGCTGCGCGCCGGCATCGCCCCGGTCGATGGCGCACCGCGCTTCGCCTCGCTGGGCGTGGACGTGTTCTTCGGTGACGCGCGCTTCACCGGCGTCGATCGGGTGGAGGTGGGCGGGCAGGTGCTCACTTTCCGTCGCGCCATGATCGCCACCGGTGCGCGCGCGGCGCTGCCGCCCATTCCCGGGCTGGCCGAGGCGCAACCATATACCAACGAGACGATCTTCTCCCTCACCGAACGGCCGGCGCGGCTGGTCGTGATCGGCGCCGGACCGATCGGCCTCGAGCTGGCGCAGTCGTTCGCGCGCTTCGGCAGCACGGTCACCGTGTTCAACGCCGATGCGCGCGCCATGCCGCGCGACGACGCCGACGCGGCAGCGCTCGTGGACGCGGCGCTCGTGCGCGACGGCGTGACGTTCCACCACGGCGCGCGCATCACGCAGGTGACACGCTCGGGTGACGTCACCACGCTGCTCGCCGACGTGAACGGCCACACCGTGCGCGTGGAGGCCGACGCGCTGCTGGTCGCCGCGGGACGCACGCCCAACGTGGACGGACTCGGGCTCGAGGCGGCCGGCGTGCGGTTCGACAAGCGTGGCGTGCAGGTGGACGACCGCTTCCGCACGAGCAACTCGCGCATCTACGCCATTGGCGACGTGGCGTCGGCGTACCAGTTCACACACGCGGCCGACGCGCAGGCGCGACTCGCCGTGCCCAACGCGCTCTTCTTCGGGCTCGGCGGCGGCAAGGCCTCGTCGCTCGTGATTCCGTGGACCACGTACACCTCGCCCGAGGTCGCGCACGTGGGGCGCACGCCCGCCGAGCTCGACGCATCCGGCACGGCGTACGACACGATCACGCTCCCCATGCACGACAACGATCGCGGCATCCTCGAGGGCGACACGGAGGGGTTCTTCCGCGTGCACGTGGCGCGCGGCTCCGATCGCCTGCTCGGCGCGACACTCGTGTGCGAGCACGCGGGCGACATGATCGGCGAGATCGTGACCGCGATGCGGCGCGGCGACGGGCTTGGCACGCTCGCGAAGACGATCCGGCCGTACCCTACGCGCGCGGCGATCTTCGGACGCGCGGCCGACCAGTTCAACCGCGGACGACTCACGCCCACCGCGAAGGCCGTCTTCGCGCGGTTCTTCCAGGTGGTGCGGTGAGCCAGACGACGGCGACTCCCCCTTCACGCCGCGCTTCCCTCATCCGGCTCGGTGCCCTCGTGGCGGTGCTCGCGCTGGTGGGCGTCGGCGCCTGGCGCGCGGGGCTCTTCGACCTGCGCGACTCGGACGCGCTGCTCGCCGCCATCGAGCGGGCGCGCGCGCTGCCGTATGTGCACGTGTCCTTCGTGCTCGCGTACATCGTGGTGGCTGCGTTCGGGCTGCCGGCCACACCCTTCACGCTGGCGGGCGGCATTCTCTTCGGCACCGGACTCGGATCGGTGCTCAACTGGACCGGCGCCACGCTCGGCGCGACCGGCACGTACCTGCTTGCCCGCGCCCTCGGCGGCGACGCGCTGCGCGGGCTGCTCGGCGCGAACGCGGCTCGCCTCGACCTCTTCGCCGGCGATGCGGGCTTTCGCACGCTCTTCCGACTGCGCCTCATTCCCGTGATCCCGTTCAACGCGCTCAGCCTCACGGCAGCGCTCTCCGGCATCGCGTTGCGGCCGTACGTGAGCGCCACCGCGCTCGGCATCCTGCCGGGTACCGTGATCTACACCTATTTTGCGGGAAGCCTCGTGGGCGGTGTCTCGGGTGCCTCCGCGTCCGCGCGCACCAACCTCATCGTGGCCTCGGTGCTGCTGCTCGGCCTCTCGTTCCTCCCCGGTCTCGTCCAGCGCATGCGCGGACGCTCCGCGGATGCGGCCTCGGCCGACAGGAGCTGACGCCATGGCCGCGCGACCGAGGCCTTCACTTCATCACGGCATCACGTGTCCGACGCCCATCACGAGCGACAGCGGCAGTTCCACGACGTCGCGCTGCGCTGGCTCCCGGACGTGACCCGATTCGCCCGGTCGCTCACGCGCGACGACGCGGCCACGGAAGACCTCGTGCAGGAAACATTCCTGCGCGCCTGGCGGCACTGGGACACGTTCAACCACGGCAGCGAAGCGCGCGCCTGGCTGTTCACCATCGCCCGCAACACCTGGCGCAAGCAGGCACCGCGCGACGCGCGCCTGGTGGCGGTCGAGGATGACACACTGCAGGCGCTGTCGGAATCGGAGCGACCGCTGGGCGCACCCGACGCCGTGCTGCATGCCCTCTCGCACACCGACCTGGGCGACGCCATCCGCTCGGCGATCGACGCGCTCCCCGACGCTTTCCGCGAAGCGGTGGAGTTGGTGGACATCGAACAGCTCTCGTACCTGGATGCCGCCGAGGTGCTGGACGTTCCCGTCGGGACGGTGCGATCGCGGCTGTTCCGCGCACGACGGCTGCTGCAGGAGGCGCTGCTCGAGCACGCGCGTGATGCCGGGCTGTTGCCGAGCGATCCCAACGGGAGGAGCGCCTGATGCACATCGACGACACGGGCCCGGACACGCCCGAACGCACGTCCGCGATGCTCGACTGCAACGCCGCCATGCGCATGCTCTGGGACTTCCTCGACGGGCACCTCGCCGCGGCGGATGATGCGGCCCTGCGCGCACACATGGACAAGTGCAGCCACTGCTTCCCGCACGCGCAGTTCGGTGAGCTGCTGCTCAAGGCCGTGGCCGAGCAGCGCAGGGCACCGGAGTCGACGGCGTCCGTTCGGGATGGGGTGCTCGCGCGCCTCGCGCTCGAGGGCTACGAGGCACCCTGATTCCTGTCGGCAATCCCCGCACCGCACCGTGTTCGTACCACGACCGGGATGCACGCACCGTCCGCGTCCCGTCGCCCACGTCTCCCGTTCACCCAGTTCATGACGCTTCGTTCCGCCCTGCTCTCCGGCCCCCTGCTGTTGGCCGGCCTGTCGTTCCCCGTCGCGCTGTCCGCCCAGTCGCCGCGCATTTCCGGTGTGGTGCGCGCCACCAGCGGTGCGCCCATCGCGGACGCGCAGCTCACCTTCCGCGCGGACGGCACCACGGCGCCGTCCGCGCAGGCAGCAAGCGATGCCGCGGGGCGCTTCGTCCTCACGCTCACCAGCGCCGCGGATGGCTACGTGATCGCGCGCGCCGACGGTGCCATTCCCGATTCCGTGCGCGTGCTCGCGCGGGACGGTGACCGGACCGTGGCCATGGTGCTGCGCCCGCTCGCCTCGCTCGGCGTGGTGACCGTGGTCGCCCCGCGTCCGCGTCCGCTGCTCAACACCGCCGACGCCGCGACCGGCGGCACGGTGGAACGCCGCGAACTCGAGCGCCTTCCCACTGACGCGCGCGACCCGATCGCGCTGGCCAACACCATTCCCGGCGTGACGAGCGCCACCGGTTTCTTCGGTGACGCGCCGCGCCTGTCGATCAATGGCGCGAATGCGCTGTACACGCAGTATTCGCTCGACGGCCTCGAGAACAACGAGGGATTCCTGGGCGGCGCACGCGTGGAGGTGCCGCTGTCGGCGCTGCAGCGCTTTTCGGTGCTGGCAAACACGTACGGCGCCGAGTACGGACGCAGTTCGAACGGCGTGGTGAACATGGAAACGCGCGCCGGCGGCGCGCGGTGGGAGGGGGAGGCGTTCGTGTACAACCGGCCCGGGTTGCCGGTGGATGCGCGCACCGCGGTAGTGCCCGCCGGCCAGGACCCCGACGACTTCCGTCGCGCGCAGGAAGGGTTCCGCCGCACGCAGGTGGGCGCAGCCGGCGGCGGACCGCTGCGCACCGACCGCACGTTCGTGTTCGGCGCGCTCGAGTACACCAACGAGAACGAGGACCGCATCGCGTCCACGGCCAACGCCACGTTCACCGGCCGAGAAGTGCGTGGCACGATCAAGGCGTTCGGCCGGCTCGACCATGGCTGGAGCCCCACGCAGACCACCACGCTGCGCTTCGCCGGCAGCCGCGTGGACCGCGAAGGGCGCGGCAGCGGCATCGTCGCGCCCGAAGCCGACATCGTGACGCAGCGCATCGGCACCGTGTCGGCGCTCATTCACCGGTCGGCGCTGCGCGAGGGACGCGCCAGCAACGAGTTCGCCGCGCAGCTCGGCACCTTCCGCTGGAACTTCCCACCGGCGCAGAGCAGCTTCGCCATTCCACAGGTCACGATCCGTCGTGTGCAGGGCATCGACACCGTCTCCGTGGGCGTGGTAGGATCGAGCAACTTCGTGTTCGACGAAGCCGAGACGCAGCTGCAGCTGCGCAACGTCTTCGAAACGCTCGTCGGCGATCGTCACCGGCTGCGTATTGGCGGCGACGCGTGGCGTTCGCAGTTCCGGCTCACCGGCTCGCAGACGAACCCGTCGGGCTCATACGTGGTGCTCGACGAGGGCAACATTCCGAGCCGTGGCAACCGCTTCGCCTTCGCCGATGTGCCGAGCAACGTGCGCGTGCTCAGCTACACGGTGGACGCGGCGCAGAAGCAGGTGGACCTCTCGCAGACGCTGCTCGGACTGTTCGTGGAAGACCGGTGGCGCCTGTCGCCGTCACTGACGCTCACGCTCGGCCTGCGCTGGGACTACGACGACCTCACGTCGCGCGGCAACAGTTCGGCCGACCTCGACAACTGGCAGCCGCGCGCGTCGGTGAACTGGCTCGCTGGTCGCAACACCGTGCTGCGCGCCGGCGCCGGCCTCTATGCGGGCAAGCTGCCGTACACGGTGTACTCCGACGCCATCCAGTTCGGCCCCGATGGCAACCAGACCGTCACGTTCGACGGGGCGAACGCCCCGGCATTCCTGGCTGGCCCGCGCACGGCCACGCTCGACCGCGCGCAGCTGCCGCCGGGCGAGGTGCGCGAGCTGTTCGCGCTCGGCCTCGAGCAGCCCATGAGCCGACAGTTCAGCGTGGGGTGGCAGCAGCAGGTCGGCGAGCGGCTCGCCGTGGGTGTGGATGCCGTGTATACGGACACGCGCAACTTGCCGCGCTCGTGGGACCTGAATGCGAACACGCGCGGCATCGGGCCCACGGACACCATCAGCCTGCCCGTCACCGAAGGCGACCGGTTTCGTCCCGTCACGCCGGTCACCGGTGGCTTCCGCCGGCGCACCACCACGGAAAGCGGCGGGCGCTCCACCTACGCGGGGCTCTACACCACCGCGCGCTGGATCGCTGGCGACGACTGGCTCGTGGATGCGAACTGGATCTGGTCACGGGCCCGCAACAACACCGAGGACATCAACTTCAACGCCACGCAGGGCAACGATTTCGACGCCGAGTGGGCGGATGCGGTGAACGACCGTCGCCACCGCGTGGCGGCGCGCGCCACGTGGCGCGGGGTGCGGCGGCTGGCGCTGTCGGGGATCGTGGACTGGCAGACGGGACAGCCGATCAACCGCGTGGCGTTCTTCCGCGACCTCGACGGCTCGGGCGACACGTTCGGCAACGGCTTCCTGGGCAACCAGGATCGCTTCTTCGGCGTGCCGCGCAACGGCGAACGGCTGCCGAGCGCGCTGTTCACGAGCGCGAGCGTGTCGTACGAACTGCACCTGCGCTCGCAGGCGGTCGAGCTCCGCGTCGATGCGTTCAACCTGCTCAACAGCACCACCGTGAGCGGCTACGCGAACGGCCTGCCGGGCGGTGGGGCGCGCACGCAGGTGGGGCGCCCCGGCGATCCGATCGTGACGTCGGCGGTGGCGCCGCCGCGGCAGCTCCAGTTCTCGTCGCGGTGGCTGTTCTGAAGCGGACCATCGCGGCGGTCGCCGTGTCGCTGGTCGCCGCGTCGCTGCTCGCGGCGTGCGGGCGCGACGCGTCGCACCCATCACCGGGTTCCGACGCGAATGCCGAGGTCGCCGAACTCGCTGCGCTGCCGTGGGACAGCCTCGTCGCTCGCGCGCGCGGCACCACCGTGACCTGGCGCAAGTGGCGCGGCGACCCGGCGATCAATGCGTTCGTGGACGGCTGGGTGGCGCCACGGTTGCGTGAGCGATACGACATCACGCTCGAAGCTGTCGAGGGCCAGGGTGCGGAGCTCGTGAACCAGCTCGTGCTGGAGCGCGAGGCGGGACGCGGGCGCGGTACGGCGAGCCTCGTGTGGATCAACGGCGAAACGTTCGCGCAGCTGCGCGCCGAGTCGCTGCTGGCGGGGCCGTGGTCGGGCGTGCTGCCGAGCTCGGCGTACGTGGACAGCGCGTCCCCGATCATCTCGCGCGACTTCGAACAGGACCCGGCCGGCTTCGAGAGCCCGTGGGGCACGGTGCAGTTCGCGCTCATTCACGACAGCGTACGCATGCCGGAACCGCCACGCACGTTCGACGAGCTGGCCGCGTGGATCCGCGCACATCCGGGGCGCTTCACGCACGACCAGGCGTTCAGCGGCGTGACGTTCCTGAAGATGCTCATGTACGCGAAGGGCGGTGGTGTGGAGGCGTTCGCGGGCGGTTTCGGCGACGAGCGGTACGCACGGGGCCGCACCGCGGTGTTCGGATGGCTCGACTCGCTGCGCGGCGCCTTCTGGCGTGGTGGTGCCACGTACCCACCCGATGTGGCCGCGATGCATCGGCTGTTCGCCAATGGCGAGATCGACCTCTCCATGTCCAACAACCAGCACGACGTGGTGAACAAGATCCGGCAGGGCGTGCTGCCGCCGACCGCGCGCGCCTTCGTGCTGCGCGACGGCACGATCGCCAACACGCACTACGTGGGCATTCCGTTCAACGCGCCCAATCCTGCCGGCGCGATGGTCGTGGCCGACCTGCTGCTCTCCCCGGAAGCACAGCTCGAGAAGCTCAAGCCCGAGGTGTGGGCCGACGGCACGGTGCTCGACGTGACGCGTGTGCCCGAGCCGTGGCGCGCGCAGTTCGCCGCCCTGGCCGACGATCCGCGCGCGATTCCGCGCGACACGCTGGCCCGCTACGCCCGCCCCGAGGTGTCGCCGCGTTACCACGAGCGGCTGCAGGCCGACTGGCGCGCCTGGGTACGTGGTGACGGCGCGCCCTGACCATCTGCGTGACGGTGTGCGGTGAGCGCGCGCCCTGACCGCCTGCGCGAGTCGCCGCTGGGCCCGCTGCTGCTCGCCGCGCTGGTGGCCCTGCCGGTGCTGCTCGGCGTGGCGTACGCACTGCTCGCCGCCCTCGGTGTGCTCGGTGCAGGATCGAGCGACACCGCGAGCCTCGACCGGTTCGCCACCGTGCTCGGCGCGCGGAGCACCTGGCGCGCGCTTGGCTGGACGCTGTATGTCGCGGCGGCCGCCACGGCCCTGGCCACGGCCGGCGCCGCGCTCGTGGCCATGGGCTTCGCCTCGAACACGCGCCTCGATCGCAGCGCGCGCGCACTCGCCACGCTGCCGCTGCCGGTGCCGCACCTGGTGGCCGCCGCCACGGCGCTTCTCGTGCTGGCGCAGAGCGGCCTGCTGGCCCGCCTGCTCTTCGCCGCCGGCCTGCTCGATGCTCCTGCCGACATGCCGCCCCTCGTGTACGACGGCGCCGGCGTCGGCCTCATCGTGGCGCTGGCGTGGAAGGAGCTGCCGTTCCTGGCCGTCGTGGCCATCGCGCTGCGGCAGGACATCGATCCGGCCCTCGACGAAACCGCGCGAACGCTCGGTGCGGCGCCTCGTTACGTGCGCCGTCGCGTGATGTGGCCGCTGCTCTGGCGCGGCATGCTGCCTGCCGTGATCGCCGTGTTCGTGTTCGCGCTGGGCAGCTACGAAACGGCCGTGCTGCTCGCCCCGGTCGATCCGGCCCCGCTCGCCGTGCTCACCATGGAGCGCTTTGCCGATCCCGCGCTGGCGCGGCGTGGCGATGCGTACGTGCTGGCCCTCGTCACGCTCGCACTCGCTGGCGTGGCCGTGGCCGCGCACGAGTGGGCCCGTGCGCGGTGGAGCGCGACCACGGTGTCGCGCGCATGAGGGCCAACATCCCGCCGCGACGCGCGCGACCGGCATGGACATGGGCCGCCTTGGTAGCGCTCACGCTCTCCACGCTGCTGCCGCTGGCCGTGCTCGTGCTGCAGTCCCTTGCCACCAGCTGGCGCTGGCCCCTGCTGCTCCCCGACGACTACACTGCCGCGGGGTGGCGCACCGTCGCCAGCGGCGCGCTCGGTCGCTCGGCGCTCACGAGCGCTCTGCTTGCGATGGCCACCGCGTTGGCCTCGGTGCTGGCCGCCCTGCCGATCGGGCGCTCGCTCGCCACGTTGCGCGCGCCGTGGCGTCACGTGGCCGCCGCACTCGTCTTCCTGCCGGTGGCCGCGCCTCCGATCGCGCTCGGCGCCGGGCTGCAGGTCGCCACGCTGCAGCTCGGCGTCGCCGGCTCCGCGGTGGGCGTGTGGCTCGCGCACTGCGTGCCGGCCATCGGCTACGCCGCGCTGCTCTTCATGGGCGTGTTCGGCGCGCGGGGGCGCGACGACGAGGAGGCGGCCCGCTCGCTGGGCGCGTCGGGGCTGCAGGTGTGGTGGCACGTGCTCCTGCCGTCGGTGCGCGGGGTGATCGTGGAAGCGCTCGCGATCTGCTTCCTGATCTCGTGGGCGCAGGTGGCGCTCACGCTGCTCATCGGCGGGGGCGCCGTGCGGGCGCTTCCCATCGAGGTGCTCGCGCTCGTGCGCGCCGGCCAGGACCGCGACGCGGCCGTGGGCGCGCTGCTGCTCGTGGTGCCCGCCATGCTGGCGCTCTCGGCGCTGCGGTTCGGCGCGCGGCGCACCGATGCGCTGCCGGCCTGACCGGGTGGAGCAGTGGCAATGACGCCCTTCCCGCCCGACACGCCACGCGCGACAATGCACGACGTGACCGACGCGCTCCAGCTGCACGACCTGACGGTTCCGTTCGGCGAGTCCACCGGCCTCACCGGCGTGTCGCTGCGCGTTGCCGCCGGTGAACGCGTCGTGCTGCTCGGCCCGTCCGGCGAGGGCAAGACCACGCTGCTCCGCGCGATCGCCGGTCTCGCGCCCGTGCGTGCGGGGCGCATCCTGATCGGCGCGCGCGAGGTCAGCGCGCTGCCGCCGGAGCAACGCAATGCGGTGTATCTGCACCAGGTGCCGGTGCTCTTCCCGCACCTGCGGGTGCGCGAGAACGTGGCCTTTCCGCTCACCGTGCGGGGCATGCCGCGCGCCGAGCGTGCGCGCATGGTCGCGCCGTTGCTTGAACGGCTCGGGCTGGGTGCGCTCGCCGATCGACTGCCGAGTGCGCTCAGTGGTGGGCAGCGTCACCGCGTGGCCCTCGCGCGCGCCCTCGCCGCCAAACCACAGCTGCTGCTGCTCGACGAACCGCTCGCCGCGCTCGATCCCGTGCTGCGTGCCGATGTGCGGGAGGCGATTCGCGAGGCGCACGCCGAGAGCGGCGCCGCCGTGGTCCTGGTCACGCACGACCTGGATGACGCCACCGCGCTCGGAGATCGCATCGCGGTGCTGCTCGGGCGGCAGATCGCGCAGGTCGCGACGCCGGCAGAGCTGTTCGCGCGCCCGGCGTCGCCGGACGTCATGCGCTTTCTCGGCACGCATCAGGAGTTCCGCGGAGTGGTGGCCACGCCCGATTCGATCGACACACCGCTCGGCCGTCTGACCGTGCCCACCGAGGCACTGCGTTCCGCCGGCAGCTCGGTCGGTGCGGGCGTGATCGTGGGCGTGCGCGACGACGCGATCCGCTGCCGGTGCGCAGACGCGAATGCCGGCCCCGGCACCGGTCACGTCGTCTCCATCACGCCACGTCCGCGTGGCAGCAGCGCGACGGTGCAGGTCGGCGACCAGCGGGTGCAGGCACTCATCGACGCCATGCAGCCACCGGCGATCGGTGACGCCGTACTCGTGGAGATCGATCCACGTGGCCTCGTGCTCTTCCCCGGCTGAGGGCGCCGCGTGTTCGACGAATGGTTCCGCCTGCACAAGGAGCGATGGCTCGCGCCGCTCGCGCTGCTGCTCGGGCGCGTGTTCAGCCCGATCGCGCTCACGCTGCTCGCGCTCGTGATCGGCATGGGTGCGGCGGTGGCCGCGTCACGCGCCGCGTGGACGCTGGCGCTCGCGCTGTGGCTCGCCAACCGACTGCTCGACGGCGTGGACGGCGTGCTCGCGCGCCAGACGGGCCGCCAGAGCGAGTTCGGCGGCTACCTCGACATCGTGTGCGACTTCGCGGTGTACGGCGCCATGCCGATCGCCATCGCGCTCGCGCTCGACACGCGCGCCGTGTGGCTCGCATCGACGGTGCTGCTCATGAGCTGGTTCGTGAACGCCGCGAGCTGGATGTACCTGGCTGCCGTGCTCGAGAAGCGCGGCACGGGCGCGGCGGCGCGTGGCGAACTGACGAGCGTGACGATGCCGCGCGGGCTCGTGGCCGGCACGGAGACGGTGGTGTTCTTCGCGCTCTTCCTGCTGTGGCCGGCGCAGTACGTCACGCTGGCGTGGGTGATGAGCGCCGGTGTCGCGATCGGCATCGCCCAGCGCATCGGTTGGGCCAGCCGAAACGTGTAGCCGCGAAGCGCTGAGGCCCGTCGGCACCGCACGGCGCGTGCCGCGGTGACGCGGTTCGTTGCGCAGGATAATGGTGATGGCCGACGACCGTGACTCGCATAGCGTGGTGCATGCCTTGCGCTCCCACCTCTTTTGCCTGCAGCATATGGCCATGCCTGCCGTCGTCGCCCGCCGCTGGACCGCCGCCGAGGTCCGCGAACTTCCCGACGAACCCGGAAAGCGCTTCGAGTGCGTGGACGGGGAGCTGCTCGTGAGCCCGAGTCCTCGGCTCACGCATCAGTCCGCGGTCACGCTGCTCTGGCGCGTGCTCGAGGACTTCGTCCGCCCGCATCTCCTCGGCGCGGTGTTCGTCTCACCCGGCGACCTCGAACTCGACGCGTACACGCTCGTGCAGCCCGATGTGTATGTGCTGCCGCTGGTGGACGGGCGTCGCCCGCGCACACAGGCCGAGATCGGGCATCCGCTGCTGTTCGTGGAGGTGCTCTCGCCGAGCACCGCGCGCTACGACCGGGTGGTGAAGCGGCCGCGCTACCAGCGCGCCGACGTCACGTACTGGATCGTGGACCTCGATGCGCGCCTCGTCGAGTGCTGGTTGCCCAATGCAGACCGGCCAAGCATTCACACCGAGACCATCACCTGGCAGCCCGCCGACGCTGCGACAATGCTCACCGTCGAGCTCGCCCCGATCTTCCTGGACGCACTCGGGGAGCCGTAGGTCCGCAGCCACCAGCCGCCCGCTGATCCGCCAGTCCGGTCAATCTACTGGACTAAGTCTGATTGGTCCGACTAAGTTGGGGAATGACCATCGTGAACATCCACGAAGCCAAGACGCACCTGTCCCGCCTCGTCGACCGGGCCGCCCAAGGGGAGCCGTTCGTGATCGCCAAGGCGGGCAAGCCGATGGTGCGCGTCACGGCCATCGAGACGCCGGTCGCACCGCAGCGCCTCGGTTTCCTGGAGGGCGAGATCCGCGTCCCCGAGGACTTCGACCGGATGGGTGCCGAGTCGATCGCCGCCATGTTCACCGGCGAAGCCGCGACGGGCGCGTCCGGAGACGACGCACACGCACCCGAGACGGATCGGCCGCGCCGCACCAGACGCAAGCGGCGCACGCCGTGAAGCTGCTCCTCGACACGCAGCTGCTGCTGTGGGCGGCCGGCGAGCCGCGGCGACTCAGTGCCGCCGCGCGTCGCCTGCTGAACGATGCGCGGCACGAGCTCTGGTTCAGCGCCGCGAGTCTCTGGGAAGTGACGATCAAGGCGCAGCTTGGCCGAGCGGACTTTCAGGTCGAACCGAGAGTGCTGCGCCGCGGCCTGCTCGAGAATGGGTACCGCGAGCTCGCGGTGACCAGCGAGCACGCCGTGCAGGTCGAGGGGCTCCCCGACCTGCATCGCGACCCGTTCGACCGGCTGCTCGTGGCACAGGCACAGTGCGAAGGCATCACACTCGTTACCGCCGACGCGGTCGTGGCCGGCTACCCGGGGCCGATCCGGAAGATCTGACGCGCCGCGCCGCTGTCGAGGGCAGCGGGATGCGCACGCGAGGCGCCTTTACGCCGTCACCGCCAGCCGCTGCGCCACCCGCTCCGCCAGTAGCTCGTGCGCACGCGCCGCGATCGCATCGAGCGACGGGCTCGCCGGCAGCATGGCCTGCGCCTTGGCGCGCAGCTCGTCGCGCGTGGGGAAGTTGGGCCAGTGCACCCCCGCCATGGCGTCGTGCACCTGCGCGCGCATGGCCGCGATGCGGTCCTCCGCCTGGTGCTTCGCCTCGGCGAAGCGGTCCTCCGCCTGATGCTTCATCTCGGCGATCCGGTCTTCCGCCTGGTGCTTCATGTCGGCGAACTGCTGCTGCGCGTTCGACTGCGCGCGGCGCGCGTCGGCCACGAGCTGGTCAACATTGAAGGTCTCGGCGAGCTGGCGCGCGACCTTCTCGAGCACCGCCTTGCCCACCGGACGCTCGTTGCGCACCACCTCCGGCGGCGGCGCGCCGAGGTCCCACACGAGCCCCACCCAGCTCATGGCCTTGAGCGCGTAGTACGTGGGGTCGATCTCGTACCAGCGGAAGCCCTGGCGCGTGCTGCGCTGATAGGCGTGGTGGTTGTTGTGCCACCCTTCGCCCAGCGTGATGATGGCCAGCCACCAGTTGTTGCGCGAATCGTCACCCGTCACGTAACGCTGGTTGCCGTGCACGTGCGCGAGCGAGTTGATCATGAACGTGCCGTGCCACGTGGCCACCGTGCTCCAGCAGAAGCCCACGATGAGGCCGGTCCAGCCGTCGATCAGCGCGCACAGCGCGATGAGCAGCACGGTGGGGATGTGCTCGTACTTGTTCAGGAACACGAGCTCCGGATACGCGGCGAGGTCGGGCACCGCCTCGTAGTCGGTCTTGTCCCACTGCTTCGCGAAGATCCAGCCGAGGTGCGCGTGCACGAAGCCCGAGTGGCGCGGCGAGTGCACGTCGTGCTCGGTGTCGCTGTGGCGATGGTGGTGCCGGTGATGCCCTGCCCACCAGAGCGCGCCCTTCTGCGCGCTCGACTGCGCCAGCATGGCGAGCAGGAACTGCATCACGCGGCTCGTCTTGAACGAGCGGTGCGAGAAGTAACGATGGTAGCCCGCGGTGACGCCGAACATGCGCGCCACGTACAGCGTGATCGCGAGGATGATCGACGTGCTCGTCACCCCGGTCCAGATGGCCGCGAAGCAGGCGAGGTGAATGCCGATGAACAGCGCCTTGCCGGGATAGACGGTGTCATCGTGGTCGTGGTGGTGCGCCTGCGAGAGGTCGCGCGGATCGGACTCGGGACGGGACAGCGTGGCCAACGGGACTCCGGATGGTTCAGGAACGGGTGATGCGGACCCCTCGCCCGGCATCGAGGACGAGGGCGTCGAGGGTCGCCATGGCGCGCACGGCGTCGAAACGATCGGGATCGAGAATGGTCTGCGTGGCGCACCCTTCGATGAACGCGGCGCAGACGCCCGCGAGGTCGTCGGCCGAGAGGTGCGCGTAGCGGCCCGGCGCGGACGCGATGATGGCCGCGGCCGCCGGTCGAAAACTCTCGCGGTAGCGATGCAGTGCCCGGCGAATGAGCCGGCGCACCACGGGGTGCCGGGTGCCAAGCACCCAGTAGTCGTAGAAGAGCTCGATGCGCTCGCGCTGGGCGAGCAGGTGGCGCAGGTCGCGCTCCACGAGCGTGAGCAGCCAGCGCTCGGCGGGCACGCCGGCGGGCGGCTGCCGGTGCATCTCGCCGGCCACGATGGTGTGGGCCAGCATCCAGTCGAGCAGGTCGACCAGCAGGCCGTCCTTGGACTCGAAGTGGTAGAGCAGCAGGCCGGCGCTCACCCCGGCCTCGGTCGCCACGGTGCGCACCGTGAGTCCGCCCAGCCGGTCGCGCGCGGCGACCCGGTAGGCGGCGCGCAGGATCTCGTCGCGTCGAGGGGATTCGGGAGTCTTGCGGACCGACATGCGGGGGCGAGAGGGACAGCCGGCCGCGTGTTCGGCCTGCCCCGAAGGCTAGTTTGAACGCGCGTTCAAAGTCAAGCTGCCACCGGTCGACCTGCGCTCCGCCTCACACGGCGCGCCCGATCGGCGGGGACTCCTCACCGCGCTCGGCAGCGACATGCGCCGAGGCGCGCGCCACTGCCTCGGCGACGTCCTGCACCAGCACCACGCTGGCCCCGTCCGCGAGTTGCGCGCGCTCCATGAGGCGCCGCGGCTGCTCGCGCACACCGGTGAGCACCACGAGGGTGTTCGTGCCCCGCAACGGCTGCAGCGCCGATTCCAGCGCCACGAGCCCGGTGGCGTCCATCGCATGCACCTCCTCCAGGAGCAGGATCACCGCACGCGCGCGGCCTCGTACGATGTCGAAGGTGGCCAGCGCCTTCTGCGCCGCACCGAAGAAGAGCGGACCGCTGATCTCGTACAGCACCACCCCGGCTGGCACGTTCTCCGGCAGTGCGGGATGCGTCCCCGACACCAGCGTGGCCTGCGTGACCTCGGCCATGCGACGCATGAAGAGGAACGACGCGAGCACGAGACCCACCGACACGCCCACGACCATGTCGAACGCCACGGTGAGCCCGAAGCAGGCGAGCAGCACGAGCACGTCACTGCGCGGCGCCACGCGCACGATGTGCAGGAAGTGCTTGGCCTCCGACATGTTCCACGCGACCAGCAGCAGCAGCGCGGCCAGCGCGGACATGGGCAGGTAGCCGAGCGCGGGCGCGAGCGCCAGCACGGCCACGAGGATCACGATGGCGTGGAGCATGGCAGCGATCGGGGAGCGGGCCCCGGAGCGCACGTTCGTGGCCGTGCGCGCGATCGCCCCCGTGGCCGGAATGCCACCGAAGAACGGCGTGACCACGTTGCCGATGCCGAGCGCCAGCAGCTCGGCGTCCGGGTCGTGTCGCGTGTTGGCCATGCCGTCGGCCACCACGGCGGACAACAGGGATTCGATGGCGCCGAGCATCGCGATCGCGAACGCGCTGGGCAGCAGGGCGCGAATGAGTGCGAAGTCGAGCGGCGCTTCGGCACCACTCGCCGCCACGCCCGGCGCGCTCCAGGGGAAGAGCAGCTGGGGCGGCAGTGACGGGATGCCCTGCACCGGGCGCCCGCCCACCAGGGTCTCGAAGCGACTGGCGATCGTGGCGATCTCGACGCCGCTCACGAAGTGGGTCAGCGCCCACGCCGCGAGCGCCGCGGCCGGCAGGGCGAGCAGCGGCGCCGGCACGCGACGCGTGACCTTCGGCAGGACGAGCAGCAGGGTCAGCGTGAGCGCCGCGATGAGCACCTCCCAGCCGTTCACCGTGCCGCGCGCCTCGACCAGGGCGAGCACGCGCTCGTGGAAGTGCACCGGCTGGCTGGCCAGCGTGAGCCCGAACACGTCCTTGAGCTGCAGCACGGCGATGACCGTGCCGATGCCCGCCGTGAATCCCGTCGTGACGGGGTGCGGAATGAACTCGATCAGCCGCCCCAGCCGCGCGATCCCCATGCCGATCAGCATGAGGCCGGCGAGCATGCCGGCGAGCAGCAGCCCGCGCATGCCGAACTGCTGGTGAATGGGGGCGAGGATCACGATGAACGCGGCCGTGGGGCCGGTGACCTGCAGGCGCGACCCGCCGAGCGCGGCCACCGCGAAGCCCGCCACGATGGCCGTGTAGAGGCCGTGCTGGGGCGCCACGCCCACCCCGATCCCGAGCGCCATCGCCAGTGGCAGCGCCACGATCCCCACCACGAGGCCAGCCCCCAGATCGTGGCGGAAATCCGCCACGCCGTATCCCTCGCGGAGCACGGCACGAAGGGCCGACGCGGGACGAAGCCGCGTCGACGATGCGCCATCATCCCTGTCGTATCGGGTCCTGCCCACCGGGTGCCTCGGGTCGAGGGGTCGCGTGGCCGTCCTGCTGCAAGCTACGCAATCACCCGCGCCGTCGAACCCGGCCGCGTGGCTCCGCTCAGCGCTTGGCGCGCATGGTGAACAGCCGAGGTGGCGCGTCGGGCTCGGCGCCGTCCTCGATCCACTCGCCGAGCCGGCGCACGCGCAGCCCGGCGGCGATGGCCGCGTTCACGTACTCGCTCACCGTGTGCCGGAACGCGGGCACGCGCACCACCTCGCCGGTGATCGCGTCGGCGAAGTGCGCCTGCGCGCCGCGGCGCTGACGCTCGGGGTGCAACTCCGAGACCCAGAGTGTGCCGCCGGGCTTGAGCACCCGGGCCGCCTCGCGGAACACCGGCGCGAGTTCCTCGACGTGCTCGAGCACGAGGTTGCCCACGACCATCTCCACCGACTCGTCCTCGAGCGGCCAGCGCTCGCGCAGGTCGTGCAGCAGGAAGGAAACGCGATCCTCGGGCAGGCCGAGCTCGGCAACGCGCGCCTGCGCCAGCGCCTGCATCTCGGGGGAGAGGTCGAGCGAGATCAGCCGCGACGCACGCGAGGCGAGCCAGGTGGTGTTCTTGCCGGTGCCGCCCCCCAGCTCGAGCACGACGTGGCCGCGCAGCTCCGGCCCGTGCGCACGCAGGATCTCGGCGTCGAGGTCGCGCGTGCGATTGGGAGCCGTGTCGTAGGTGGCGGCCCAGCGATCGTACGCGCGGGCTACGGGGGTTGCAGGAGCGATCATGTTAAAGCATACCGTCCTCCGGGATCGGAACGGGAGCGGGCCCCCGCGGCCGTTACCGTGTCGATGCGAACCGCGCGACGAACGACTATCGTGCGCCATGCCCCTTGCCTGCCCAACCATCCGCCCGGCGCGCCTCGCATGAAGCCCTACGAACGGCTCGGCGAGGCCCGCACCCCCGACGGCAGCGTGCTCGCGCTCTACCGGCACGACGGCGCCTACCTGATCCGGGCCGACGGCGTGGAGCTCATGTCCACGCGCCGGCACCACTCGGAAGATCGCCTGGCCGAGCTCGCCTGCGAGCCGCTGCGACAGACTGCCGGCGCCCGCGTGCTCATTGGCGGGCTCGGGCTCGGCTTCACCCTGCGGGCCGCGCTGCGCGTGCTGCCGGCTGACGCCGAGGTGGTGGTCGCAGAGTTCCTTGCCGAGGTGATCGCGTGGAACGCCAACCCGGAGTACGACCTCTCGGCCGAGGCCATGCGCGACCCGCGCGTGCGCGTGGTGCAGGACGACGTGGTGAACGTGCTGCAGGCCAACGCCGGCGCGTTCGATGCGATCATGCTCGACACCGACAACGGCCCCGACGGCATGCTCATGACGGAGAACACGCGCCTCTACACGGCGAAGGGCGTGGTCACCACGGTGGCGGCGCTGCGCGACGGGGGCACGATCGTGTACTGGTCGGTGGGCGACGACCCGCGCTTTGCGCGCACGCTGCGGCACGTGGGACTCACGGTGGAGGCCGAGAAGTCGCGCGCCCATGTCACCTCGGGGCCGCTGCACACGCTGTACATCGCGCGACCCGCGAAGAAGGCGCCGAAGGGCGCGCCCGAACGAAACACGCCGGCGCCCGACGCAGACTGACACCGGGACACGCGCACGCCCGTAGGTGTCCGCATGCCCGCCTCCACCCTGCACCAGAACCTGCGCGTCGGCCTCGACGCGCTGCGCGCCAATCCGCTGCGCACCGTGCTCTCCACCCTCGGCGTGATCATCGGCGTGGGATCGCTGGTGGCCGTGCTCTCGGTGGGTGACGGCATGGAGCGCACCATGCGCGAACAGCTCGCCACCACCACGAGCGTGCTCTTCTTCACGCTCGAGCCGGAAACCACCGAAACGGTGGACGGGCAGCAGTTTCCGCGCGACACCTTCCCGGTGTTCAGCGTGGCCGACGCACGCGCCGCGGGTACGCTCGCGGGGCTCACCGGCATCACCGCCGAGGTGATGGCGCGCGGCGAAGCACGCGACTCGGCGGGGCGCGTGCGGCGCATGGTGGCGGTGAGCGGCGTGACGGAACGCTGGTTCACGCTCACGCCCGTGGAACTGCGGGCCGGCACTGCGCTCGACGAGGCGGCCGTGAATGACACGCTCGCGCCCTCGGCCGTGATCTCCGGCGGGCTGGCGGCGCGCTTCGCGAGCGCCGATTCGCTGCCGGGCCCGGACGCCATGGTCGGCCGCCCCATCGTGATCGGCGATGCGACGTTCCTGGTGCGCGGCGTGACCGCCGACTCCTCCCCCATGGAGAGCGCGTGGGTGGGGCTGCCCATGGCCACGCGTGCGATGCCACCCACCGGTCGGCCGCGGGCCGTGATGCTCACCGGCAAGATCGAGCGCGTCGAGGAAGCCGACTCCGTGCGCGCGGCCGTGTCGCGCTGGGCCGACGCGCGCTTCGGGGAGGGCACCACGCGCCTGCGCTCGAACGAGGCGCGGCTCGAGCAGGCGACGCAGGGGATCCTGCTGTTCAAGCTGTTCATGGGCGCGATCACGGGCATCTCGCTGCTCGTGGGCGGCATCGGCATCATGAACGTGATGCTCGCCTCGGTCACCGAGCGCACGCGCGAGATCGGCATCCGCAAGGCGGTGGGTGCGCGCGGCGCTGACGTGCGCTCGCAGTTCCTGGCCGAGTCGGTGGCCATTGCGTCGTTCGGCAGCGCGGTGGGCGTGGCGCTCGGACTCACCGCGGCGTTCAGCATCACGGCGCTCATGCGCGCGAAGCTGCCGGGCATGAGCATTTACGCGAGCGTGTCGTGGAGCACGATCCTGGTGGCGGTCGCGAGCGCGGCGCTCGTGGGACTCGCGTTCGGCACCTATCCGGCCCGGCGGGCGGCCCGCCTCGACCCCATCGACGCGATCCGGCACGAGTGACTGGACGGAACGCCGTGCGGCTCGCGAGGTTTGAGTGAGCAGTGCTGTCGAGTCCCCTCACGCCGATCCCCGTGCCTACGCGTCTGCTCCCGATGTTCCCCCTCGGCATGGTGCTCTACCCGGGCACCACGGCGCCGCTGCACCTGTTCGAACCGCGCTACCGCCAGCTGCTCAAGGACGTGCGCGAAGACGACGGACGCTTCGGCATCATCTGTGCGATCCCCGGCGTGGACGAGCGCGCGCTCCCCGCAGGCCGCGTGGGGTGCATTGCCGAGGTGCGCGACGTGGAGATGCTCGACGACGGGCGCGCGAACATCCTCGTGGACGGGCGTGAGCGCTTCACGCTCGACCGCTTCGTGGCCGACGCGGCGCCGTACCACGTGGCCGAGGTGACCACGTTCGAGGATGAGGCCGGCGATTCCCCCGTGGCGGTCGCCGTGGCCTCCGACGACGTGGTGTCGAACTTTCGCCGTGTGGTGCGCGCCGTGCACACGCTCAACGACGACGACGATCCGCCGCCGTCGCTCCCCGATGATCCCGCGCAGATCGCGTTTGCCATCGCGGGCATGGTGGACTTCGACCTCGCGCAGCGCCAGGCGCTGCTGGAGTCACGGTCGCCAATGGCGCGGCTCACGCTCGTGGACGGCGTGCTGCGCAAGGTGCTGCCGGACCTCGAGCTCCGGGCCGCGATGCACAAGCCCAAGGGCTGACTATCGCTGTTGACCGTTCACCGTTTGCTGTTGCCGAGGACCGCGCTGCGGACGACCACCACCGTTTACCGTGTACCGTCTACTGTTGCCGAGGACCGCACTGAGACGGTACTCGGCCACGGTAAACGGTCGTCAGTTGTCGGTAGGATGAACTACCGGCGGCCGATCAACTCCGCATACGGCGACCGCCCCGTGGCATCGGGCGGATGCGGCATGCCCAGCCAGTCCGCCACGACCAGCGGCGCATCGGCGTTGCGCGCCGGTCCGATGCGACGCGGCGCGATGCCGGGGCCCCACGCGCACAGCACCGTATGCATCTCGGGACTCGGCGACGGAAACCCGTGCGTGGCCGCGAGACGGTTGAGCGGCGCGATCACCGGTCCGGTGAGCCCCGTGTTCCAGTAGTAACCGCGCGCCACGTCGTAGTACACATCGCCGCCGCTCGGCCCGCCAATGCCGAGCGTGTCCGCGCCGGGCATGTCACTGCGCCAGGTGCGCGTCACCACGGGTGTACCCTCGGGTGTGCGCACGGCGAGCAGCGCGCTTTCCACCGCGTCCATCGTGGCGCGCTCCTCCGACGGCGGCACGATGCCGTCCTTCCACGCCGTGCGGTTGAGCATCACGTAGTAGCCGTTCATGCTCCACGCCTTCGTGCGCGTGAGGTCCACGCGACCGTTGTCGTCGAGCGTGAGCAGGCCCGCGTCCTTGAGCGCGACATTCGGGCGGAAGCCCATCCAATATGTGCGCATGCCGTGATCGCCGGACACCACGAGCGCGGCGTTCGGATCCCCTTCCACGAGCCGCTGCAGGCCGCGCAGGTGCCGGTCGGCGAGCTGCCACGCGCGCACACGCCACGGCTGAAGCTTGCGCGCGATGGCGGCGTCGTACGGCGCCGCGGTGGAGTCCACGAGGCCGAACCACTCGTGGTCCACCTCGTCGATGAGCGGCAGGTAGTCGAGGTGCAGCTGCGGAGTGCGCGTGGTCCACAGCCACTCGGCGCCGCGCAGGAACTGGCGCGTGAGCAGCTCGAGCGACTCGAGGTAGCGCTGCTCGGCGCGCCCGTCGCCGCCGTTCGCGATGATGGGCCCGAACCGGCCCGCGCGATAGGCAGAGAGCGCGCCGTTGCCGTACCAGCCGCCGATCGCGCGTACGTACGCGTCCGTGCGCTCCACGTTGTTCCCCTCGATGGGGCGCAGTTCCGGAATGAGCAGCTCGAACGACGTGCCATCCGGGCTGATGGAGAAGAGACGTCCGGTGAGCGCCACGGTGCCCTGCGTCGTTCGCACGAACGTGGGGTCGGCGAAGTGACGCGCCAGCGGACGATCGCCCGTCACGGGCGCCGACTCCTCGGGCGCGGTGATCGCGATGGTGCCGGCGGCCGCATCGCGCGTGGCCGACAGCAGCACGCGGTCGTACACGCGCGCCCCGTGCAGCAGCGCGAACAGCGAGTCCTCGCCCACGCCCCACGCCACTTCGCGCGGCGTCACCCCACGACCGAGGCGATCGAGGTTGGCCCAGCCGGTGGCGGG
>JAABRO010000008.1:0-18386 GCA_011390885.1 Gemmatimonas sp. | reverse complement strand
TGCCGAGCCGGTCGAGGTTCGCCCAGCCGGTGGCGGGGCGCGGCGCGTTCGTGCGCTCGGTCAGCACGAGCGACGGCGACACCATCACGTTGTAGCCGTTCATCACGAGGATGTCGTCGCCGGCCAGCACCTGCTCGGCGTCCCCCTTGCGCCGCGCGAGTGCCGCGTCGTCGCCATCGGCGCCCTCGTAGCCCGGCGCGCCAGGCGCCTGCGTCACGTGCTGCCCGGTCACGCGAAGCCCTGCGCGCGCCGCGGTGATCCAGATCGGTTCCGCGCGCAGGTTGTCCTTGAAGTAGCCGGACACCCACGAACTCAGCGCGTGCTCACCGCGTGGCAGGCGTGGCATGCCGTTGGCGGCAATGCCGTTCACGTTGCCGTACGTACCGGTCCACAGGGCGGCGTGCCCGGGTGCCGTGACGCTCGGAAACGCGGGGCGCGCCGAGGCGGCGCAGGCGCCGTTGTCGAACAGCGACCGCAGCGCGGGGATCGCATCGGCGGGAATCGTTTCGAGCGCGCGGCGCTCGTTGAGCGCGTCGAACGAGACCAGGATGGCGCGGCGCGGCGCCGGCGCGGTGCGTGCTGACGCGGTGACAGGAGCAGATGCGGCAGGCGCGGTCGCGCAGGCGGCGAGCAGCGCACCGGCGGTCGCGGCCACGACGGCCACCACACCGACGCGAACGAGTTGAGCAGTCGACATGCCCGAAAAACTAGGCAACGTCGGCGTCGCACGGCATCGGGCCAACCAGTTGTTGCCGAATGGACACACGAGACGAACGCGGGGCGGAGACGCTCGTGCGTCCCCGCCCCTCCACATGCCCTGCGGCGCCGCGAATCAGGGCTTGACCGCGATCCCGCGCAGCGTCTCGGCGAGCGACGTCAACCGAAGCGCATCACGCCCGGTGGCCGTGCGCGAGAGCTCCGTGGCCGACGCGGCCAGCGTTTCGAGCGCACGACGGCGCGCCGCGCCCGTGGCGCGCTCGGCCTGGTCCACGCCGATGCGCAGCGCCGTGAGCCGCGCGGCCGGCACCGAAGTGCCGCGCGCCAGCTGGTCGAGATAGGCACGCGCGACCACGAACTCCGCCGGCCATTCGATGCGCGTCTGCAGCTGCGGGTTCACCTGCACTTCACGCACGAGACGCGCGGCGTCGAGCTCGTGCTGCGTGAGATGCTCGCTCGGCAGCAGGCGCAGCACGTCGAGCCCACGACCGATCTCGGAGCCGTAGATGGCGCCGTTGTACCAGTAGGTGCTCCAGTAGCCCGACGTGAGCAGGTCGGTGTCGCTCATGGGGCCACGGTCGAAGAAGGCGATCTCCACCGGCTTGGCGGGGTCGGTGAAGTCGAACACCGACACGCCGCCCTGGTACCATGCCTGCACCTTGATGTCGCGCCCCGGCACGGGCACGAGCGAGCCGTTGTGGGCGACGCAGTTCTCGGTGGCCGTCTGCGCCGCGGGGATCTTGTAGTAGCCCGCAAGACGCATCTTCCCCTCGCGGAGCGTGAAGATCGCGTTCGCGCCCCACTCGGGCAGGTCGGTCGCGCGGCAGCGCGGCGAGGTGCCGCCGCCCCATTCGTCCGTGAAAAGCACCGACGTGCCGTCGTTGTTGAACGTGGCCGAGTGCCAGTAGGCGAAGTTCTTGTCGAGCACCTCGTCCACGCGCCTGGGGTTGGCCGGGTCGCGGATGTCGAGCAGGATGCCGTTGCCCGAGCACGCGCCCGCAGCGAGCCCGATCTCCGGATACACCGTGATGTCGTGGCACTGGTTGGTGACCGACGTCTGCTGCGTGCCCGCGCCGTGCGTGCCGCCCGGCCACAGGCCGTCCACCTTGCCCGTGGCATCGTCGGCGAAGATGCGCGGCGCGTTGACCACGCGCGCATCGGCCGGGTTCGCGATCGGCACCCGGATCACCTCGATGCGGAAGAGCGCCGTGTTGACGTCCTGCGACGGATCGGCCCCGCTGCACCCCGGCAGCTCCTCGTTGCTGCGCACGATGCTCGTGCCCGAGACGTACACGTACACCACGCCCGCATCACGCGGGTCGGGCACGAGCGTGTGCGTGTGCGAGCCGCGGCACGTCTGCACGAAGCCCACCTGCTTCGGCGCCTTGAGGTCGCTCACGTCGAAGATGCGCACGCCGCGGAAGCGCTCCTTGTTCACCGCGCCGGGCGCGCCCTGCGCACCGCAGTCGATGCGGCCGTTCGTGGCCTCCACCGACATGAACAGCAGGTGGCCGTGCACCGACACGTCGCCCTGCCCGCCCGGGCACGGCATCGCGTGGATGAGCGTCGGGTTGGCCGGATCGGCGATATCCCAGGTCTGGACGCCCGAGAAGTTGCCGACGAACAGCACGTTGCCGCGGAACGCGAGGTCGCTGTTGGCGAGCGCCAGGTTGCCGAGCGCGTTGCGATCGAAGAAGCCCTCGGGGCGCGGACGCGTGGCCACGAGCTCCATGTGGCGCGCGGCGGTGCCGGCGTCGAGCCAGCCGGCCTTGAGCCCGACGCGCGGATCGACGGCGGGGTCGGTGATGGGAGTCTTCTGCTGAGCGCCAAGCGTGCCGGCGAGCAGCAGGGTGGCAGCGGCCGACAGCGACCGGCGGGTCATGCGAGCGGACATGGACATCCTGGTGGGGTTCCTCAAGGCGTGCGGTCAGTGAGCATGCGGCGCATGCGGGCGATTTCCATCTGCTGGTCGGCGTCGACGTCGGAGGCGAACTGGAAGATCTCCGTCTCCTGCCCGCCGCGCTCCGACGCGAACAGGTCGCGCACCATCACGAGCGCGCCCTCGTGGTGCTGGATCATGAACTGCAGGAACAGGCGCTCGAACCCGGCCCCCGTCGCCGCGCGCAGCTCGGCGAGCTGTGCATCGGAGAGCATGCCGGGCATGTGCGCGTGCGCGGCGTGTCCCGCGGCGTGTCCCGCGTCGTGTCCCGCTTGCGCGAGCGGATCGGGCGCGGTCTCGCCTCGTCGCGTGAGCCAGCTGCGCATGAGTGCGATCTCATCGCGCTGCGACACCTCGATGCGCAGCGCGAGCTTGCGCAGTTCGGCGTTGTCGGTGCGCGCCGCCACGAGGTCGGTCATGACGAGCGCCTGCGCGTGATGGCCGATCATGCCCTGCATGAAGGCGACGTCGGCCGGTGAGTTCCTGGTCGCCGGTTGCGACGCGACGGGCGGCGCGCCGGCGGGCGGCGTGTGCTGGTGACCACCCTGCGCGGTGACCGCGGCGGTTGGCGCGGCGAACAGGACGACGAGGGCGAGCCGGGCAACAGGCATGGGACGATCTCGCACGAATGGGGACGGTGGCGAGCGCGCCAGACGAACCGGCGCAACCGGGAAAGCTAGGCGGCGAATCGCCCGCGGCGAAGTCGCGGGGGCTCGGGCCAGCTCACGGGGCGGGACGCGCCCGTTGCCCCTCGACGATGCCGGCGTCAGGAAACCGGATCACCGGCTCCCTTTCAGCCAGGCCGTCGAGTACCTGCCACGCCTGCGCACCACGCTCGCCGGGCGTCACGGCTCGCCGACGGATGCGCCCCTCCTCGAGCACGTACACGGCCCAGCCGGAGGCATCGCGCGTGAACGCCGACGCGGGCACCTGCAGGACGTCAGGCGCCGACCAGACGATGACGGTCGCCTGTACGCGGTAGCCGTCTCCCACGCCGGGAAGGGCACGTGACGGCCGACCGATCACGCGCACGCGCCGCTCCTCCACGCCCAGCGGCGACAGCTTGGCGAATCCTCCGGGCTCCACCCGCAGCACCTCGCCCACCTCCATCTCGAGGCCGGGGCCGAAGTCGAGTCGCATGGGCTGGCCGGCCGCGATGCGCAACGCATCGCGCGAGAGCACCTCGAGCCGCACCTCGATCGCGTTCACATCGCCGAGGGTGACGAGCGGCGTGCCCGCCGGCACCACCCGACGGTCGCGCTCATGCATCGTGAGCACGCGCCCTGCCACCGGCGCGCGCACCGTCACCGTGGCGCCGCCCTCCGCCAGTGCGGCCCTCGCGGCCCGCCACTCCCCGTCCGCCTCGCGCACGCCCGCTTCGGCCACCCGCTGCGCGTCCTCCGCCGCCACACGCGCGATCGTCGCGCTCTCGGCGTCACGCGTCGACACGGCGCCCGACCGCGCCAGCGATGCCGTACGCTCTGAAGCACGCGTGGCCTCGGCCAGCGCGCTGTCCGCCGATCGCAGTCGGGCCGACGCGGACGCGCGCAGCGCCTCGGCGCGAACCCGCCGCGCCTCGGCATCGGCACGCAAGCGCGGATCGAGCGTCACCGGCTCGAGCACCGCCAGCACCTCGCCCGCGGACACGCTGGTGCCCTCGTCGCGCACCACCGGACGCAGCAGCCCCGTGGCCGTCGCCGACACGATCGTGTGATTCACCGCGCGCGTCTCCCCCGACTCGTCGATCACCACCTCGAGCGGACCGCGCGTGACGGCCACGACGTCCACGTCCACGCCACGCGGTCGCAGGACCAGCCACGCCAGCAGCAGCGCCGCGAGTGCCGCGCCAACGAACCACCACCGACGACGTGCCGTCGCCATGCTTCACTCCCGCGTCTTGAGGACACCCACGAGGTCGAGGCGCGCGACGCGTCGCTGCACACTCCACGCCGACGCCATCGACACCACCAGCACGATCAGCGCCGACCACGCGATGCTCGGCCACGATACGATCATCGGCAGGCGGAACGTGTCCGTCGAGATCGCCTTCGACATCCCCCACGTCATGAGCAGGCCGAGCACCACACCCATCGGCATGGCCATCACGGTGAGCGCCACCTGCTCACCGAGGAGGATACGTCCCGCCTCCCGCGACGTGAAGCCAAGCACGCGCAGGCTGGCAAGCTCGCGGCCACGCTCGGACAGCGACAGGCGCGCGCCGTTGTACACGATGCCCGCCGCGATTGCGCCGGCGAAGAACACGAACACGGTGCTGATGATGCCGATGCTCGCCGCGATGGTGCCCTCGAAGGCCGCGAGCGCGGCCGAGCGCACCGTCACCGCGCTCACTGCCGGCAGTTCCTCGAGTTCCCGGTACAGCCGCTGGTAGTCACCCGTGTGCGTGCGAAGCAGCGCACTCGTGGCCACTGGCTCCTCGCCAAGCGCCTGCCACACCACCGGCAGGGTGGTGTACGCGCCGGTGCCGAGCAGGTCGTTCACGGTGCCGGTCACCACGAGCGGGCGCAGGTCGCCCAGACCGTCGAGCCGTTCCACGCGCAGCGAGTCGCCGACACGTACCTGCAGCCGATCAGCGAGCAGTTGACTGAGCAGCAGCCCCGACGGCGGCAGCGTCGCGGGCGTGCCGCCCTCATCGAGCACGCGGCGCAGCCGCGCATCGCTGCCCATCGCGATGACCCCCGTGCGCTCCGTGTGCGGCCCCGCGTGCAGCCGCACCGGCATCTCGCGCAGCGGCTCCACCAGCGACACGTCGGGGAGATGGCGCAGCGACTGCAGCGCCGCCAGCGGCACCGGCTCCTGGAAGCGCACCTGCACATCCTCGCGCTGCGCCCCCCGGAACTGCCGATCGGCCAGCACCTGCACCGCATCGAACGACCAGCGCCCGATCGTTCCGAGGCTCACCGCGAGCGCGATGCCGAACACGGCACCAAGCGTGCGCACGGGGCGCCGCTCGAGGCCGCGCACGATCATGCGCACCGCGGTGGGCGCGCGCTGCACGCGCGGTGAACGCTCGATGAGTCCGCGAGTGAAGCGCGCCGGTGGTTCGGCGCGCATCGCTTCGGCCGGCTGCAGCCGCGCCGCGCGTGACGCCGCACGCCACGCACCGACGAGCGCGGACGCCAGCGCCACGACCGCACCGACGGTGAGGGTGAACGCCGTCGGCCGGTAGCGCGCGAGCGGGATGCGGTAGAAGTCGGCGTAGATGTCGGCGAACACGCCGGCCAGCCACACCCCAAGCGCCGTGCCTGCGACGATGCCGCCGATCGCCGGCAGCATGGCGAGCATCAGCACGTGTGCGAGCACCTCGCCGTTCGTGAAGCCGAAGGCCTTGAGCGCGCCGAGCTGGTCGCGCTGCAGCGCCACCAGGCGCCCGAGGGTGAGCGCCAGCAGGTACGCCGCAACGCCGAGGAAGATGGCCGGCACGAGCACGGCCGTCTTGCGGTTCTGTTCGATCTCGTCGCTGACGAAGCGATGCGAGACCTGGTCCTCGCGTCCGTACGCCCCCAGCGAGCCATACGGTTCGAGCAGGCGATCGAGTGCGGGCAGGATCTCGCGCTCATCGGCACCGGGCGCATAGGCCACCGCGAGGTCGTTGAAGCTGCCGCGCAGCTCGAACGCGTCGGCCAGCACACCATACGGCGCCCACAGCACCCCGAAGCGGCGGTGGTCCGGCAGCACGGCCGAGCCGGCCGGGATCTCGTAGATGAACTCCGGGGAGAGCGCGATGCCGACGATGCGCAGCGTTTCGGCGCGTCCGTTGAGCACCGCCTGCAGTTCGTCGCCCACGCGCAGCGCGTTCGCGGTGCTGAAGGCCTCGCTCGCCATGACCTCGGCGCGCTGCGCCGGATCGGGCCAGCGGCCTGACCGCAGCACGAGGGCGTTGAGACGTGGCTGCCCGGTCTCGGGCACCGACACGAGCCGCACCGTGGCTGGTTCGGTGAGCCCGGGGACTCGCGCGACCACGTCGGCGACTACGCGCCCCTCGGCCGCCGACACGCCGGGAATGCGCCGCGCCGCCTCGGCGACGTCGAGGGGCGCCGCCGTCACGCGCGCGAACGCGTGCGCGAACCGCTCGCTCGCGTAGTAGCCGTTCTGCGACGCCGTGAGGTGTTCGGCCATGCCGCGCAGCGACACGAACGTGGCCACACCGAGGCCGATCACGGTGATGATCGCCACCATCTGCCCGCGCATGTGCACGACGTCGCGCCACGCCTTGAGGGCGAGCAGGCGCCACGGACTCCCGGGGCGTGCGGCGGGCGTCACCACTCCACCTCATCCACGGCTTCGCGATGATCGTGCCGCTCGTCCTCCACGATCCGGCCATCGCGCATGCGCAGCACGCGGTCGGCCAGCCGTCCGATGGACGCGTTGTGCGTGATCACCACGACCGTCGTGCCGAGCGCGCGGTTCACGTGCTCGAGCACGGCCAGCACCGACTTGCCCGTCTCCACGTCGAGCGCGCCGGTGGGTTCGTCGCAGAGCAGCACGTCGGGGCGCTTGGCGATCGCGCGCGCGATGGCGACGCGCTGCTGCTCGCCGCCGGACAGCTGCGCCGGAAAGAAGTCGAGCCGCTCACCGAGACCCACCAGGCGCAGCGCCTCGGCCGCGTCGAGCGGATCGCGTGCGATCTCGGTGACGAGCTGCACGTTCTCGCGCGCGGTGAGGCTCGGGATGAGGTTGTAGAACTGGAACACGAATCCCACGTGCTCGCGCCGGTACTGCGTGCGCGCCGCGTCATCGGTGCCACTCAGGTCGTGATCCATGAAGTGCACCACGCCCCCGGTCGGCACGTCGAGTCCGCCGAGGATGTTGAGCAGCGTGGACTTGCCGCTCCCGCTCGGGCCAAGGATCACCACATACTCGCCCTGCGACAGCTCGAGGTTGACGTCGCGCAGCGCGTCGACGGTCACCTCACCCATGACGTAGCGCTTGGCGAGTCCGCGGGCGGAGAAGAGTGGCGCAGGGAGCGGCATGCCCCATATTGGCGACGAGCGTGCCCGGCTGCGACCGGGTACTCCCTGACATCCTCGTCCGCCGCGCGCTGCGGGCTCGTCGATCCCGATCTTCACTGCCGTCATGCTCACGCTTCGCACCGTTCGACTCGGACTTGCCCTCACGCTGACGCTGCTCGGTGCCTCGGCCATTGCGGTCTCCGCCGCGTCGGCGCAGTCGCGCGCCCTCAGCGCGGCCGACTCGGCACTCGTCGGACGCCTCCTGCTCGCCGAAGATGCCGGCCGCGTCGACGACGCCGCGCTGGCGGAGGGGGTGCGACACACCGATGCCCGCGTGCGGCATGTCGCGGCGCGCGCCCGCGCCCGCATGGCCGACCCGGCGTTCGCCGCGCGCGACTCGATCGCGCCGGCGTCGCCGCTGGCGGCTCCGCCCACGTACGCCGAACCCGCCTGGCGGCTGCGCCTGCGCGCCCTCACGGCCCCGCGGAGCGACTGTGCGGCGCTCGCCACCGCCCTGGGTGACGAGGCGTGGCCCGTGCGCTTCCGCGCCGCCGCCCTGCTCGGCGCGTCGTGCGTGGGCACGCCCGGGGTGCTGCCGGCGCTGCGACAGTGGGTGAGCGCGCTGCCGGCCGACGCCTCGCGACGCACGGCTGGCGCGGTGTCGTGGCACGGCGCGGCGCATGCGATCGTGGCGCTCGCCCGCATCGCCCCCGACGAGGCACGGCCGCACGTCGCGCGTCTGGCCGTGCACCCGGTGGCGTCGCTGCGCGCCTACGTGGCGCGCGCGGCAGCCCAGCTCGGTGACACGGCCCGGCTGCACCGATTCGTGTCCGACGCGGACGCCAACGTGCGCGTCGAGGCGGTGGAGGCGCTGGGTCGCATCACCGGCCACGCCAACGACCTGCTGTACGCGTCGCTCGTAGCCGATGACACGGCTCCGCAGGTGGTGCGCGTCGCGGCGGGCGCGCTGACGGGTACGGCGCGCGCCGACCTCGCGCGCATCGCGGGCACGGCGTACGAGCAGCGGTGGAAGACGCGCGGCATCGACACGGAACGCGACGTGCGGCAGGCGCTGCTGAAGGCGGCTGGACGCGACACGGCCGAGGAGGCCGCGGTGCGGCGCGCGCGTGGTCTCGAGCCCGCAACCCTCGCGCGCGCCGTTTCACTCGCGCTGGGCGCCGACGTGCGCGTGCGCGTGACGATGACCGAAGCGAGCGGCGGCGGCTCGTTCGTGGTGCAACTGCGTGGAGACGTGGCGCCGCTCATGGGCGCGACGATCGCGGAGCTGGTTGCGCGTGGGTACTACGATGGTCTCACGTGGCACCGCCTGGAGCACGACTTCGTGATCCAGGGGGGCAGCCCGGGCGCGAACGAATACGTGGGGTGGCACACGTTCCTGCGCGACGAGCTCGGCACGGTGCCCCACGCGCGCGGCACGGTCGGCATGAGCACGCGCGGCCACGACACCGGCGACGCGCAGTGGTTCGTGAACCTGCGCGACAACCAGCGGCTGGGACGGGACTACACCGTCTTCGCCGAGGTGATCGACGGGATCGACGTGGTGGACGGCATCCTCGAGGGGGATGCGATCGCCAGCATGCGGCTGCTGGCGCCCATGTGAGGGGCACCGCGGGGCTGCGGGCGCCTCCGGAGTTGCCCCCACGCGCGCACGGTCCTACCGTGGTTCGATGATGTCCGTCGACAGCCTGACCGGCTTCCCCGCCCCCGCGGCCCCGCTCAACGAACGCGGGCAGGAGCTGTACCTCCCCGACGCCGGCCAGCTCGCGCGGCCGCCGCGCCCGATTTCCGCCATCACGCTCGGCGCCGGCGCGCGCGGCCACGTGTACGGCAACTTCGCCCTCGCCTACCCCGACCACCTGCGCGTGGTGGGCGTGGCCGAGCCCTCCGAGGCGCGGCGGTCGGCGTACACGGCGCAGCACGCCATCCCGGAGTCGCACTGCTTCGCCGACTGGGAAGCCGTGTTCGCGCAGCCGAAGTTCGCCGACGCGGTGATCGTGAGCACCCCCGATCCGCTGCACATCGCGCCGTGCCTCGCCGCACTCGCGGCCGGCTACGACGTGCTGCTCGAGAAGCCGATCGCGCCCACCGAAGCGGAATGCCGCGCGGTGCTCGCCGCCGCCGAGGCGAGCGACCGCATCGTGGCCGTGTGTCACGTGCTGCGCTACGCGCCGTACTTCATGCACATGCGCGCGCTCATCCGCGCGGGAGCCGTGGGTCGGCTGGTGAGCATCCAGCACATGGAGCCGATCGGGCACGCGCACATGGCGCACTCGTACGTGCGCGGCAACTGGCGGCGCAGCGACGAGGCGAGCCCCATCATCCTCGCCAAGTCGAGCCATGACCTCGACATCCTGCGCTGGCTCGTGGGTCGCCCCACGCGGCAGGTGCAGGCGTTCGGTGACCTCACATGGTTTCGCGCCGACAACGCGCCGGCAGGGAGCACCGAGCGATGCACCGGTGGCTGCGCGGTGGAGCGCACCTGTCCCTATTCGGCGCTGCGCATCTATCACCAGCAGCGCCAGCGGCTGTACGTGTTCGACCTCCCGGCGGAGGAGCCGGCACGCGGCAACGACATCCTCCGCGCACTGGAGACCACCGACTACGGCCGCTGCGTGTATCGCCTCGACAACGATCAGTGCGACCACTACACGGTGAACCTGCAGTACGACGGCGGGATTACTGCCACGTTCAGCATGGACGCCTTCACGCCCATGTCGGGACGGCGCACGCGCGTCATGGGCTCACACGGCTACCTCGATGGCGACATGCGGCGGCTCGAGGCCCACGACTTCCGCACCGGTGAAGTCACGACGTGGACGAGCGACGTGACCGAGGACGAGGACGACGCGCTCTCGGGCCACGGCGGCGGCGACTGGCGACTGGTCGCCGACTTCGTGCAGGCGGTGGCGCACCGCGATCCGTCGCGGCTCACGAGCACGCTCGCCGAAAGCATCGAGAGCCACCTCGTGGCGTTCGCATGTGAGCGGAGTCGGGCGCAGGGGACGCTGGAGGCGGTCGGGTAGCGGCGGGCCTGCGTCCTCCCGGCGACTGCATTCTCGGCATGGCGCCACCGCGCGCCGGACGGTAACGTGCCCGACATGTCGGCCCCCTCCACGCTCGGACCGTTCACCCTGCTCGAACCCCTCGGTGAGGGGGGGATGGGCACCGTCTATCGCGCGCACGACCCGCGCCTCGGCAGGGACGTGGCGGTGAAGCTGCTGCGCGCCGATCAGGTCGATGAGGCGTCGCGCGAACGGTTTCGTCGCGAGGCGCGCGCCGCGTCGGCGCTGAGCCATCCCAACATCGTGACGGTGTTCGACGTCGGCGAAGCGCCGAACGGCTGGTTCATCGCGATGGAGCTGGTGCAGGGCGAATCACTCGCCGCGTGGCGAACGGCGTCGCCCGGAGTGGCGCGCCTGACCGACGCCCTGGCGCAGTGCGCGCTGGCACTCGCGGCGGCGCACGAGGCGGGCATCGTGCATCGCGACGTGAAGCCGGAGAACGTGATGGTGCGTGGCGACGGGTATGTGAAGCTGCTCGACTTCGGGCTGGCGCGACTGGTCGATGCCGAGCGGGCCGGCACGACCACGAGGCAGCGGGAGTCGGACCTGACCTCGCCGGGACTTGTGATCGGCACGCTGCGCTATCTCTCGCCGGAGCAGGCGTCGGGAGAATCGATCGGCCCACCGAGCGACGTGTTCTCGCTCGGCACGATGCTGTACGAGCTGGTCACGGGCGTGCATCCGTTCATGGCCGGCACCGAGGTTGGCATCATCGGGCAGATCATCACGCGCGAGCCGGCGGCGCCCAGCACGGTGTCGCACGACGTGCCGCCCGACCTCGACGAGCTGGTGCGGGCGATGCTCGCCAAGGACGAAGCCGCCCGGCCCTCCGCGCAGGAGGTGGCGGAACAGCTGCACGTGCTGAGTGCGTCGCGCCCGCGACAGGTCGGTTCCACGCCACGTGGTGCCAGCACGAGCCCAGTGGCCGGTGCTGCAGGCGCCGCTCGTGGCGGCGCGGCCGGCGCACAACCGGCGTGGACCACCCGCCTGCGGGCGCGGCGGTCAGGCGTGGTCGTGGGGCACGCCGTCGAACTGGCCACCCTGCTCGCCCAGTGGCAGCGTGTACGAGCTGCCTCGGGGCGCTACGTCGGGATCAGCGGCGAGGCGGGGATCGGCAAGAGCACGTTCGTCGAGGCGGCGCTGACGTCGCTCGATGCCCAGGGACCGCTGCTCGTGGCCCGCGGGCGGTGCTCGGAGCGGCTCGCCGGAACGGAAGCCTACCTGCCGCTCCTCGAAGCGCTCGACAGCCTGTGCACCGCCGATCCCGCAGGAGACGTCGCCGAACTGATCGCCGACGTGGCGCCGGCCTGGCACGCCTTGCGCACGCATGGCGAAGCGGTGGCGCTGGGCACACAGGAACGACTCAAGCGCGAGATGCTCGCGCTGCTGCGGCGGGTCACGAGCGCGCAGCCGCTGGTGCTCTTCCTCGACGACATGCACTGGGCCGACGTGTCGACGGTGGACCTGCTCGCGTACATCGGCGCCCACCTCGACGGGCTGCCGCTGCTGCTGCTGGCGACCTATCGCGGCGCCGAGATGCGCGTCGCCAACCACCCGTTCCTGCAGCTCGCGCGAGACCTTGGCGCGCACGACCGTTTCAGCGAGATCGCCGTTTCGCTGCTGCGTCTCGACGATGTCGAGCAGTATCTCGATGCCACGTTCTCGGGCCACGAGTTTCCCCCGGAGCTCGCCGTGCGGCTGCACGCGCGGACGGAGGGCAACGCCCTGTTCCTGGTGGACGTGTTGCGATGGATGAGCGCTCAAGGCCTCATTGCCGAGTCGGATGGCCGTTGGCGCGTGCACGGCGCGCTCGATGCGCTCGAAGGCGGATTGCCCAGCACCGTGCGCGCGATGATCGAACGCAAGATTGCGCAGCTCGACGACACGGACCGCCGCCTCCTGCAGGTGGCCGCCGTGCAGGGTGCGGAGTTCGACAGCGCGGCGCTCGCGCTCGCCTTGCGGGCAGACGAAGCCGACCTCGAGGATCGGCTGCTGCTGCTCGAGCGAGTGTATGCGTTCGTGCGGCGGCAGGGCGAGGAGCGGTACCCCGATCGCAGTGTGTCCACGCGATATCGCTTCGTGCACGTGCTGTACCAGAACGTGCTGGCCGAGGAGGTCACCGCGAGTCGTCGGGCCTCGTGGGCGCGCGCGCTGGCCGATGGCATCGAGGCGCGGGCCAAGGATCGCGTGGCCGACCAGGCGGCGGAGCTCGCGCTGTTGCGCGAGGCCGCGCGTGACGCCGAGGCGGCCGCGCAGTGGTACGGCGTCGCCGCGAGCCGCGCCCTGAGCCGCTATGCGTTCGCGGAGAGCGCCGCATTGGCTGCCCGCGGGCTCTCGCAGCTCGAGTTCGTGGAGGCCGGCACGCTGCGCGACCAGCTCGAGTTGCCACTGCGACTCGTCCTGGGCAGTGTCTCGCTGATCCGGCAGGGATACCAGGCACCGGAGACCGGCGAGAACATGGAGCGGGCGCGCGTGCTCTGCGCCAGTGTGGGGGACACGCCGGCGCTGCTGCCGGCGCTGTATGCACTCGTCCTGCGCGCGGTGGCGCACGGCACGTGGGCCGAGACCCGGCAGCTGCTCGACCAGATGGGGCAGGCAGGCAGCGGAGAGCATCGGCTGTTGGCGCAGGCGACCATGACGCTGTGCAGCATCGGTTGCGTGGTGCACCGCAGCGAGCCCCAGGAGTCGTACCGCCTCGCACGGGAGGTGGACGACCTGATGGCGCAGGGCCGGCTCAACCTCCCGCCGGGCATGCACCCCGATCCGGTGCTCGCCAACCTGTGCGAAGCCGTGCGCGCGATGTGGATGATCGACTGCATCGACGAGGCGTGGGCTCAGCTCGAGAAGGCCAAGCACTACGCGCGCGGCCGCAACGACCCGCAGTCGGAGCCGTTCATCACCATCTTCGAGTGCGAGTTGCACCTGGTGCTGGGCGATCCGGCCCGCGCTGCCGCCGCGGCGCAGCGTGGCCTGGCCATCGCGACCGAACACGGCATCGCCTCCGAGCAGCTCTGGAACGCCATGTACCTGGGTGGCTCGCTGGTGGCGTCGGGCCAGCCCGAGGAGGCGCTGGCGCTGATGCGTCCGACGCTGGAGGTCATCGAAGCGGTGGGATTGTGGGTGTGCATCCTGCAGTTCTGCTCGTACATGGCCGACGCACTGCGGCAGCTCGGCGATCTCCCCGCCGCCGCCAGGGAACTCGAGCGTTCGATGGTGATCGCCGAGCGTCGCGGCTACCTCGACTTCGTGCCGCTGGTGTGGATCGAGGCAGCGAAGCTGCTGGACCATCCGTCGTGGCGTGGCGACGCCATCCTTGGCGTGCGCGACGCGCGCGTGGCGATTGCCAGGGCGTACACCTTCGCCGAAGAGCGTCAGGCGCCCGGTTACCGGCGGCTCATCGAGGCGGCCGAGCGCGCGCTGAGCTGAGCGCATCCCAGGCCACCAGTCCCGGCGAGTACAGATCGGCGCGACTGGTCGCGCGCTCGATCATGATTCTGTGCTCCCGCCAATCGCGTCAGTGCCCCGCCGCCCCCGCGTCGCGGTCCCGCTTGTCCGGCGCACCCGTGCGCACACCGGTCGTCGGGTCTACCGCGAGTGAATGCGCCGTACCCTGCCGTCCACCCATGCGTACGGTGTGGCCCATGCCCTCGATCGCGGCCAGCACGTCGGGTGACACGCCATCCGCTTCGATGCTCAACCGGTCCGGCAGCCACTGATGGTGGAAGCGCGGGGCATCGACCGCCGCCTGGATCGGCATCTCGAAGTCGATCAGGTTCACGATCACCTGCAGCACCGTGTTGATGATCGTGCGCCCACCCGGGCTCCCCACCACCGCGATCACCTTGCCGTCCTTTGCGACGATGGCCGGCGACATGCTCGACAGCATGCGCTTGCCGGGGCGCGCGACATTGGCCGCCGTACCGATCAGCCCCGTGCTGTCGGTGAGCCCGGGCTTGCCGTTGAAGTCGCCCATCTCGTTGTTCATCAGGAAGCCCGCACCCGCCACCACCGCGCCCATGCCGTAGCCGGCTTCGAGCGTGTACGTGACGGACACGGCCATGCCGTCCTTGTCCACCACCGAGTAGTGCGTGGTCTCGTCGCTCTCCCAGTCCGCCACGAGATCCGTCACCGCCGACTTCGTGGCGCGCGTGCTGTCGATCGTGGCGCGCAGCTCGGCGGCATACTCCTTGCTCGTGAGCCGCTCCACCGGCACCGTCACGAAGTCGGGATCGCCGATGTGCTGCGCGCGATCGCGGAACGCGCGACGCATGCTCTCGGCCATGAGGTGCACATGCCGCGCGCCGTTGTGTCCACCGGCGGCCACGTCGAACCCCTCGAGGATGTTCAGCATCTCCACCATGGCCACGCCGCCCGAGCTCGGCGGCGGCATGGAAATGATGTCGTAGCCACGGTAGGTGCCCACCACCGCCTCGCGCTCCGCGGCCTGATACGCCGCCAGATCGGCTTCGGTGATCAGCCCGCCTCCGTTCTTCATCTCCTCGGCGATCAGGCGCGCCGTCTCGCCGGTGTAGAAGCCGTCGCGTCCGTTGTCGCGAATGCGCTCGAGGGTGCGGCCGAGGTCGGCCAGCACCAGCGTGTCGCCTTCGGCGTACGGCGTGCTGTCGTTCTTGTAGTAGGCGGCCACCGATGCCGGATAGCGCCCGAGCTTGCGCAACGCACCGGAGAGCGAGTTGGCGAGTCCGGTGGGAATCACGAATCCGTCACTCGCCAGCCGCACCGACGGCTCCACGAGATCGCGCCAGGCGGCCGACCCGTACTTCTCGTGCGCGAGCGCAAAACCGGCCACCGTGCCCGGCACGCCCACGGCGATGTGCGAGTTGTGATGAATCGTGGACGAATATTCGCCCTTCTCATCGAGGAACATGGTCGGCGTCGCGGCGGCCGGCGCCTTCTCGCGGAAGTCGAGCGCGGTCGTGCGACCGTCGGGGAATCGGATCACCATGAAGCCGCCGCCACCGATGTTGCCGGCGGTGGGGTACGTGACGGCAAGCGCGAGCCCGGTGGCGATCGCGGCATCGACCGCATTGCCGCCGGCCGCGAGCACATCACTGCCGGCCTTGGACGCAATGGCGCTGGCCGACACCACCATGCCACCGGTGGACTGGTTCTCGCCAAGCTCGACGGCGGGGGCGGCGGGCGAGCATGCCGATGCGATGACAAAGGCGCCAGCGAGGACGCACGCCGCAACGCGTTGCGACGTGTGGCGCCAGGGAGTGCGAAGGGTGGTGGTCATGGGGAAGTGGGCGGGATCACGGCGTGACCGGGCGGCGCGGCTCGAGCTTCGCGCCCCACAGTCCGGAGTTGAAGTCGGTGAAGAGGATCTGTCCCTTCCACGGCATGACGTTCATCACGAACGGAGCGTTGGCCGTGAGCGCCTTCGGATCGTACGGCTTGAAGACGGCGATCTCGCGTCCCTGGTCGGCCAGGTTGCCCAGCAGCTCGCCGCTCACGTCCACGATGCGCACGCCGCCGTCGTAGTACGCCTGGTAGAGGATGTCGTCCTCCACGATGATGTCGTGCGCGCCGTAGTCCTCGAGGTGGTAGCGCCCCACCTTCTTCGGGTTCATGGGGTCGGTGAAGTCCACGATGTGCACGTACCCGCCCGAGGTCTGCGCCACGCCACCCGCGGAGCCGAGCGTGGGGCGGTAGTTGGTGCCTTCCCACACGCGCCCTTCGCGGTTCATCTCCTCGTCGCCGAGGAACAGGTAGGTCTTGCCGGTGGACTTCTGGAAGTACGGGTAGATCTCGTGTCCCGAGTTGATGCGGAACACGTTGATGAGCTTGGGCTTCTCGATCGTGCCGCCGTACTTGCCGTTGCCCACGTCCACCGCCACCGCGCCCACGCCACCCTGCGCGCTGTAGGCGATGCCGTCGTGCACCCAGAGGTCGTGGATGCGCGCGTTCGGGTGCTGGTACTCGCTCACGTACTTCGGGTTGTAGATGTCGCGCACGTCGATGATCACGTACTTCTGCCCGCCCGAGATCGCGAACAGGTAGTCGTTGGTGGCGAACATGTTGTGCACGCCGCCGGTGAGCTCCTGCTCGAAGGACGCGGCGATCTTGGGGTGCGCCGGGTTGGCGAGGTCGAGGATCACGACGCCGTTGCGCCGGTTGGACGCGCCCTCGCGCGCCAGTACGCCGTAGCGGCCGTCGGGGCTCACCGTCACGTCGTTGATCGTGCGCGCGTCGATCTTGATGGAGTCGGTGCGCACGATGTTGTTCATGTCGGTGATGTCGAACACGAGGCCATAGCCGTCGCCGCCCCAGGTGCCCACGAGCGCGTAGTCGCGTCCGTCCTTGCCGGTCCACGGCCACAGGTCGGAGGTAGCGGTGGTGTTGATCACCCCGCGGCTCGTGACCGTGAAGCGGCGGCGCACGTCGCGCGGCGAGACCTCGAGCACGGTGCGCGCCACCACGTTCCCCGACGTGGCCATGAGCGTGAACAGCCCCGGCGCGTTGGCCGCGAAGAGCTGGTCGTCGATGATGCCGGGGCCACCCGGTGCGGCGGTCGTGTCGTCCGGTGTGTACGTGTAGCTCCAGGTGATCTGCGCGTCGGGCACCGGCGCACCGCGCGCGTTGCGTGCCGTGCCCTTGAGGTGTACCACGTCGCCGGTGGCAACGGACGTGTTCGGAATGTCGAGCGAGATCGATGCAACGGGGTTCGGGCCGATCGCGTAGCGCGTGCTCGCGCTGGCCCCTTCCGCCTCGGCGGTGATGGTCACCGCCCCCGGCTTCTTTGCGGTCACGTTGCCGAACCGGTCCACGCTGGCGACGGCCTCGTCGGAGCTCTTCCAGGTGACCTTGAGGCCGGGCCGCTCGCTGCCGTCGGCGTGGAATCCCTTGGCTGCATGCGCGAGCATCACGCCCTCCACGAGCCTACCTGGCGCGGCCGACACCTCGAGTCTGGTGAGCGCGGGCCAGGTGACCAGCACGGGGATCTCGAGCGTGACCGGCGGCGTGCCCGGCGGATTGCTGGCCGTGGCCGTGGCCGTGTACGAGCCAGCCCGGAAGGCGCGCACCTCGCCGCCGCCGAAGAAGAGCGCGCCGCGCGGGCCGCCCACGCGCACCAGGGCGTCGGCGATCGGACGGCCGGTGGCGTCGTACGCCGTGACCGTGAACGGCTGCACCTGGCCGGCCTGGATGGTCACGCGTGCCGGTTCGGCGACGAGCTTCGCCACGACGGGCGTGACCTGGGCGCGGAGCGGGCTCGAGAGCAGCGTACTCGCGAGCAGGGTACTCGCGCCGAGCGTGCTCGCGAGGCGGAGCAGCGGCAGCGCGCGGCACAAGGACGCGAGCGTGGCGGCTCGGCGGGGGCGCAGTATGTTCATGACAGGACCCCCGCGAGGTGCGCGGCAGGTTGGTGCGGTGGGAGCGTGCGCAGCACGGGGCATGCGCAACGACACGACGCGGACACGCACACGGAGTGCCCGCAGACGCTGAGGAGTACCGGATCATGGCACTCGGTTTGGACCCCCGCAAGCAGCGCACCGGCACGGCAGCACGCGCTGCGGCGCTCGTGTTCGCACTCGGCGTGATGCCGCTGGCATCGGTCGAGGCACAGCGCGCGACCGCGACGACGCCACCGCGCACCTACTGGGTGTACGCCGGCGCCGAATCGGCGGACCAGATGTACCGCATCCGATTCGATCCCGACGG
>JAABRO010000007.1:94368-109217 GCA_011390885.1 Gemmatimonas sp. | reverse complement strand
TTTCCGCAGGAGGTCATCCGGCTGGACACCGGCATGATGCTGCCCACGCCGGCGGTGCGGCGTCGCCTGCACGACGTGCTGCGCGCGCAGCGGCCCGACGTGGTCCTGTTCGGTGCGCTGTGGCCACTCGGACACATGGGGCCCGCCATTGCGCGCAAGCTCGCCATCCCGTACGGCGGCTTCTCGCACGGCCTCGAACTCACCGGCGCGCTCGTGCCCGGCGTGCTGCGACACATCGGGGCGAGCGCCTCGCTGCTCACGGCCGTGAGCGACTGGGCCCGCCGCAAGCTCGAACCGGCGTTCGGCTGGCCGGGGCGCATGGCGCTGCTGCCATCGGGCATCGACACGGCGGCGTTCCGCCCGGACGTGAGTGACGTGCTCGTGCGCGAACGGCACGCGCTCGGTGATGCGCCGGTGGTGTGCTGCGTGTCGCGGCTCGTGGCGCGCAAGGGGCAGGATATGCTCATTCGCGCGCTGCCGCGGCTCGCGCAGGCGGTGCCGGCGGTGCGCCTCATGATCGTGGGCAGCGGTCCGTACGACGCGGCGTTGCGCGCGCTGGCGCAGCGCACCGGCGTGGCCGATCGCGTGGTGTTCGCCGGCGCGGTGCCGTACGCCGAGCTGCCCGCCTACTTCCGCGTCGGCAACGTGTTCGCCATGCCGTGCCGTTCGCGTCTCGGTGGGCTCGACATCGAGGCGCTCGGCGCGGTGTTCCTGCAGGGGGCGGCCGTGGGGCGCGCGGTGGTAGCCGGTGCCTCCGGTGGCGCGCCCGAGGCGGTGCGCGATGGCGAGACCGGCGTGGTCGTGGATCCGACGTCGCCGGTGGCCATTGCCGATGCGCTGGCGCCGCTGCTGCTCGATCCGGCGCGGGCCGACGCGATGGGACGCGCGGGGGCGGCGTGGGTGCACCGCGAATGGACGTGGGATGCGATGACGCGTCGACTGCAGGGACTGCTCGCCACCCTGCCGCAGCGCTGAGCGCGCGGCGACGCGCTCAGGCCGTGGCCATGACGGAGGCATCGCATCCGGCACCGGCCAGGGAGCGGTAGATCACCTCGAGTTCGTCCACGATGTGCTCCCACGCGAACTCATGGGCGCGCCAGAGGCCGTTGGCCCCGAGGCGGGCCCGTTCGTCGGGGTGATCGAGGAGCTGCGCGATGCCCTGCGCGAGCGCCGAGGCGTTCGACGGCGCGACGAGCAGCGCCTCGCGTCCCTGCCGCGCCACCTCGCGGTAGCCCGGGATGTCGCTGGCCACGATCGGCAGCCCGGCGGCCATCGCCTCCACCAGCACGATGCCGAACGACTCGGCGCCGGTGGCCGGCGCGAGGAACACGTCCGCAGCGCGATGGAACGTGGGGAGCAGTTCGTCGGAGACGCGCCCCAGCATGTGCACACGCGCGCGCAGCGCGGGGGACAGCGTGTTCACGGTGTGCCGCTCCGGGCCATCGCCGACCACGAGCAGCTGCAGGTCGGGGTAGCGATCGGCGAGTTGCGCGAACGCCCCGATGGCGAAGCGCAGCCCCTTTCGCGCCTCGAGCCGGCCCACGAAGAGCAGCTTGCGTCCCTCAGGGAGCCCCGTGGCGGGCGTGGCGAGCGAGAACCGCTCCACGTCCACGCCGTTCGGCACGATCTTCACGTTGCCCTTGCCGAGCCGACCCTTGGCCGAGTGACGCGCGGCCTGGCTCACGGCGATGCGCGAGGCCACGCGCTGCCAGGTGGGGCGGAGCAGCGGCGCGACGGCCGTGTACAGGCGCCCCTGCCACGTGTCGCGCGCGAAGTACGAGTGGAACGTGCCCACGACCGGCGCGGGAGACGACCACACGGCCTTGAGGCCGATGCTCAGCGCGAATGGTTCGTGCACATGCACGACGTCGGGGGCGAAGTCGCGCATCGCCTGCTCGAGCGCGTCGAGCGCACTCGGGGCGAAGGTGAGCCGCGCCACCGATCCGTTGGTGCGAATGTTGAGCGTGCGCCCGATGATCTGCGCCTCATCATGGAACCCTGGCGTGTCTCCCGGGGCGAGCACGAGCACCTGGTGTCCGCGGCGCTGCAGGTGCCGCGTGAGCTGCCGAATGTGCACCTGCACGCCTCCGAGCGCGTCCCAGCTGTACGGCGAGACCTGTATGATGCGCATGCGACGAGTGCTGGAGGTGAGTCCTGTCCCGGCGTCGGGGGCTGCGGTCGAGCATGGGGTGGTGCGTCGGACGAGCGTCGGTGGTGTCGTGCATCGCGTCCGGTCGTGCAACGGTGGTGCCGAGGCCCGGTCAGGGCTCGCGGTCGTGGCGGAACGGTGGCGGCAGGGCGAGCGCGCCGGTGATGCCGGAAATCAGGATGACCGTGCCCACCCCCGCCAGAGCGATCTGGTACGGCGAGGCGATGCCGAGGCGTCCCATGAGGAGGATCGCGCCGCCCACGGTCAGCGCTGACAGCATGAAGACGCCCGCCAGGATCAGGTCCTTGGTGGAGAAGATGAGGGCACGCGCCGTCGGCGGCGCCTCCTCGTGGAGCAGCGTGTCCTGCGAGACCATCACCGGCGCGAGCAGCGCACCGCCGAAGAAGGCCACCGGCACGAACACGGCGAATGCATAGAATACCCCACCCACGATCATGAGGGCCCCGATCAGGGCATTGCCGATCAGGATCGTGCGGCGCTTGTCCCATCCACTGCCGATCGTTCCGACCACCAGCGACCCCACGATCATGCCGGCACCCACCAGGCCACCCAGGTACCCGACGCCTTTGGTGCCGAGTCCCATCACCGTCTGCACCGAGTAGGTCATCACCACGTACACCGTGCTGGCGAAGAGGCCGAGGGCCACGAGCGACCCGAACACGAAACGCAACGTGCGATCCGCTTGCACGGCGCGCAATGTGCGGCTCACATCGCCTACGAGGGTGCGCAGCGTTCGTTTCACCTCCGGACCCGTGGCGGGGACGTCGGTGGTCGGTGGAGGAAAGCCGTTGCGGGTGCTCGTGAACACGATCGCCAGCAGCATCGCGACGGACACCGCATACGAGCCGGCGTCGAGGTAGAACCCGGCGGCGTAGTCGGTCCAGCCGAGCCGTCGCCAGAAGGGCAGCCCGATGAACACGCCGCCGCCCACGATGCCCACCACCGTCGCGAAGCGACCGATGAACGAGAGTGCGGCGTTGGCGGAAAAGAGGTGCGCGCGTTCGACGAGGTCGGGAATGAGCGCCATCTTGGCGGCGTTGAAGAACACGCCGAGCATGAATGCGAGGAACGCCACGGCGTACACGGGCCACAACGCGCCGGTCGTGGCGAACAGGAAGGGGATCGAGAGCACGAGCAGCGCCCGCAGGGCATCGCACACGATCATGGTCACGCGCTTGTCCCAGCGGTCCACGAGTGCGCCGGCCAGGGGGCCGAACAGGATCACGGGCGCCGTGAACACGACCGACAGCTTCGCAAGTTCGAGGCCACCGGCGCTCGCGGCGGCAGCGGCACCGACCAGCGCGATCAGCGCCATGTGATGGAGCTTGTCGCCAAGCTGCGACACTGTCTGGCCGATCACCAGGAACGCGAAGCGCGGCGCGCGCAGCACGGTCGCGATTGTCGCCGGTGGCGCCTCGTCGCCCGCACGTTCCGATGCGCTGGCGGGCGATGCAGTCTCAGGGGCGAGAGGAAGGCTCACGCTGCCGCCAGTCGGGTTGAAAGACGAACCACTCATCCGGATGGGCCTGCGCCACGGCCGACAGCCGCTGGCCGATCAGCCGCGTGAGGCGGTCGCGGTCGTGGTGTGCGTCGCCGGTGCGCTCCACGTCGATCGCCGGCTCGAAGCGGATAACATAGCGCGCCCGGTTGCCCCCTGTGCGGGTGATGTACCCCACGAGCAGCGGGGCGCCGGTCGCGATGCACAACGCCGCGGGCCCGGTGGGAATGGCCCGGTGGCCGCGTCCGAAGGGCACTTCGAGCCCCTCGGCTCCCTCGCCCACGACCCGGTCGGCCACCAGCAGCACGATCTGACGCTCGCGCAGCAGGCGCAGCACTGGCCGCATGCCGGCCGAGCGTGGGATGAGCCGCATGCCCGTGGCCTCGCGATAGCGTGCCATGGCCGCGTTGGTTTGGGCGTCGAGCACCTCGACCATGGCGTGCACCGGGTAGCCCGCATGCGCGAGCCACGCGCCCCCGAGTTCGTACGGGCCCAGGTGCGGCGTGACGGCGACCACCCCCTTGCCGAGCGCCAGTGCGGCGTCGAGATGCTCGCGCCCCTCCACCGTCACGAGCGCATCGAGCGCTGCCCCCGACATGGTCGGCAGGCGCCAGAGGTCCACGGCGGCGTCCAGCAGGTTCGCGAAGGTGCGCCGAGCGAGGCGCGCCCGCGTGCGACGGTCGTGCTGCGGCGCGAGCTGCGCCAGGTTCTCGCGCAGCGTCGCGGTGCGCGCGATCGGGAGCGAGCCCGCCACGAAGCCGGCCGCTCGGGCCAACAGGCGCGCCGGTGCGACAGGCACCACGCCAAGCAGCCGGACGGCTGTGCGCACCACGGTGGCGGACGGAATCACGCGTGGAAAGATGCGGTGGACGGGCCGCGTTGGCACCCTATCTTGCCCCCATGCGAAACTCCACGCTTCCGGCCCTGCTGGCGCTCGTGCTGGCGGCCTGCTCCGCGCCCGAGCCCGAGCCGCCCGCCGCCGGTGTGCCCCTTGCGCTCGCCGAGTCGCGCGCCGCGACGATCCGCGACGTGCGCTACGAGGCCCGCTTCGACCTGCCGGCAGAGCGCGCCGAGCCGGTTACCGGCGAGGTGTCGGTGCACTTCACACGCGCCGAGTCGGACGAACCGCTCGTGCTCGACTTCCGCGCGCCGGCCGACCATGTGCTCGGCGTGCAGCTCGACGGCGACTCCGTGGCGTACACCGTGCCCGAGGATCACGTCGTGATCCCCGCGCGCGCGCTTGCGGCGGGCGAGCATGTGGTCACCGTGCGCTTCCGCAGCACGGACGCCGCGCTCAACCGTCAGGATGGCTTCCTGTACGCTCTCTTCGTGCCCGATCGCGCGAGCACGGCGATGCCCGTGTTCGAGCAGCCCGACCTGAAGGCGCGGGTGTCGCTCACGCTCTCGGTGCCGTCGCACTGGACCGCGCTCGCCAACGGCGCCCTCGTGGCGCGCGACAGCAGCGACCGGGCGCGTCATGTCGTGCGCTTCGCCGAGACGCAGCCGATCAGCACGTATCTGGTGTCGTTCGCGGCCGGCGAACTGCAGGTGGAGACGGCGCAGCGCGGCGGCCGGTCGTTCACCATGTACCACCGCGAGACCGATGCGGCGAAGGTGGCGCGCAACCGCGACGCGATCTTCGACCTGCACGCCACGGCGCTCGACTGGCTCGAGGACTACACGGCCATCGACTACCCGTTCGGGCAGTTCGCCTTCTTCGCCGTGCCGGCTTTCCAGTTCGGCGGCATGGAACACCCCGGCGCGATCTGGTACCGCGCCGAGTCGCTCTTCCTCGATGCGTCTGCCTCGCGCGCGCAGGAGCTCGGCCGCGCGAGTCTGATCGCGCACGAGACGGCGCACATGTGGTTCGGCGACCTCGTCACCATGCGCTGGTTCAACGACGTGTGGATGAAGGAGGTGTTCGCGAACTTCATGGCGGCGAAGATCGCCGGGCCGGCCTTCCCCGACCTCAACCTGCCGCTGCGCTTCTTCCAGGCCCACCACCCCACGGCGTACGGCGTGGACCGCACGGCCGGGGCCAATCCCATCCGGCAGCCGCTCGAGAACCTGCGCGATGCGGGCTCGCTGTACGGCGCGATCATCTACCAGAAGGCACCGGTGGTGATGCAGCAGCTCGAGCAGCTCATCGGCGAGACGGCGCTGCGCGATGGCTTGCGCACCTACCTCGACCGGTTCCGCTTCGGCAACGCGACGTGGCCCGACCTCATTGCGATCCTCGATGAGGCCACCCCCGACGATCTCGCCGCGTGGAGTCGCGTGTGGGTGGAGGAGCCGGGGCGGCCGCGCATCTCCGCGCGCTGGGCGGACTCGGGCGTGGTGATCACGCAGGATGACGAACGGGGCGGACGCAGCCTGCGATGGAGCCAGCCGGTCGTGCTCGCGCTCGGCTTCGGCGACACGGTGCACGTGGAGCGCGTCACGCTGCGCGACGACGCGGCGTTCGTGCCGGTGGCCAGCGCTGCGCCGGACTTCGTGCTCGCCGGCGCCGATGGCGTGGGCTACGCGCGCTTCGTGCTCGACTCGTCGAGCCGCGAGGCGCTGCGACGCGGCGTGCACGCGCTCGACGATCCGGTGCATCGCGCGGTCGCGTGGCAGGCGCTGTACGAGGAGGTGCTCGACGACTCGCTCGCGGCGCACGCGTTCCTCGATGCCGCGATCGAGGGCGTCGGGCGCGAACGCGACGAACTCGTGGCGCAGCAGTTGCTCGGGCTCGCACGCGGTGTGTACTGGCGCTTCGTGTCCGACTCGGTGCGCCGCGCGGTGGCGCCGACGTTCGAGGCCACGCTCTGGCGCGCACTGGACGAGGCGCCCACGCCGGGGCGCAAGGGCGCCTATTTCGGCGCGATCACCGCCGTCACGCTGTCACCCGACGGCGTTGCGCGACTGGAGCGGATCTGGCGCCGCGCCGAGACACCACGTGGCCTGCCGCTCGCGGAGCAGCAGTACGTGTCGCTGGCGGAAGCGCTCGCGCTGCGCGGGGTATCGAACGCCGACGCGATCCTCACCGAGCAGGAGGCGCGCATCACCAACCCCGATCGCCTCGCGCGCTTCCGCTTCGTGCGGCCCGCGTTCGCCGAGGACACGGCCGCGCGCGCAGCGCTCTTCCGGTCGTTCGCCGACGTGGAGAACCGGCGTCGCGAGTCGTGGGTGCTGGACGCGATGGGCGCCATGCACCACCCGCTGCGCGCCGCGGAGTCGCGAGCGATGGTGCGCCCCGCGCTCGACCTGGTGGAGGAGATCCAGCGCACGGGCGACATCTTCTTTCCGCTGCGCTGGCTCAACGCCACGCTCGACGGGCACGCGTCCGCGGAGGCGGCGGAGACGGTGCGCGCATTCCTCGAGGCGAACCCGAACCTGCCACCGAGACTGCGGGGCAAGGTGCTGCAGGCGGCGGACGACCTGTTCCGCGCGGCGGAGACGCGCTGACCGGCTGAGCTGCAGGACCGGCCGCCCTACGGTGCGATGATCGAGACGCCCGGGTACGGCGCGGTCGCCATCGTCGCCAGCGCGTCGGGCGCCTCGTCGAGCGTCAGCCGGCGCGTGATCAGCTGCGCCGGATCGAGGCGGCCGCTGGCGACCATGTCGAGCATGCGCGGGTAGGCGTGCGCCGCCATGCCGTGGCTGCCCACGACCTCGAGCTCGCGCGCGATCAGCACGTGCAGCGGAAACGGCGGATTCGCGTCGGCGCCGGCCATGAGCCCCACCTGCACCATGCGGCCGTTCTTGCGCAGCGCTTCCAGCGCGCTGCGTGCCGTGCCGGCGGAGCCCAGCGCGTCGAGCGACACGTCGGCTCCGCCGCCGGTGTGCTCGCGGATGGCATCGCGCACCGCGCGGCTGCGCGAGGGACTCGGCGCGCCCGTTGCCGCATCGCGCGCGTCGAACATGAGCTCCGCGCCGGCCTGCTGCGCGAGCACGAGCGCTGCGGGCGACACATCCACCGCGATCGGTCGCGCCCCGAGTGCGCGGGCGATCATGATGACCGACAGCCCCACGCCGCCGCAGCCGAACACGGCCACCCATTGGCTCGGCTGCACGCGCCCCTGGTCCACGACCGCGCGAAACGACGTCGCGAAACGGCAGCCGAGGCTGGCGGCGGTCTCGAACGACAGGTCGTCCGGCAGCGCCACGAGGTTCACGTCGGCATGATGCAACGCCACGAGTTCGGCGTACGAGCCCCAGTGCGTGAAACCGGGCTGCGCCTGCCGGTCACACACCTGCGCGTCGCCGCGCGCGCACGGTGTGCAGGTGCCGCAGGCGCACACGAACGGCACGGTCACGCGGTCGCCCGGCGTGAAACGGCGCACGTCGGCGCCGACCGCGACCACGGTGCCCGCCAGCTCGTGTCCGGGCACGTGCGGGAACACGTGGATGTCGGGATCGTGCCCCTGCCAGCCGTGCCAATCGCTGCGGCACAGCCCGGTGGCGTGCACGCGCACGACGACGCCGTGCGCCGGCGGTGCCGGATCGGGGAGCGTGTCGACCCGCAGGGGGCCGCCGAAGGAGTCGTAGCAGACGGCGCGCATGATAAGTTTCCAACCTAGTCGGTGCACGACGCATCGCCCATCGCTCACACCCGCCGAGCCCGCGCATGACCACGCCCCTCGACGACCTCCTGTCGCTGCTCGACCTCGAGCCGCTCGAGGTGAACATCTACCGCGGGCGCAACCGGGACGTCGGCTCCGGTCGGGTCTTCGGTGGGCAGGTGTTCGCGCAGGCGCTCGTGGCAGCGCGCCGCACCGTCGACGAACCGCGCGAGGCGCACTCGGTGCGCGGCGATTTCATCCTGCCCGGAGACCTGGCCGCGCCGATCGTGTACTTCGTGGATCGGCTGCGCGACGGCAGCAGCTTTGCCACGCGCCGCGTGACGGCCATCCAGCACGGCCGCGCGATCTTCAACCTCTCGGCCTCGTTTCACAAGGTCGAGGATGGACTCGCGCACCAGTTCAGCATGCCCGAGGTGCCGGATCCGGAGTCGCTCCCGTCCGAGCTGTCACTCATTCGCGCCATCGCCGACCGCATTCCGGAGCGCTATCGCGCCACGTGGACGCAGGACCGCCCGATCGACTTCCGCCCCGTGCACCCGATCGATCCGTTTCGTCCCGACACGCGGCCGCCGCACCGGCAGCTGTGGTTCCGCGCGGCGGGCACGATGCCCGATGAAGTGCTGCTGCACCAGGCGGTGCTCGCGTACGCGTCGGACTACAGCCTGCTCACCACCGCGCTGCTGCCGCACGGCGTGAGCTTTCGTGCGCCGGAGTTGCAGCTCGCCTCGCTCGACCACTCGGTGTGGCTGCACCGGCCGTTCCGCGCCGACGAGTGGCTGCTGTACGTGATGGACAGCCCGCTGAGCGCCGGCGCGCGCGGTTTCGCGCGCGGTTCGATCTTCACGCGCGCCGGTGAACTCGTCGCCTCGGTGGCGCAGGAAGGGCTGCTGCGCATGCGCCCCGCGGCCGACACACCGCCGTGACCAAGCGGCTCGTGCTGGCCGGCCTCGGACACGCGCACCTCTTCGTGCTCGAGGCGCTCGCGCAGGGACGGCTGGCGGGGTGCGAGGTGCTCGTGTGTACCGGTGAGCAGGAACATGTGTACTCCGGCATGGTGCCCGGCTGGCTCGGCGGGCGCTACGACCGATCCGAACTCGTGCTCGACACGGATGCGCTGTGCCGGTGGGCCGGTGCCACCCGCGTGCCGCATCACGTGCGCGGCGTCGATCCGGTCGCGCGCACGGTCACGCTCGACAACGAGGAGCGGGTGCCCTTCGACCTGTGCTCCATTGCCGTGGGCTCGACACCGGCCGGCCTCGAGGCGCCCGGTGCGCGCGAGCACGCCGTGCCGCTCAAGCCGCTGCACAATGTGCAGCGACTGCACGACACGCTCGCCGAGCTCGCGCGCCATGGATCAGGCGCCGTCACCATCGTGGGTGCCGGACTCGCCGGCCTCGAGATGGCATTTGCCGCGCGCGCGCGCCTCGAACAGTGCGGGGCGCACGGGGACGCGATCACCGTGCGCGTGATCGGTCGCGAACGCGGGCTCGTGCCGGAGCGTGGCGCTCGGCTCGCACGACAGCTCGAGCGCGCCTGCACCCGTCGCCGCGTGACGCTTGAACTCGGTGTGACCGTGCACGAGGTGCGGGCCGACGCGCTGCGGCTCTCGGACGGACGCACGCTGCCCAGCCAGCTCACCGTGTGGGCCACGGGTGCCGCGGCGCCGGCGTGGCTGGCCGAGTCCGGGCTGTCCGTGGACGATCGCGGCTTCCTGCTCGTGGATGCGCACCTGCGCGCGCTCGGCGCGTCGCACGTGTTCGCGGCGGGTGACTGCGCGACGCCGGCGTCGTGGCGCGCCACGCCGAAGGCCGGCGTCTACGCCGTGCGCATGGGGCCGGTGCTCGCGGACGCGCTGTCCGCGGTGGTGCAGGGGCGTGCGCTGCCGGCATCGTACGCGCCGCAGCGGCAGTTCCTCGCGCTCGTGAACACGGGTGACGGGCGCGCCATCGCGAGTCGCGGCGCATTCGCGGTGGAGGGCCGATGGGCCATGCGCTGGAAGGACCGACTCGACCGCGCATTCATCGCGCGGTTCCGCACGCGCCGCTGACGCGTCAGGGATCGGGCCGGCGCTGCGGTTCGTCGGCCTGGCGACGTGTGGCCACGAAGAGCGCGCCGTCGCGCGCGCGCGGGCCGTACTGCACCGTCGCCTGGCTGGGCGTGAGCAGCGCCACGAAGTACACGTCGTTGGGCGACACGAAGGTGCCGGGGCCGAGCACCTGTCCGTCCACGACGAGCGTGAGGCAGCGGCCCGTGCGGATGTAGTAGTAGCACCCCTGTCCGCCCTCGGGTGGACGCACGCTGGCGAGCGGCAGGCGCCGCAGCAGGTCGCCGAGCGACTGCACCGTGCCGCGTTCACGCTCGACGCGCTCGGGGGCGATCACGCGCCAACCGCTGCGCCGCGCTTCGCGCAGCTGGTTCTGGTTGTAGGTGTACATCGGCGTGGCGGTGCCCACCACCTTCACGGTGGCCAGTGTGACCCCGAAGAGCGGCGCCGAGATCTCGAGGTCCACGGTGTCCGCATCGGCGGGCAGCAGGAAGAGATCGGACTCGGTGGGCTGCACGCCCACCTTGCGCACGAGCAGGCGCACGGCCGTGGCGCCGGGCGCGTCCAGCAGGAAGCGTCCCTCGTCGTTGGTGCGCGTCTCGCCGAGCGTCACGCGCGCGGAATCGACCACGGTGACCGTGGCGTCGCCGAGCGGTGCCGTGGAGCCTGCCTGCAACACCTTGCCGCGAATGACCTGCGCCTCGAGCGGGGCGGTCGCGACGAGCGCGAGTGCAACAAGGAGGCGCAGGGAGCGCATGAGACTATGCCGGTTGAGGATGTGCCCAGGACTCGGCGAAGGCTGGTGCCATGAGGCCGGCCAGCGACCGGCCGTGCGGGTCCTGCTGCGCGCGGATCTCGTTCACCATCTCGAGCGCCGACTTCGTGGCTGGCGGCAGCGTGAGGTCGCTGGTGGCGATGGGCGTGACGCGCTGTCCCCACTTCACCAGCAGCGAGCAGTACGTGAGCCCGCCGCCGAAGGCGGGCATGAGCAGCGTGGCACCGGGACGCACGCGCCCCTCGTCGAGTGCCTCCACGAGCGCGACGGGCACGGTGGCGGCACTCATGTTGCCGTACTTCTGCACCGTGACCATGACTTTCTCCATCGGAACACCGGCGTACTTCGCGACGGACTCGATGATGCGCAGGTTCGCCTGGTGCGGCACCACGAGGTCGATGTCGTCGGGGCCCACGCCGCGCTCGGCCATCACGCGACGCGACGCGTCGGCCATGGCGTGCACGGCGCGCTTGAAGATCGCCTGCCCATCGAAATCCCAGATCGTGTCGCCGAAGTTCACGTCGCGATTGGCGTAGGTGCAGCCGAAGCCGCGCACGCGCAGCGTCTGCCGTCCCTCGGCATCACACCCGAGGATGCTGCCGAGCACGCCCTCCTCCTCGTCGGACGCCTGCAGCACCACGGCCGCCGCCCCGTCGCCGAAGAGCACCGCCACGTTGCGGTTGCTCCAGTCCATGTAGCGGCTGATGAGCTCCACGCCGATCACGATGGCATTGCGCACGACGCCGGTGCGGATCATCGCGGTCGCCGTGGTGAGCCCGTAGCAGAAGCTCGTGCAGGCCGTGTTGAGGTCGATGCTGGCGGCGCGCGTGGCCCCGAGTGCGATCTGCACCCCCGACGCGGAGTTGGGCACGAGCTCGTCGTTGGAGACGCCCCCGTAGATGATCAGGTCCACGTCGGCGGCGTCGAGTCCCGCGCAGGCCAGCGCCCGGGCGGCGGCCACGGTGGAGAGTTCGATGGCGCCCACGTGCGAGATCCGGCGCTCCTTCATGCCGGTGCGCGTGGCGATCCACTCGTCCGACGTGTCGAGGAACGTGGAGAGGTCGTCGTTGCTGAGCACCGCAGGGGGCATGCAGGCGCCCCAACCGGTGATGGCGGCGTAGGTCATGGCAGGAGGGCAGGAGGTCCTGCCTTGAACATGACGGGCGGAACGGAAGGGCGGGAGGGGGGCAGCGTGCCGACCCGGCCCCTCAGCCCAGGCTGCGTCGCCGCGGCACCACCACCCAGTAGTCGAAATCGAGCACCACGGCCGATTCGTACCCGCCCGACTCGTCCTTGTACGGGAAGCCGGTGGCGGAGCGATCCTTGAGCGCCACGGTGCGCACGCGCAGCAGGCCGACATCGTCGCGCTCCCCGACCGGCTGCGCCTCGAGCACCTCCGACCACGCGTAGATCGTGTCTCCGGCAAACGTCGGGTTGACGTGGCGCCCGCCGTTGATGCCGACCACGGCGAAGGCGTTGGCCAGGCCGTTGAACGAGAGCGCACGCGCAAGCGAAATGATGTGCCCGCCGTACACGATGCGCCGACCGAAGCGACCCTCGCGCTCCACGTGCTGGTTGAAGTGCACCTTGGCCGTGTTCTGGTACAGCCGAGCCGCCATCATGTGCTCGGCCTCCTCGATCGTCATGCCGTCCACGTGGTCGATGCGCTCGCCGACCGCATAGTCCTCCCACGCGTGGTCGCTGCCGGCGAGCGCGGCGTCATAGCGGCCCGGGACGATCGTGAACGGCACCGAGAGCGCATCGGCCGCCACGGCGAAGGGCAGCTCCGGCACCACGGGCTCGGGCGCAGCGCTCGCCGCCTCGCGCTTGCGCACCATGACCCAGCGCACATAGTCCACCACCATCTCGCCGCGCTGGTTCACGCCCACCGATCGCACGTACACCACGCCGGTGGTGCCGTCGCGGTTGGCCTTGAGCCCGAGCACGGTGCTCGTGGTGGACAGCGTGTCGCCGGTGAACACGGGCACACCGAAGCGTCCGTCGGCGTAGCCCAGGTTGGCGATCGCGTTGAGCGAGATGTCCGGCACCGTCTTGCCGAACACGAGATGAAACACGAGCATGGCGTCCACCGGCGCGCGCTCGAGGCCCACCGCAGTGGCAAACGGGCTCGACGATTGCACCGCGAAGCGTGAGCCGAAGAGCGCCGTGTACAGCGACACGTCGCCCTCCGTCACGGTGCGTGGCGTGGCGTGACGGATCACCTGCCCGATGGTGAAGTCCTCGAAGAAGTTGCCGGGCCGCGTCTTGTCGCTCATCGGAGGGCGCTCCGCAGGATCGGGGCCATCAGAAGCCGTACGCCTCGGCCAGCTCCGGATCGTTGCTCGCCACGAGTCGCGCGAGGTCCACGATCACCTTGGCCTGCTTCCAGGTGGCGTCGTCCTGCATCTTGCCGTCGATCATGGCCACGCCGCTGCCGTCGGGCATCGCCTCGAGGATGCGCTTGGCGAACAGCACCTCCTTCGCATCGGGGCTGAACACGCGCCGCGCGATCGCGATCTGGTTGGGGGCGAGCGACCAGGCGCCCGTGCACCCCATCACGAAGGCGTTGCGCATCTGCGCCTCGCAGCCGGCCTCGTCGCGAATGTCGCCGAAGGGCCCGTAGAAGGCGCGGATGCCGTGCGACACGCACGCATCGACCATGCGGGCCACGGTGTAGTGCCAGAGGTCCTGCTGCACGAACGTGCGCGCGGCACTCGTGTCGCCGTCCACGGGGTCGGAGAGCACGCCGTAGAACGGATGGCCGCCGCCGACGCGCGTGGTCTTCATGCCGCGCGAGGCCGCGAGGTCGGCCGGCCCGAGGCTCATGCCGTGCATGCGCGGGCTCGCGCCCGCGATCTGCTCCACGTTCTTCACGCCTTCGGCCGTCTCGAGCAGGGCGTGGATGAGGATCGGCCTGGTGATGCCGTGCCGCGCCTCGAGCAGTGCCAGGTACTGGTCCACGAAGTGGATGTCCCAGGGACCCTCCACCTTCGGGATCATCACCACGTCGAGGCGGTTGCCGGCCCGGCGCACGATCTGCTCGAGGTCGTCGAGGATCCACGGGGAGTTGAGGCAGTTCACGCGCACCCACAGCGCCGTCGTGCCGAAGTCGTTCGCGTTGGCCACCTCGATGAAGCCGTCGCGCGCGGCCGCCTTGTCCTCGACCGGGATGGCATCCTCGAGGTTGCCGCACAGCACGTCCACCTGCCGGATCATCTCCGGCACGCGCGCGCGGATCTTCTCCACGTGCGGCGGAAAGAAGTGGATCATGCGCTCCGGGCGCACCGGAAGGGCGCGCAGCGGCGCCGGCGCGCCGATCGCGAGCGGCTTGTAGAAGTTGACGGGAAGCTTCACGGGGTCTCCGAGGGAATCAGGTCAGCAGGCACGCAGGGCGTCGCGTGTCGTCACGTCACGGGTGCGGTCACCGGCGTCGGTCACGAGGCACCGGCCACGATGCCATCGTCGTGCAGGCGGCCCAGCTCGGCCTCGCTCACGCCGGCAATTTCGAGCAGGATCTCGTCGGTGTGCTCACCGAGGCGCGGCGCGCGGCGCACGGGCAGGCGCGGTGCGTCGGAGAACGCCATCGTGCTGGCCGGCGCGATGTAGCGCCCCGCTCCCGCCTGTTCAAGCTCGCCGAAGAGCGGGTTGGCCGTGCTCGCATCCGGGTCGTCGCGAAGCGCCTCCCGCACGGTGCGATACGGGCCCCACGCCACGCGATGCCGGTCGAGGGTCTCGCGCACGGCCGCGAACGGACGCGCCGCGAACCAGGGCGCCAGCACCTCCGCGATCTGTGCGCG
>JAABRO010000007.1:0-94041 GCA_011390885.1 Gemmatimonas sp. | reverse complement strand
GAGGATCGCAAGGGCGATCTGGTGTCCCGCGATCGCATCCCAGGCGGGAAACACATGGTTCACCGGCGTGGGATCGTGCGCCGGTCCGGTGAAGGCCGGCACGCCGATCTGCGGGTTGACGGTGTAGTCCACTTCCGAGCCTCCATCCCGCCGACCGGTGAACGCCACCATGATGAGGTCGTCGCGGTGCGCGCGCAGCGCCTCGTACGCGAGCCAGCCGCGCGCCGGAAAGTTCGTGCTGAAGATGCCGCCATCGGCGCCCGGCGCCGCGATCACGCGCGTGAGCAGCTCCTGGCCGCGCGGCGAGCGCAGGTCGACTGCGATGGAGCGCTTCCCCTTGTTGAGGCCGTTCCAGAAGAGGCTGTCGCGCCCGTCGGGCGACAGCGGCCAGCGCGCCGCATCGAGGCCGCCCCCGATGGGGTCGAAGCGGATCACGTCGGCGCCCAGCTGTGCGAGCGTCATGCCGCCGAGCGGCGCCGCCACGAACGCCGATCCTTCCACCACGCGCAGCCCCGCGAGGATCCCCTCGGTGCGCACGTCAGATCACCCGCTGCGCGCGCAGCGACGCGATCTCGGTGTCGTCGAGTCCGAGCACGTCGCGCAGCACTTCGTCGGTGTGCTGCCCCAACGTGGGACCGAGGGAGCGGATGCTGCCCGGCGTCTCGGAGAGGCGCGGCACCACGGCCGGCACGATCATGGACTCGCCGGTGCCCTCGTCGTCGATGGCCACGAGGTTGCGGCGCGCGTGGAACTGCCGGTCGCCGAAGATGTCGGCGATGTTGTTGAGCGGACCGGCCGGCGTGTCGGTGGCATAGCAGCGCTGCAGCACCTCTTCGCGCGTGAGCGAGCCGCACCAGTCACGCACGATCTCGTTCACCGACGACGCATGGGCGAGGCGCACCTTCTGTTCGCCGTACGTGCTCGACGAGGCGAGCTCCGGACGGCCCATCGCCTGCGTGAGCCGCGCGAAGAGCTTGTCGGTGGCGCACGAGATGGCCACCCACTTGCCGTCCTTCGTGGCGAAGTGGCCGTGCGGGCAGGCGAAGTCGTTGTGGCTCGAGCCCATGCGCTCGCGCACCATGCCGTACATGCTGTAGGCGGGCGCGAGCTCGTCGGTGCAGCGGAACACCGACTCGTAGAGCGCGGCGTCCACGTACTGTCCTTCGCCGGTGCGATCACGGTGGCGCAGCGCCATGAGCACGCCGAGGCAGCCGTACAGCCCGGTCATGTAGTCGCCGAGCGTGGTGGATCCGGGGGTGACCGGCGTGCCCTTGGGCATGCCGGCGAGGTAGGCGATGCCGCCCACCGCGTGCGCCACGCGCGCAAAGCCCGGCCGGTCCTTGTACGGGCCCGTCTGCCCGTAGCCCGTCACGCGCAGCATGATGAGCCGCGGGTTGATCTCGCGCAGCACGTCCCATCCCAGCCCCCACTTCTCCATCGTGCCGGTGCGGAAGTTCTCGCACAGCACGTCGGTCTTCGCGATGAGCGACTTGAAGAGCGCCACGCCCTCGGGCTTGCGCAGGTCGAGCGTGAGCGAGCGCTTGTTGCGCGCCTCGCTCACCCAGGTGAGCGTGTCGCCACGCTGGGAGGGGGTGCCGAAGCGCCGCAGCCCATCGCCACCCACCGGGTGCTCCACCTTGAGCACGTCGGCGCCGAACTCGCCGAGCATGGTGGCGCAGAAGGGCGCGGCAATGATGGTGGCGATGTCCACCACGCGGATGCCGGCGAGCGGCAGCGTCGTCGGTGTGTCGGTGGGTTCGTGCATCAGATGATCCGCTGCTGGCGCAGGCGTTCGATCTCGGCGCTCGCGAGGCCGAGCAGGTCGCGCATGACGGACTCGGTGGCGTTGCCGAGCGTGGGCCCCAGGTTCGTGATGCGGCCCGGCGTCTTCGAGAGACGCGGAATCACGCCGGGAATCACGACGTCCTCGATGCCCTCGCAGCTGACGTGCGCGAGGTTCTCGCGCGCGATGAACTGCTCGTCCTCGAAGATGTCGGCGATGCTGTTCACCTTGCCCACCGGCACCTCCTCCGCGAGGCACTTCTCGAGCACTTCGTCCCGGGTGAGCGAGCCCACCCAGTCGATCACGATGGCATTCACGCGGTCACGGTCGGCGAGCCGCTGCCGCTGGTCGGCGTAGAGGTTGCTGGACGAGAGATGCGGCTGCCCCATGGCCACCGAGAGGCGCTCGAACATCTTGTCGGTGGTGCAGGCAATGGCGATCCACTTGTCGTCGCGCGTGCGGAAGTGGCCGTGCGGCACCGCCACGAAGCTGCCGGAGCCCTCGCGCTCGCGGATCTTGCCGGTGGTGCCGTACGCCGTCGCGATCTCCTCCAGCACCCGGAACACGGCCTCGTAGATGCCCACGTCGATCATCTGTCCGCGTCCGGTCGCCTCCTGGTGGCGGAGTGCGATGAGCACGCCGATCGCGCCGAACAGGCTGGCGATGTAGTCGCCGAGCGGCACCGTGCCGGGGAGCACGGGGGTCTCGCCGGGAAAGCCGCTCAGGTAGTTGAGTCCGCCGAACGCCTGCGCGATGTGCGCGAAGCCGGACCGGCGCCGGTAGGGGCCGGTCTGCCCGTAGCCCGAGACGCGCAGCATGACGAGCGCGGGGTTCGCGGCGTGCACCTGCTCCCAGCCGAGTCCCCACTCCTCCATGGTGCCGGGGCGGAAGTTCTCCACGAGCACGTGCGACTTCTTCGCGAGCGCCAGGAAGAGCTGCACGCCTTCGGGCTGTCGCAGGTCGATCGTGACCGACTTGCGGTTGCGCCCCTCGCTCAGCCACTTGAGCGTGGCGTCGGCGCGTGGCGACGGCGTGCCGAAGCGGCGCATGGGGTCGCCGGCGATGGGATGCTCCACCTTGAGCACCTCCGCGCCGAACTCGCCGAGAATCGAGGCCGCGTAGGGGCCGGCGAGGAAGTTGCCGACGTCGATCACGCGAATGCCGGCGAGCGGCAGCGGCGGCTGGCTGGTGGCTTCAGACCGACTATCTTGGGGCGGCATCACGGGTTCCGTCTCCACGCGCCAGGTTCGATCATGGATACTGCTGAACTCGACGTGACCGAATGGGTCGGTCGCACCGAAACCGTGCACGACGCGCTCGCTGCTGCGCAGGCGCTGGCCGCCGCGGCCATGTTCGACGACCGCAATCTAACGGACCAGGCCGGCAATGCGATCCCGCCGCTGTGGCACTGGTTCTACTTCCTGCCACGCGCGCCGCAGTCGCGCCTCGGCATCGACGGTCATCCGGAACGCGGTGGCTTCATGCCGCCCATCACGCTGCCGCGGCGCATGTTCGCGGGCGCGCGCGTGCGATTCCACGCGCCGCTGCGACTCGGGGTGCCGGCCGAACGGCACGGCGTGATTCACGACGTGTCGCGCAAGACGGGGCGCACCGGTGAGCTCGCCTTCGTGACCGTGCACTATCGCATCGTGCAGGACGGCGTGACGTGCATCGAGGAGGAGCAGGACATCGTGTATCGCGAGCCGGGCGCCCCGGTGCCGCCGCCGGAACGTCGCCCGTGGTCCGTCGCACCACCGCGCGCGTCCGTGCGCGAGGTCAACGCCGACACGCGCCTGCTCTTCCGCTTCTCGGCGCTCACCTTCAATGCGCACCGCATTCACTACGATCGCGAGTACGCCATGCGCGATGAGGGATACCCGGGACTCGTGGTACATGGACCGCTCACGGCCATGCTCCTGCTGCGGCTGGCCGAAGCGCAGGAGACCGAGCGCGCCCATGAGGCCGGCCGCCTGGCGCGTCGCGTGCTCACGTTCAGCTTCCGCGGCGTGGCGCCGCTGTTCGACGTGGCGCCCTTCCGCCTGCTCGCCACGCGCGACGGCGATCACGCGATGCTCGAGGCGCAGGGACCGGACGGTGCGACCGCGCTCAAGGCCGAGGCGACGTTCGGCGCGTGACGTTCGGCGCGGGACGCCTCGCGGGACGCCTCGCGGGAGCCTCGCGTCTGGCCATCGGGGGATGCGCGGTCCAGTTTTCGCGCAGGTTCGATGCGGTTCCGTCCCACTTCGAGGTTCGTCATGTCCCCACTCCGATTCGCCCGTCCGGCGGCGCTGGTTGCCGTTGGCCTCGCGTTTGCCGGCACGCTCTCCGCCCAGGCGCCCGCCGCCGGCGGCAAGCCGCCCGTCACCTTGCCGCTCGCGGAAGCGCGCAGCCACACCTTCTCCACCACGAAGGGCACGTGGCTGTCGCTCGACGTCTCCCCAGACGGGCAGACCATCGTGTTCGACCTGCTCGGCGACCTCTACACGCTCCCGATCGCGGGCGGCAAGGCCACGCGGATCACCTCGGGCATGGCGTACGACGTGCAGCCGCGCTATTCGCCCGACGGCAAGCGCATCGTCTTCGTGTCCGATCGCTCGGGGGGCGACAACGTCTGGCTCATGAACGCCGACGGCCGCGACACGGTACAGCTCACCAAGGGCAACAACAATCTCTATGTGAGTCCGGAGTTCACCCCCGATGGCCAGTATGTCGTCGCCTCGAAGAGCGGCGGACTGGGCGGCGTGGCGAAGCTCTGGATGTATCACGTGGACGGTGGCAGCGGCGTGGCGCTCACGAGTGAGCCGGCGGCCCCGCCCACGCTCAAGATGCTCGGCGCAGCCTTCGGCAAGGACTCGCGCTTCATGTGGTTCGCCGGACGCACCGGCGACTGGCAGTACAACAGCATCGGACCGCAGTACCAGCTGTATGTGTGGGACAAGGAGAACGGCCGCACGTCGCAGATGACCACGCGCTTCGGCTCCGGCTTCCGCCCCGCGCTCTCTCCCGACGGCACGTGGCTCGTGTATGGCACACGCTTCGAGACGAAGACCGGCCTGCGCATCCGCAACCTGAATACGCAGGAGGAACGCTGGCTCGCCTTCCCGGTGCAGCGCGACGACATCGAGTCGCGCGCGCCGATGGATGCGTATCCCGGCTACTCCTTCACGCCGGATTCGCGTGCCGTGGTGGTGAGCTACGGCGGCGAGATCTGGCGCGTGCCGGTGGACGGCAGCGCGTCGACGAAGATTCCGTTCGAGGCCGAGGTGCGCCTCGCCATGGGCCCGGAAGTGAAGTTCGAGTACGCCATCGACACGGCGCCCACGTTCACGTCGCGGCAGGTGCGCGACATCGCGCCGTCGCCCGACGGCCGACAGCTCGCGTTCGTGTCCCTGGACCGTGTGTACGTAGTGGACCTGCCGAGCGGCACGCCGACGCGCGTCTCCGCCGACACCGTGGGCGAGTTCGCGCCCGTCTGGTCGCCCGACGGCACGAGCCTCGCCTGGGTGACGTGGCACGACGCGGCCGGTGGGGCCATTCATCGCGCCACGCGGCAGGGACGTGGTGGCTGGCGCGTGCAGGCGCTCACCACGGGCAGCGCGCTGTTCACCGACCTCGCCTGGTCGCCGCGCGGCGATCGTCTCGTGGCGGTGCGCGCCGCTGCGCGTGAGTTGCAGGAGGCCGGTGGCGCCTTCTTCGGCCCTGCCGCCGCCGAGTTCGTGTGGCTCCCCGCCTCCGGTGGCGCGATCACGAGCATCATGCCAACGGGCGGGCTCGGCAATCCGCACTTCACGCAGGACGCCGAGCGCATCTTCGCCTATGGCGACGGGCTGCAGTCGTTCCGCTGGGACGGCACGGACCTCAAGACGCATCTGCGCGTGACCGGCCCGCTGCCGCCGGGGGCCGGTGGCGCGATCGGCCTCGATGCCGACCTCGTGATGCGCGAAGCGAAGCAGTGGATCGGCGGCCGCGCCGCGCGTCCGCTCGAGTTCGAGGGGCCGCGTGACGAGCACGGGCACGCGCTGCACCTCGACGACCAGGAGCCCGCGCCGCCGCGTCCGCGCCCCGCTTCGCTCGTGCTCATGGCCCCGAAGGGCGACCAGGCACTCGCGATGGTGGGCATGGACCTGTACACGGTCACCGTGCCGGTGGCCGGTGCCACGCCGCCCACCGTGAGCGTGGTCTCGCCGGAGAACGCGGTGGTGCCGGTGCGCAAGCTCAACACGATCGGCGGCGAGTTTCCTGCGTGGAGCGGCGACGGCCGCAAGGTGATGTGGGCGCTCGGCAACGCCACGTGGACGTACGACCTCGATCGCGCGAAGGTCGTGGACGATTCGCTGAAGGCGGACGCGCGCCGCGTGGCGCTCATCCGTGCCGACACCACGAAGAAGGACAGCCTCGCGCGCGCCGACTCCCTCGCCAAGGCGGACACCACGAAGAAGGCGTCGCCCGGCTACAAGCCCGACGAGCGGCGCGTGACGGTGACGGCCGTGCGCGACCAGCCGCGCGGCGTGCTCGTGCTGCGCGGCGCGAAGACCATCACGATGAAGGGCAACGAGATCATCGAGAACGCCGACATCGTGATCCGCGACCGCCACATCGTGGCGATCGGTGCGCGCGGCAGCGTGCCCATTCCGGAGGGCGCCGAGATCCGCGACGTGAGCGGCAAGGTGATCATGCCCGGCATGGTGGACACGCACTACCACCCGCAGTGGCTCACGCCGCAGATCCACAACACGCAGACGTGGCAGTACCTCGCCACGCTCGCGTACGGCACCACCACCACGCGTGATCCGCAGACGGCCACCACCGACTTCCTGAGCTACAGCGACCAGGTGGAAAGCGGTGCCATGGTCGGCCCCCGCATCTACACCACGGGACCCGGTGTCTTCAGCGCCGAGCCGGTGCGCGATCTCGAGCACGCGCGCGAGATCATGCAGCGCTACGCCACCTACTACGACACGAAGACGCTCAAGATGTACATGAGCGGCAACCGGCAGCAGCGGCAGTGGCTCATCATGGCGGCAAAGGAGCTTGGCATCATGCCCAGCACCGAGGGCGGACTCGATCACAAGCTCAACATCACGCATGGCCTCGACGGCTATCCGGGCATCGAGCACACGCTGCCGATCACGCCCAAGTTCGAGGACACCTACGAGTGGTACAAGGCCACGCAGACGGTGAACTCGCCCACGCTCGTGGTCGCGTACGGCGGTCCCTTCGGCGAGGGGTGGTTCTACCAGACCGAAGACCTGCTCGGCGACGCCAAGCTGCGCCGCTTCACGCACCCCGTGGATTTCGACAGCAAGGTGCGTCGCCGCGGCACGGGCAACTCGCCCGGCCCCGCCGGCTTCGCGGTGAAGGAGGAGTACCCGATGTGGCAGCACGCCGAGGATCTCGCGCGCACCGTGCAGGCGGGCGGCCGCGTGGGCGTGGGCAGCCACGGCCAGCTGCAGGGGCTTGGCATGCACTGGGAGCTCTGGCTCATCCAGTCGGGCGGCATGTCCGAGCACGACGCGCTCAAGGCAGCGACCATCGTGGGCGCCGACGCCATCGGGCTCGGCAAGAGCGTGGGGTCGCTGGAGCCGGGCAAGTTCGCCGACCTGCTCGTGCTCGACCGTGACCCGCTGCAGAACATCCGCAACACGAACAGCATCCGGTTCGTGATGCTGAACGGCCGGCTGTACGACGGCAACACCCTCGACGAGGTGTACCCGCGGCAGCGCAAGCTCGTGCGGCAGCCGTGGAGCTACGAAGTCCCGACGGCGGGAGCGGGCGTGCGCTGATCGGCGGGCTCGACCGATCGCGGCAGGTACGACGCGAAGGTCGTGCCCTCGCCAGGCTGGCTGTGCAGCAGGAGAAAGCCGCCAGCCTGGCGCACCGTGCCGAACACGGTGGGCAGACCGAGGCCCGTCCCCTCGCCGAGCGGCTTGGTGGTGAAGAACGGCTCGAAGATGCGGGGCCGCACGTCGTCGGGAATGCCTGCGCCCGTGTCGTGCACGGCGAGCACCACGTACTCGCCCTCGGTCGCCTCGGGGTGTCGCGCGCAGAACGCCGCATCCACGGTGGCGTTGTCGGCGGAGATCGTGACGGCGTGGCCGGCCATGGTCTTGCCGTCGCTCGCGGCGCGAATCGCATCGCGCGCGTTCACGCACAGGTTGGTGAGGATCTGGTCGAGTTGCGTGGGGTCGAGCCACACCGGCCACAGGTCGTGGGCCGGCTCCCAGCGCAGTGGGATGTCCTCGCTGATGAGCCGTCGCAGCAGTCGCAGCAGCGGCGGCATCTCGGTGGCGAGCTCCAGCGTGCGCGGCAGCAGGTGCTGGCGCCGCGCGAACGCGAGCAGGTGACGCGTCAGTTCGGAGGAGCGCTCGGCGGCCGAGCGGATCTCGCGCAGGTCCTCCTGCAGCGCGGTGTCCGGCGGCGCCGCCATGAGGGCCAGTTCGGCGCGCCCCAGGATGACCCCGAGCATGTTGTTGAAGTCGTGCGCGATGCCACCGGCGAGCCGTCCGATCGCCTCCAGTCGCTGGGCCTGCTGCAGCTGCTGCTCGAGCGCCTTGCGGTCGGTGAGGTCGACCGTGATGCCGAGGATGCCCGAGGGGGTTGCCGCGTCCGCCGTGTCGCGCAGCGGGGTCTTCACCTCGACGTAGTGCCGCACGCGTCCGTCCGGCTCGTCGAACGCGAGCTCCTCGTGCGAGTCGTCGCCGGCGAGCACCCGGCGGTCGATCGCCCGGAGCGTGGCGACGGCCTCCGGCGGAAAGAAGCGCTCGTCCGCGGCGCCGACCAGCTCCTCGGCCGTGACGCCGAAGAGCGCCAGCACCTGCGCGTTGCCGTAGGTGTAGCGCGACTCCCGATCCTTCATGTACACGTAGGCCGGCACCTGGTCGAGCGCGCGCCGGAACCGATCGGCCTCCTGCAACGCCTCGAGCCGCGCCTGCTCCGCCACGCGCAGCGCGGTGATGTCGGAGAACGACACCAGCACCTGCTGCATCCGTCCATCGGCATCGCGCAGCGGCCGACCGCGCACCATGCCCCAGGCGTAGTCGCGGGTCCGCGGCCGAAACGCGCCTACCACCAGGTCCGGCAGCGGCTCGCCGGAGTGCGCCACGCGGACCGCCGGAAAGTCTGCGTGCTCGAGGCGCCGTCCCTCGGCGTCCACGAAGTGCCACTCCGGGTCGAAGGAGGAGCGGCCGAGCAGCTGGTCTTCGGTGAGGCCGAGCAGCTCGCACGCCATCGGATTGACGTAGAGAATCTGCTGCGTCTGCGCATCGTGCAGCACGACGCCCACCTGCAGCGCCTCCGTGAGAAAGCGGAAGCGATGCTCCGTGATCGGCAGCGTCGGTTCGTCGGGCGCGTCAGGCGGCATCGGGTCGTGATCGGCGCGGGGCGTGCGGGAACGTGTGGAGGCAACCTCGCCCCTCTCTGAGGAGGAAACGATCGAGCCCCACCACGCGTACCATGCTCGGGAGCACGGGGGGGCGGCGAGCCGACCCGGATCCAGACGCAAGTTGACCGTCCGCGCCCCGTTCGACCAGCCTTGCCACGCTGCTCCGGCCGCCCTCTTCTGCCCATTGCCTCATGTCGGACACCACCGCCTTCGACTTGTCCGCCACCACCATCACCGGCACGCCGGCCACGCTGCGCGACTACGCGGGCAAGGTGCTCGTCGTGGTCAACGTGGCCAGCCAGTGCGGGCTCACGCCGCAGTACGCCGGCCTCGAACAGCTCTGGCGCACGTATCGGGACCGCGGCTTCGCCGTGCTCGGTTTTCCGTGCAACCAGTTCGGCCACCAGGAGCCCGGCTCCGAGACCGAGATCGCGCAGTTCTGCGAGACGCGCTACGACGTCACGTTCCCGATGTTCGCGAAGGTGGAGGTGAACGGTGACGATGCGCACCCGCTGTGGCGCTGGATGCGGGCGGAGCAGCCCGGTCTGCTCGGCAGCGAGGCGATCAAGTGGAACTTCACGAAGTTCCTGGTGGGCCGGGACGGACAGGTGCTGAAGCGGTTCGCGCCGACCGACGCACCCGAGGCGCTGGTGCCGGAGATCGAGCGCGCGCTCGAGGTGCCCGCCCCGCGCTGACCTACGGCGCGCGCCGTTTCGTGCCCGGCCGCAGTGGCAGGGTGAGCAGCGCGCGCACGGTGCTGTGCTCGGCCGGCTCCATGTGCGTGTCCACCCCGTACACGAGGCTGGCGCGATCCAGCGTCAGGAACGTGCCGAAGAGCCGGTCCCACACCGAGAACACGTTGCCGTAGTTGGAATCGGTGTACGGCAGCACGAAGTGATGGTGCACCTTGTGCATGTCGGGGGACACGATCACCCAGCTGAGGGCGCGATCGAGGGCCGGTGGCAGGGCAATGTTGGCGTGGTTGAACTGGCTGAGCACCACGCTCAGCGACTGGTACAGGAACACCATCCACATCGGGGCGCCGGCCACGAGCACGGCCAGCGTGGTGAACGCGAAGCGCACCACGCTCTCGCCGGGGTGGTGGCGGTTGGCCGACGTGGTGTCCACTTCGGTGTCGGAGTGGTGCACCAGGTGCAGGCGCCAGAGCGGCGGCACCTTGTGCTCCACGAAGTGCGGCAGCCAGGCGCCGACGAGGTCGAGCAGGAGCAGCCCGATGATCGCCTCCGCGGCCAGCGGCAGGTCGGGCACGACGTGAAGCACCCCGACCTCGCGCTCCACCACCCAGGCCGCCGTGCGCAGCAGCACGAACGCCAGCGCGAAGTTCACCACGATCGTGGTCGCGGTGAAGAAGAAGTTGCGCCGCGCATGCGCCCACTTGTCGTAGCTGAACCGCACGAGCGGCGCCGCGCTCTCCCACAGCCAAAAGAACGCGATGCCCCCGGCGAGGATCGCGGCGCGGTGGGTGGAGGGGATGCTCTCGAAGTAACGCACCAAGGCGTCCATGCCCGGAATCAACGGGGCGCGCTCGGGCGGTTCAAGGACCCGCCGCGCAACTCGTTCTTGACACCCGGGACGCCCGATGCGACTTTGTTTGCCGTCCGAACAAAGTTCGTGTGGACCCTCCCCGGGTCCTTCCCACCCGTCTGCTCCCGCCCAGGACGAGGCCCCTCCATGAGTCCGACTCGACTGCCCCTGTCACCATCTCGGGCTCGGCGCTGGTTCGCGTCCGCCGGCGTGCTGTCGGCTGCCCTGCTCCTTGCCGTCACCCCCGCGTCCACGGCCCGGGCGCAGCAGGCGGTGCGGGTCGTCACCGACGCCTCCGGCGCCCGCCTCCAGGTGGACGGCACCGACCTCATGGTGCTGGGCATGAACTGGGACTACTTCCCGATCGGCCAGAACTACGCGTACAACTTCTGGGGCCAGTCGGATGCCTTCATCCGCACGGCGCTCGACCGGGAGATGGCGCTGCTCAAGAGCATGGGCGTGAACACGATCCGGCAGTACGTCGGCGTGCCGCCGCGCTGGGTGCGCTACATCTACGAGAACTACGGCATCTACACGGTGCTGAACCACGCCGTGGGACGCTACGGCGTGACGGTGGACGGCTCGTATCGCGCGAGCACCGACTACTCCGATCCGCGCGTGCGGCAGCTGCTGCAGGACGAGGTGACGGCCATGGTGCGCGAGTTCCGCGGCACCCCCGGCGTCCTCATGTACCTGCTCGGCAACGAGAACAACTACGGCCTCGAGTGGAAGTCGGCCGAGACCGAGAACCTGCCGGTCGGCGAGCGCAACGCCGCCAAGGCGCGCTACCTGTACTCGCTCATGGGCGAGATCGCGCGCGCCGTGAAGACGATCGACCCGTCGCGCCCGGTGGCGATGGCCAACGGCGACCTGCAGTACATCGACATCATCGCCGAGGAGACCAAGGGGCTCGACGTCTTCGGCGCGAACGTGTACCGCGGGATCTCGTTCGGGACCCTGTTCCAGGAAGTGAAGGAGAAGCTCGGGCTGCCGGTGATGTTCACCGAGTTCGGCGCCGACGCCTACAATGCGCGCGAGCGACGCGAGGACCAGGTCACGCAGGCCAAGTACCTGCTCGGCCAGTGGCGGGAGATCTACGCGCAGTCGGCGGGCAAGGGCGGCGTCGGGAACTCCATCGGTGGCATGACCTTCCAGTGGTCCGACGGCTGGTGGAAGGTGGGGCAGGAGACCAACCTCGACGTGCAGGACACCGACGCCGGCTGGTCGAACCAGGCGTACCCGGAGGACTTCATGCCCGGGGACAACAACATGAACGAGGAGTGGTGGGGCATCATGGCCAAGGGCCGCACGGATGCCTCGGGACACTTCCGGCTGTATCCGCGCGCGGCGTACTACGCCCTGCAGCGCGCCTACACGCTCGATCCGTACGCACCGGGCACCGACGCCGCCACGATCGATCGGCACTTCGCCGCCATCGCGCCCGCGGCGATGGAACTGCTCGCCCAGGGTGACCAGGGCGCGCGCAGCGCGGCGCAGAGCGACCGGTTCCGCGTCGCCGGCATGCGGCTCGAACTGTCCACGTTCAACACCGGCGGCTCGAACATCAGCACGCCGGCGAGCACGAGCCCGAGCGCCACGGCGCGGCCGGCGTTCCGCGGCTTCGACCATCTCGAGTCGTACTTCGTGGACGTCGAGGCCAACCCGGCGCCGAACGTGTCCGCCACGCTGTCGATGAACGTGGTGGGCAACGTGCCGGACAACCCGATCAACGAGCTCTTCTACGAGGGGCGCGCACGCCGTCGCACGCTGCGCACCGACGGCTCGGACATCACCTCCAACGGCCTCGAGCGACTGAGCGTCTACGGCGCAAAGCTGCGCTGGGACGAGCGCAACTTCCGCATCGACGGCTTCTACCGCACCGGCCACTATCACTGGGGGTACGAGGGCGACTTCTTCGGCCTGTATCGCGAGGCGAACTACGGCCGGAACATCGACATCTACGGCGGTCTGGCACCGCTCGGCTTCGAGTTCACGGGCAAGCGCAGCCTGAACGGCTTCAAGCTCGCGCTCGGCCCGGAGCTCTGGTGGGGCGCCAATCCGGCCGTGCTCGCCAAGTACCAGCGGCAGATCGGGCGATTCGAGGTCGCGGGCGTCTTCCAGGAAGACTTCACGCGGCGTGGGGCCACGGCCAGCTCGTTCGCGGTGCCGCAGCCCAAGGTGCGCGTGTCCACGCTGCACATCGCCACCGACGTCGGTCCCGCGCTGGTGGAAGTCGGCGGCATCTGGGGCGGCAACACGCGCGTCGGGCGCGAGTTCCAGATCGCCGACGGCGAGCCGGGCAACTATCGCGTGCTCGGTGACCGCGTGAAGGCGAGTGATGCGTGGGGCGGCAAGGCGAAGGTGAGTGTCTCGGCCGGTCGCTGGAACTGGTACGCGCAGGGTGCGGCCATGGGACTCGTGGCCGACGGCGGTCAGACGTCCACCATGACGTTCACCGGCTGGCAGCTGAAGGACTCGGGCATGGGCAACCAGTGGAACGCCCTCACCGGCTTCACCTACTCGGTGGGCAGCTGGCAGATCGCGCCCAACTTCCTCTGGCAGAAGCCGATCGTGGGCCCGGTGCCCGCCGACGTGCCGGCGCCCGGCCGTCCGCGCAACATCCTCGACGACCCGTTCTCGGTGCGCTGGAATCGCGAGACGGCTGCGGGCGAGCTGCTGCTCACCTTCGACCCGACGCCGGCCACGTACTTCCACCTGTGGGACAACGACCTGCGCGAGGATGCGCGATTTGCCTTCAACCTCGGCTACGTCTATCGCCACCTGCCGACCACGCAGGACGCCGCGATCGGCATCCTCGCCGACGGTCGCACCTTCTTCGCCTTCCCCGGCGCGGCGCCGGCGCAGGATCTGTGGGAAGTCCGCAGCCGAATCGTGTCGCGGATGACGCCCGACCTGCGCCTGATCGCGAACCTCTTCGGTGGCACGGGGCAGGCGAACGGCGACAGCGATCGCCTGATCCGCCGCTACGGCGGTGACCTGCGCGTCGTGCGCGGCCAGGTGAAGCTGCAGGGCGAGGCGCGCTTCAACGACTGGGGCCCGTTCGACTACCACCGGGACTTCAACCTGACCTTCCCGACGCAGTATGCGGCGGACCTGTCGTACTCGCTCGGCACGCCGAGCTTCGTCGACACGCCGGCCACGCGGTTTGGCGTGCGCGGGACGTGGCGCACGCTCGATCGCTTTTCCCCGCGCTACTGTCCCGCGCAGGTCTCGGACCCGCAGGGCACGGTCACCTGCGACCCCAACGCGCCCGGCGCGCGCGGCTCGGAGTGGGAGATCCGCACGTACCTGATGGTGGGCTGGTGACGCGCCCCGCCTCGCTGCGCGCCGCGTCCATCGAACAGCAGGTGGACGCGCTGCTCGCCCGCATGACGCTGGACGAGAAGATCGGCCAGATGTCGCAGGTGAACGCGGCGGGCGGGCACGTGCCACCGCACCTGCGCGAGGCGGTGCGCGCGGGTCGCATCGGATCGGTGCTCAACGAAGTGGACGTCGCCACCGTCAACGAGCTGCAGCGCCTGGCCGTGGAGGAGAGTCGGCTCGGCATTCCGCTGCTCGTGGGGCGCGACGTGATCCACGGCTTCCGCACCGTGTTCCCGATCCCGATCGGGCAGGCGTCGAGCTGGGACCCGACGCTGGTGAGCACCGGTGCGCGCATTGCCGCGGAGGAGGCGGCGGCGCACGGCGTGAACTGGACGTTCGCGCCGATGATCGACATCGCGCGCGATCCGCGCTGGGGGCGTGTGGCCGAGTCGCTCGGCGAGGACCCGTATCTCGCGGGCGTGCTCGGCGCCGCCATGGTGCGCGGCTTCCAGGGAGACGACCTCGCCGCGCGCGGCAGCATCGCCGCCTGCGCGAAGCACTTCGCCGGCTACGGGGCGAGCGAGAGCGGCCGCGACTACAACTCCACGAACATCCCGGAGAACGAGTTGCGCAACGTGTACCTGCCGCCCTTCAAGGCGGCAGTGGACGCGGGTGTGGCCAGCCTCATGACGTCGTTCTCGGACATCGATGGCGTGCCGGCCACGGCCAACACGTTCCTGCTGCGCGACGTGCTGCGTGAGGAGTGGCGGTCGGACGCCATGGTGGTGAGCGACTGGGAGTCGATCCGCCAGCTCGCGGTGCACGGCTTCACCGAGGACGATCGCGAATCGGCGTACGAGGCCGCCAACGCGGGCGTGGACATGGAGATGGCGAGCACCACGTACGCCGACCATCTCGCGTCGCTCGTGCACGAGAAGCGGATCAGCGAGCGGCAGGTGGACACGGCCGTGCGCAACATCCTGCGCGTGAAGTTTCGGCTCGGGCTGTTCGACGATCCCTACACCGACCCGGCGGGGTTCGCGCCGGCGGCGAATGCCGAGCACCTGCAGGCGGCGTACGAGGCGGCGGTGGCCGGCAGCGTGCTGCTCAAGAACGACGACTGGGCGCTGCCGCTGCACGCCGATGCGCTCGACACCATCGCGGTGATCGGACCGCTCGCCGACGATCCGTACGAGCAGCTCGGCACGTGGATCTTCGACGGCGACGCGTCGCACAGCCGCACCGTGCTCGGGGCGCTGCGCGAGCGCCTCGGTGACGGGGTCGAGGTCGCGTACGCGCGCGGCGTGGAGACGTCCCGCAGCCGCAGCCGAGATGGCTTCGCCGAGGCCGTGGCGCTCGCCGCGCGCGCCGACGTCGCGGTCATGGTGCTGGGCGAGGAGGCCATCCTCTCGGGGGAGGCGCACTGCCGGGCCGACATCACGCTGCCCGGCGCGCAGGAAGCGCTGCTGGAGGCGGTGGCGGCCACCGGCACCAAGGTGATCCTCGTGCTCATGACGGGTCGACCGCTCGCGCTGGAGTCGGCGGTGCGGCACGCGCACGCCGTGCTGTGTGCCTGGCACCCCGGCACGATGGGCGGGGCCGCGATCGCCGACATGCTGCTGGGCCACCGCGCACCGAGCGGCAAGCTGCCGGTGACCTTCCCGCGCGTCACGGGCCAGATCCCCATCTATTACGCGCACAAGCACACGGGCAAGCCGGTCACGAACGAGTCGTACGTCTTCATCGACGACATCGAGGCGCGTGCGCCGCAGGTGTCGGTGGGGAACACGTCGTTCCATCTCGACACGGCCTTCACCCCGCTCTACCCGTTCGGCCACGGCCTGTCGTACTCGCACGTGGAGTACGAGCACCTGTGGACGAGCACGGCCGTGCTCCGCATGAACGGCAGCATCACGATCGGCGTGGACGTGGTGAACGTCGGGCCGCGTGACACCACGGAGATCGTGCAGCTCTACGTGCGCGACCTCGTGGGCGACATCACGCGACCGGTTCGCGAGCTCAAGGCGTTCACGCGCATCGCGTTGGCGCGCGGGGAGCGGCGTCAGGTGGAGTTCACGCTCACACCGCGCGACCTGGCCTTCTACGGCCGCGCACATCGCCTTATCGTGGAGCCGGGCCGGTTCCACGCCTGGATCGGCGGTTCGTCCACCACCGACCTGCGCACCGAGTTCGTCCTGGTGGACGACGCCGCGCGCTGACGCACGACATCACCGACTTCACTCCCCATGTCTTCAGATTCCACCACGGCGTCCACGGCGGCGTTCGTCGAGCAGTTGCTCGCCCGCATGACGCTCGAGCAGAAGGTCGGCCAGATGCTCCAGCCGGAGCGCATGGCCATCACGCCCGACGAGGTGGCGCGCCATCACATCGGGTCGGTGCTCAGCGGTGGCGGGTCGGCGCCCGGTGCCAACCTGCCGGCTGACTGGATCGCGATGAACGACGCCTACTGGGCGGCGTCGATGCGCGACGAGCCCGGGCGTGTGCCGATCCCGCTGCTGTATGGCGTGGACGCGGTGCACGGACACGGCAACGTGCTCGGGGCCACGATCTTTCCGCACAACATCGGCCTTGGCGCGGCGCGCGATCCGGACCTCATCGAACGCATCGCGCAGATCACGGCCCGCGAAGTGCTGGCGACCGGCGTGGAGTGGACCTTCGCCCCGACGCTCGCGGTGGCCCGGCACCTGTACTGGGGGCGCACGTACGAGAGCTTCTCCGAGGACACCGCACTCGTCGCCTCGTACGCCGCGCCGTTCGTGCGGGGCATGCAGGGCGACCTTGGCGAGGATAGCGTGATCGCCTGCGCCAAGCACTGGGTGGGCGACGGTGGCACCACCGACGGCCGTGACCAGGGCAACACCGTGCTCCCGGAGTCCGAACTGGAGCGCGTGCACATGGCACCGTACCTGCCGGCGCTCGAAGCCGGTGTGCTCACGGTGATGGCGTCGTTCAACAGCTGGAACGGCGTGAAGTGCCACGGCAACCGGTACCTGATCACGGAGGTGCTCAAGGAGCGCCTCGGCTTCGATGGTTTCGTGGTCTCGGACTGGGACGGCGTGGATTACCTCTCCGATGATCCCGCGGAGGCGCTGGCAATCGCGACCAACGCGGGGATCGACATGTTCATGGTGTCGGTCAAGTGGCGGCAGTACCTCGACCTGCTCCTGCAGCATGTGCGCACGGGCGTCGTGCCCATGTCGCGCATCGACGACGCCGTGCGCCGCATCCTCAGCGTGAAGCACCGCTACGGGCTCTTCGACCGTCCACGTCCGGCGGAGCGGAAGTGGTCGCAGGTGTCGTGCCTTGGCGCGCCCGAACATCGCGCCGTGGCGCGCGAGGCGGTGCGCAAGTCGCTGGTGCTGCTGCAGAACGAGGGCGAGATCCTGCCGCTGTCGCGGTCGGCGCGCATTCTCGTGGCCGGCAAGAACGCGGACAACCGCGGCCATCAGTGCGGCGGCTTCACCGTGGCGTGGCAGGGCACGTCGGGCAACCAGTCGGTGATCGGCGGCACGTCGATCTGGGAAGGGATCCGCGAGGTCGCGCCCGGCGCGGTGCTGAGCGAGGACGGATCGGCTGCCGACGCGGCCGCGCACGACGTGGCGATCGTGGTGATCGGTGAGACGCCGTACGCTGAAGGCATGGGTGACATCCGTCCGCCCGGCCTCGCACCACTCGGCTCGAGCCCGGCGGGGCAGCCGGCGCAGCTCTCGCCGTACGGCGAGACGCTCGAACTCCGCCTGCTGCATCCGGAAGACCTCGCCGTCATTCGCGCGATCGAGGCGAAGGGCATTCCGGTGGTGGCGGTGCTCGTGTCGGGACGTCCGCTCATCATCGACACCGAACTGCAGCACACGGCGGCGTTCGTGGCTGCGTGGCTGCCGGGCTCGGAGGGGCAGGGGGTCGCGGATGTGCTCTTCGGCGACTTCCCCTTCACGGGCGTGCTCCCCTTCAGCTGGCCGCGCATCGCGACGCGCTGGCCAAGCGGGTACGGTCTCTAGCGCAGACCGGGCGGGTAGGCCCGCAACGACGAAAGACGCGAAGGCGCGAAGGGCGCGATGCGCGCGAAAACAGCATGACGGCGGCGAGGCCGCGCGAGGTGACGTGGAGTGTCACCCGCATGATGTAATCGCGTTCATCGCGCCCTTCGCGCCTTCGCGTCTTTCGCAGTTCCGGAGCCAAGCACCTCGGCGGCATCACGCCGCGCGCCAAGGCACGCGAGTACCGCGCCTACGCGGCCACCGGCGCGCCGCGGCGGTTCTCCAGTTCCGTGCGCGTGGCGTGCGCGCGCTCCTCGGTGATCGGATAGGTGGCAACCGCCCAGATGGCGACGGCGGAGGCCACCATCGGAATGACGGCGTCGCAGATGCGCATGAGCAGGATGGTCTGCGCCGACTGCGCGCCACCGAGCGCCACGTCGAAGCCCGTGGCGTTGAGCAGGAACCCGCCGGCGGCGAGCGCCGCGGCCATGCCGAGCTTCACGACCCACCAGTAGATCGAGCCGAACATGCCTTCACGCCGCTGGTACGTCTCGAGTTCGTCGGCGTCCACGACGTCGGCGATCATCGAGCCCATGAGGGTGAAGAGTCCACCGAGGCCGAAGGACATGAGCGGCACGGGCAGGAGCAGGAGCAGCGGGAACGCCGGGTTGTAGCAGAACCACTTGAGTCCGTACCCAAGGATGGACAGCCCCGTGGACGCGAAGAACGCCTTCCGCTTGCCCAGGCGCGTGCTGAGCCAGGTGACGATGAAGATCACGGCGAAGGTGGAGGCGGCGCCGAGCGTGCCGGCGTAGCCGGCGTACCGCGCACCCATCTCCTGGTCGCCACCGAACACGTAGTAGATGATCACGTACGTCTGGAACGACGAGATCATGATGAAGCCGTTGAACACCAGGAACGTCGCAGCACACAGCTTGAGGAATGGCTTCGATCGCAGCGTCGTGCCGAACCCCTTGAAGAACTGCGCCATGTTGCGCCGCAGGGCCGCGAGTCCCGATTCGCTGGCCAGCGAGGCATCGGCCGCTGCTGCGACGAACCGCTCCCGCAGGAAGAGCGCGGGGAGCACGCCCACGCCGATGGTGACGACGCCGATGCCGATGGCAAGTCCGGCCGCACCGGCCACCTGGTTCTCGAACCAGGGCTTGTACGTCATGATCCAGAGGAACCACGGTGACACGAGATACGCGAGCTGCCCGATGAAGTTCTGCACCCCCATCAGGCGCGTGCGTTCGTGGTAGTCCGGCGTGAGCTCGTATCCCAGCGCCACCCACGGCGTCGCGAACACCGTGTACGCCAGGTAGAACACGATCGAGCCGGTCAGGAAGTACCAGAAGTAGAAGCTCTCGGTGCGCCCGATCGGCAGCTGCCAGAGCGCGGCGTAGATCACGCCGGCCGCGATTGCACCGCCGAAGATGTACGGCCGCCGCCGACCCCAGCGCGAGCGCGTGTTGTCCGAGATGTAGCCCATCATCGGATCGGTGAGCGCGTCCGAGATGCGCGGCAGCGCGCCCAGCAGGCCCACGAGGGCCGGGTTCATGCCGAGCCCGAGGTTGAGCACGATCACCATGCCGCCGATCGCCGCGGCGAGCAGGTTGTTCACGAACGCGCCCATGCCGTACGCGATCTTGCGCGGGAACGAGATGCGGTCGGCGGCGGCCGTGGGGAACTGCGTGGTGAAGCCGGTCTTGCCGGTGTCATCGATGCGCGCGTGCCAGGCCGAGATGGCGAGCTGCGCGATCGCGCGAAGTCGCGAGGCGATGCTCACGGCGCGCGCTCGTACACGCGCACCCAGTCCACCAGCATCGTCTGCGGGAAGCGGGTCTGCGCGCTGGGCGGGCCCACGAAGGTGCCGCCCACGGCGACATTCAGGATGATGTAGAACGGATTGACGAACACCCATTCACCCGGCACGTCGGTGCGGCGCACCGTGTGGTAGAGACGGCCGTCCACGAAGAAGTCGATGCGGTCGGCCGCCCAATCCACGCTGAACTCGTGGAAGTCGTCATCGAAGCGCGCCTGCTGCAGTTCGTAGCGGCGCGTGATGGCGTTGCCCGCGGAGTAGCCGGGGCCATGCACGCTGCCGAGCACGACGCGCGGCTCCTGACCGCGGTACTCCATGATGTCGATCTCGCCGGCCTGCGGCCATCCGACGGTGGCGAGGTTGCCGCCGAGCATCCAGAACGCCGGCCAGATCCCCTGGCCGACCGGGAGCTTGATGCGCGCGGCGATGCGACCGTAGCGAAACTCGCGCTTGCCCTGCGTCGTGATGCGCGCCGAGGTGTAGGCGCTGCCGCTGAATGACTCCTGCCGGGCCGTGATCGCAAGGTGCCCGTTGCCGTCGAGCGAGGCGTTCTCTGCGCGATCGGTGTCGAATTCGAGCTGCGCATTGCCCCAATCGGTGCCGACGTCGAATCGCCAGTCGGCCGAGTTCGGGAGGGTGCCGGCCGCTCCGTCGAACTCGTCCTGCCACACCAGGGTCCAGCTGTTCTGCGGTTCGGTGCTGCAGCCGAGCAGGGTGGCGGCGATGGTCGCAGCGGCAAGGGCGTGACGGAGCATGGCGTGTGGGGTGGGGCGCTACCGGGCGCCGATGGTGGGAAAGAGTGCGGGATCAGCGAGCGCGGCCTCGAGCACCAACGTTGCGGCACCCACGGCCACGCCGAGCGGGCCGAGTTCGCTGTGCTTGATCTCGGAGGCCGCCACGGCACTCACGAACGTGCGGCGCAGCACGACCTCGCGCAGCGGGCCGAGCAGGCGATCGCCCACGCGCGTGAGTCCGCCGCCGATGATGACCGCCGCCGGGTTCATGATGTTGAGCAGGCCGGCGATGGCGATGCCCAGGTAGCCGGCGGCATCGGCCACCACCTGCACGGCGAGCGGATCGTCCGCGAGCGCGGCCGCTTCGATCGCCTCGATCGTGAGGTGCCGTGGGTCCAGCATGCTGTCCGGAAACTCGGGGCGCAAAGTGCGCGCGCGCTCCACGAGTGCTGCTGCGCCCACGAACGTGACCAGACAGCCGCGGTTGCCGCAGCTGCAGAGGGCGCCGCGCGGATCGATCGCGACGTGTCCGATCTCGCCGGCGACGCCCGTCGCTCCGCGTCGAACGCGCCCTTCGATCACGTGGCCGGACCCGACGCCGGTCGCCACCTTGATGTAGGCGAAATCCGCGATGCCGCGTCCGGCACCCCACCACTGCTCGGCGAGTGCGCCCAGGTTGGCGTCATTGTCGATGAAGACGGGCACATCGAAACGGGCGCGCAGCCGATCGAAGCCGTTGCGGCCGTTCCATGCAGGCAGCACGAGTGTCGACAGGCGCTCCGGATGCCGCGGATCGACCGGGCTCGGCACGGCAACGCCGATGCCGAGCAACTGCGTGGCCGCACCGGGAGCGCGCACAAGACACTCGTCGATGAGTGCGATGGCACGCGCGCGCGTGCCGTCCGGATCGGTGCGCACCGGCCACTCGCTGTACGCGGACGTCAGCACCCGTCCGCGCAGGTCGGTGAGCACGACCGTGATGTGGGTGGCGCCCATGTCGAGTCCGATGATGCCACAGGCCGCATCCTGGAACTCGAGCGTGATGGGACGACGTCCTCCGCTCGACGCGCCGATGCCCGCCTCCGCCACGAGCCCCGTCTCGAGCAGGAACGTCACGAGCTCCGAAACGGTGGAGCGCGAGAGCTCGAGGCGCCGCGCGATCTCGGCGCGCGAGATCGTGCGCTCCATCCAGATCAGCCGCAGGACTTCGTCGGCGAGCACCGACGGCCGTAGCGACGTGCTGGCCGGCAGCAGGTCGCTGACGCGGCGCCTGGGATGGTCGGTCATCGGTGCTCCACGACGGCACGGACGCGCCGTGCCGGGGTCGAGGTCATTTGTGCAGCAGCACGTTGTCGACGTAGACCGTATTCGGATCGGCCACGAGGATCAACTGCGCCAGATGACCGCGCGTCGTGAGCCCAGTGAAGGCGGAGAGGGGGATGTCGAGCCGCACCCACTGGCCGGTGGCGAGGGCCGGCGTGGACGTGGCCGTGAAGGTGAGTTCGTGCTCGCGGTCATCGCCGCCACCGAACGCCCCGTTCGCCCCGAAGTCCACGAGCTTGACCTTGAAGACCGCCGGGGCGGCGGTCGGGTCGGCCGTCCAGATGTCCATCGAGAAGTGCGTCATCGCCGTGGCGTTGATCGTCGCGGACGTGAACTCGATGCCGGCGAAGACGAAGTTCGAGTACTTCTTCATGGCATTGCCGGCGATCGTCACGTCCTCGACATCGGCGTTGTCCCACCCGGCCGACCAGGTGTCCACGGTCACGTTCGTGTACGCATCGCTGAAGAGCGAGATGACGTCGCCTGCCGGGAACGTCGGCGCCGCCGCGGGTGCCGGTGGCGCCGTGGGCACCACGTTCGAGTAGAAGTACACGTTGTCCACGTACACCGTCTTCGGCGTGGACACGAGGATGAGCTGCGCCAGGTGGCCGCGCGTGGTGAGGCCGGTGAAGGCGCTCAGCGGGATGTCGAACGACATCCACTCGCCGGTGCGCAGCCCGGGTGTGGTCGTGGCATCGAAGGTGAGCTCGTGCTCCACGTCGTCGCCGCCGCCGAAGGCGCCGTTGGCGCCGAAGTCCACGAGCTTGATGCGGAAGATGGCCGGCGACGCCGTGGGATCCGGGGTCCAGAGGTCGATGTGGAACCCGCTCATCGCGCTGGCATTGACCGTGGGCGACGTGAACTCGATGCCGGCGAAGACGAAGTTCGAGTACTTCTTGACCGCGTTGCCGGCGACCTGCACGTCTTCCACGTTGGCGTCGTCCCACGGCGCCGACCACGTGCCCACCGGCACGTTCGTGTAGGCGTCACTGAAGAGCGAGATCACGCTGCCCGCCGGCCGCGTGGGCGTCGGCGCCGCCGTCGTGGGTGCCGTGGGTGCCGGCGGTGCGGCCTCCCGATAGAGATACAGGTTGTCGAGGTACACCGTGCCCGCGGTGCTCGAGAGGATCAGCTGCGCCAGCTTGCCCCGTCCGGTGAGTCCCGTGAACGTGCTCAGCGGAATGTCGAGGCTGCTCCAGGTGCCGGGTGCGCCCGTGCTGGACACGGTGACCTCGTGCTCGCTGTCGTCGCCGCCGCCGAACACGCCGTTGGCCCCGAAGTCGACGAGCTTGAGGCGGAACGTGGCCGCACTCGTGGGCAGCAGGTCCACGTGCAGGTGCGTCATGCTCGTCGCGTTCACCGGCTGCGACACGAACTCGATGCCGGCGAAGCCGAGGCCGGTGTACTTCTTGGTCGCGTTGCCGGCGATCTGCACGTCGCTCACGTCGGCCATGTCCCACGTGGCGGACCACGTGTCGACCGGCACGTTCGTGTAGGCGTTGCTGAAGAGCGAGATCACGTCGGCCGCCGCGCGCGTGGGCGTGGGGGCCGCCACCGAGGGCGGCGGTTCGGCCGTCACCGTGATCGCACCCGTGGCCGCCACTTCGCCGAGCGAGGCGGTGATGGTGGTGCTGCCGACGCTCACCACGGTCACGACGCCACGTTCGCTCACCGTCGCGACCGACGGGTTCGCCGAGGTGAAGGTGAAGTACGAGGGTGCCGCGGCCACGCGCACGTCGACACCGTCCACATCCACGGTGAGCGACGTGCCCGCGATCGTGAGCGTGGACCCGACCTCGGCACTCAGCGTGGCCGGCGTGATCGCGGGGCGCGGCGAGCGAATCGTGCCCAGGGTCTCATACTGCAGGTCGTCGATCCAGAGGTCGTAGCCGATGCCGTTGTCCGGCCCGGCGGCGAAGAAGAACATGCCCTGTTCCTGCGCGAGGCGAGCGGCGTTCGGAATCGGGATGACGACCTTCTGCCAGCTGGTGGTGAGCGGAATGCCCGTGCGCTCGGCCGTGAACAGCGAGTTGCCGGTGTTGTCGTTGCCGAGGCCGGCGACGTTGAGCAGCTGCCCGCCGGTGCTGGCGCGCACCCGGAAGGTGAGGGCGTCGAACTCCCGCAGGTCGCGCGGTACGTTGCTGACGAACGCGCCGCCCGCGTAGGAACCACTCGCGTCGCCGGGCGCCGGAATGGTCACGCGCAGTGAGCTCGCGCCACGGAACTTGGTCGTGGCGTCGACCTGCACCGCGTCCGTCTTCGACCCGGCGAAGGCCTGGAACGACAGCCCCGGCGCGAATCCGTCGAGGAAAATGCCCGGCGTATTCGGGAACGGTGCCGGCTCGAGCAGGCTGAGGTCGCGGCTGCAGGCGGCCAGGACGACCGACGCCCCCATCACCGCAACGATGGAACGTGCAAACTTTCGCGGGGGCATCTGACGGCTCCGAGGAGGGGGCGGAGGTCCCGCGCCGAGAACGCCTCAGGATCCGAGGCCGGGCGGGCTTTGTTTGGCTGGCGAACAAAGTATGCCGCCGCTCCCTGAACGTGTCAAGAACGAATCGTCCCCCGGTCGGCTGCGGGCCGATCCGGGGGACGTGGTCGGGGCGTCGAGCGCCCGGCGAGCGATCGGCCTCAGCCGAAGGAGAGCCCCAGCCGGGCCGTGCGTCCGGCCTGCGGCAGGCCGCACTTGTCGAAGACGGCACGGTCGAAGACGTTCTCGAGCAGGAACAGCAGTCGCGCCCGTCGCAGGAAGCCGGGGGGCGTCCAGCGCCGCTCGAGCCCGAGGTCGACTGCCTGTGCGCCCGGCTGGCCGACCAGACTGCCGCTCGCCGGGTTCGAGCACTGCGTCTCCCCCTGCACGCGCAGTCGGGCTAGCAGCTCCACCTCGTCGGAGACGGGGGCCGTCGCCAGCAGGGACCCGAAGACCGCCGGTACGTCCTCTGGGCGCCGCAGCGTCGCGTCCGTGATGGACGGGTCGGCGATCCGGGCGTGCTGCAGCGTCAGGTCGCCGCGCAGCGTCACCCGCTCGACGCGCGTGCCACCGGTGAGCTCGAGCCCGTGGCTGGAAAATCGATCGCGGTTCACGCGCTGGAAGCGCTGGTCCGGAAGCGTGATGCGCACCACGGCGTCGTCGATGCGCTGCGTGAACGCGACCACCTGGGCGTCGAACGCGGCGCGCGCGATCGTGAGGCCCGCCTCGGCGCCGCGCGCGCGCTCGGGACGGAGCGACGGATTGGGAGCGAACCGACCGAGCGCGCCGGAATACAGCTCGCGCAGCGACGGGAAGCGCCGACGGTCACTGGCCGACAGGTGCAGGCGCAGCCCCTGCATCGGCATGAACCAGGTGGCACCGGCGCGCCAGCCGAGACCGCTGGTGCGACCGAGCGGCTCTCGTCCGCCGGCCTCGCTCGTCGTGGCCGCGTCGTTGGCGAGGCCTGCGGAGAGCGTCACGAAGCGGGTCGGGTTCACGTCCACCTCGAGCGCGGCGCTGGAGAGCTGCTGCGCGTAGCGCTGGGCGGGAGCCTGACCGACGGTCTCCAGGTACCGGATGTCCGCGTTGGTGAAGGCGCCGCGCAGCACCGCGTACCTGCCGAGCTCCTGGTCGAACATGGCGCGCACGCTGACGGTGCGGTCGTCGCCCTGCTCGGTGCCGGTCACTGTGGCGAACCGTCGATCGGCGAAGCTCTCGATCGCGAGGTTCCCCTGGTTGTAGCTGACGGCCACCTCCGCGTCGCCCACGCCGAGGCGGCTGCGCAGCGCGCCCGTGCCCGCGGTCATGCTGGCGATGCGGCGGCGTACCTCCGGATTGCGCCAGAGCCGAGGCGTCGTGAGGTGCAGCTCGGGAGCCACGCCCCGCTCCCCCTCGAAGGCGGACACGAAGGCCGAGAGGTAGCGCCCCTGCGCATGCTCGTAGCGCGCGCCGGCGAAGAGGTCGACGCTGCGCGCGTCCGTGTTGAGGCGCAGACGGTCGCTCGTGCCGGGCTCCTCGAGCTCGTCGGGGCGCGCGAAGCCGGGCTGGTCGCGCCAGCCGGCGCCGGCACGCACGCTGAGCGTGCTCGTGGCCGAGTGGTGCACGGCCCCGCCGAGGCTGGCCGACGCGCGAAGCCCGCCGAACTGGTCGCCTTGCAGGTCGAGCTTCGCGGCGGTGGCCGGCCGTTCAGCGGCGTGGTGCTCCGGCCACAGGCTGGCCGTGACCACGCCGCCGATCGCGTTGGGGCCGGCCAGCAGCGACGAGAGGCCGCGCACGAATTCCACGCGCTGCACCCCCGCGAGCGGGATCGCCGAGGCGTCGGTGCGGGCGTCCCAGGTGAGCGTGAGCGGCACGCCCTCGAAGAGCATGGCCGCCTGCCGCGACTCGGATCCGCGCACGGACAGCTCGGTCTCGCCGCGGGAGTTCTGGCGGACGTACAGGAAGGGCATCTGCCGCAGCACCTCGCCCATGACCGGCGCGGTCTGTCCCAGCGGCGTCGAGTCGGGGGAGATGACGGCGGCGGAGGCGCTGCCCACCACGCGCGGGGCGTAGGCGGCGCGCACGCGCACCTCGCCGAGCGGGCGACTGGAATCGGCGCGGGCTGCCGTGTCGGGCCGGACCTGGGCCTCGAGTCGCGCGGTGGTGCCCAGCAGGGCTCCCAGCGCGACGAGGGCGGTGGTGCGGACGAATCGGCGAGGCCTGCGGGACATCCTGCTCCGGGAAGGCGTGGCGGGGCGCGAGGGCGTGCTCACCGAAAATGATCGGGACGCCGTTCGCGTGAAAGCGGGCGCGTGGTTTCACCCGGGCTTGCCGGTGGTACGCAGCGCGATGCGTCTCTGTTGGTGCGCGGGGGCGTCGCGCTGCGGGCTGCGGGCTGCGGGCACTCGCGCCGAGTAGCTTGCACGGGTGATCGACTCTCCCGATTCCGATGCGGCCATGGCTGCGACCACCGCTGCACCCCATCGTCGTGTCGTCGTGATCGGCGCCGGCGCCGCTGGCACGATGGCGGCGATCTTCGCCGCGACCGCCGGTGCCGACACCACGCTGCTCGAGCGCACGAAGGACGGCGGACGCAAGATCCTCATCAGCGGGGGCGGGCGCTGCAACGTGCTGCCGCTGCGCCTCGACGAGTCGCGCTTCGTCACCGACTCCTCACCGAACACGCTGCGGCGCATCCTGCGCTCGTGGCCGCTCGCCGAGCAGCGGCGCTTCTTCGAGGAGGAGGTGGGCATTCCGCTCGCCGAGGAGCCGGAGCTGCTCAAGGTGTTTCCCGCGTCGCACAAGGCGCGCGACGTGCGTGATGGCCTGCTCGCGCTCGCGCGGCGCCGCGGCGTCCGGGTACGCATGGAGACGCAGGTCATCGACGTCGTGCCGGAGCACGGGGCGTGGCGCATCGACCTCGCCGGTGCGCCGTCGCTCACGGCCGACGCGGTGATCCTCGCGAGCGGTGGCCTGTCGGTGCCGAGCACGGGCAGCGACGGATTCGGCCTGCGCGTGGCGCGCGCGCTCGGCCACACCGTGCACACGACGTACGCGGCGCTCACGCCGCTCACCGATGAACGCGGCGCGTTCGGTGAGCTGGCGGGCATCTCGCTGCCCGTGACGCTGACCGCGCGCTCGGCGGAGCGCAGCGCGTCGGCCACGGGCGGCTTCCTGTTCACGCACCGTGGCTACAGCGGGCCGGCCGCGCTCAACGTGTCGCATGTGGCGGTGCGATCACGCGAGGCGGGCGGACAACGGGCCCGCGTGCACGTCCGCTGGACGCCGCTCGGCGAGGCGGAGTGGGAGGCGGCGCTCAAGCCGCAGGGGACGCGCACGGTGCTGGGTGCACTGCGCGCGGAGCTGCCGGACCGGCTCGCGTCGGCGCTGCTCGACGTGGCGCAGGTGGACCCCACGCGCTCGCTGGCCGAACTGCGGCGCGAGGAGCGGGTGCGTCTCGTGGAGACGCTCGTGCGCGGGCCGCTGCCCTGGACGGGCGACGAAGGCTACAAGAAGGCCGAGGTCATGGGGGGCGGCGTGAGCCTCGCCGAGATCGACCCGCGCACCATGGAGAGCAAGCGGTGCGCGGGGCTGTTTCTCTGCGGGGAACTGCTCGACGCCTTCGGCCCGATCGGCGGCTACAACTTCTACTGGGCGTGGGCGACCGGTCGAGCCGCCGGCCTGGGCGCGTCGGTCACGGCTGCTGCACGCGCGTGAGGCCGGCCGGCGCGGGCCGGGTTACGGCTTCGACAGCGTGAGGCCGGCGACGGTGGCGTCGGTGTTGTGGCCGAAGCGCACGCCATACACGCCGTCGGTGCTCTTGAGCTTGCCGGCGGTGACCAGGTCGGCCTTGGCGTAGGTGCCGACCACCGTGCCGTTGATCGCGCAGGTGACCGTGTTGCCCTTGACCGTCATGGCGATCTCCTGCGTGACCGGCTGCAGCTTGCCCGCCGCCTTGTTCACGGCCGGGTTGGCCTCGCCGCGCGGGCCGTTCATCTGGAAGGGCGCCGGCCCGAAGCCGCGCACGATGAAGTTGCCGTTGCCGTAGGCCGCGCAGTACAGGTAGCTCTCGTTGGCGGTGCCGAGGTCGTTGCCGCCGATGACGAGGCCGTACGGATGCGGATGGTTGTTCACGTTCATGTACTGCGGCTCGTGGAACGTGGCCTTGACCGTGTAGTCGCCCGTGGCGCGGTTGGCCGGGTTCCAGTAGGTGACCGCCGGGCCGGTCGTCACCACCATCTTGCCGCCTTCCATGGACAGCTTCGCGTCATTGAGCGTGAGGCCGGCCGTGACCTCCTTCGCGTCGATCTTGCCCATCCAGCCGGGAATCATGATCCCGCCGCCGGAGACCTTGCGCGAATCCTCGTTGTTGGCCTGCGCGAGCAGCAGGCCGGGAACCAGCAGGACCGCGGCGATCGCCAGCATCGAACGTTGCGCCGTACGCATGCGTCTCTCTCCAGTCGGAATGGTGAAGGTGCCAAACCCTGAATGTGGAGCCTGCGATGCCTCTTGTCATCTCTTCGCCCGCTTTCGCGCCCCATGGGCCCATCCCGGCGGTGCACACCTGCGAGGGAGCGGATCGCTCGCCGGCGCTCGCCTGGCAGGGGGTGCCGGCGGGTGCGCAGAGCCTCGTGCTGATCGTGGACGACCCGGACGCGCCGGACCCGGCGCATCCGAAAATGACGTACGTGCACTGGGTGCTGTACAACCTGCCCCCCGCGTGCGAGGGGCTGCGCGAGGGGATCGCCCCCGCCGACCTGCCGACCGGCACGCGCGAGGGGCGCAACGACTGGGGACGCACCGGCTACGGCGGCCCCTGCCCGCCGATCGGGCGCCATCGCTACTTCCACAAGCTGTACGCGCTCGACGTGGTGCTCCCCGACCTCGGTACGCCCACGAAGGCCGAGCTGGAACGCGCCATGGAGGGGCATGTGCTCGCGCACGCCGAACTGGTGGGCACCTACGCGAAGGCGCGCTGAGGCAGGCGTCGCGGGCCGCGCGGTTGCCGCCGGCCCGGTGCGGGACCAGCTTCCGGGATGGTATGCGCCCGCTGTGCGCGTGCCGTCGACCTCCTCCCGCCCGCCATGGTCCCGCGACGTTTCGCCACCGCCCTGCTGCTCGCCGCCGCGCTCAGCGGCCGCCCCGCGTTTGCCCAGCCCGACCCGGATCCGATCCCGCTCGGCGAGTTCGCGGCGCGCCGCGCGGCGCTCGCGCAGCGCGTGGACAGCGGCGTCGTGCTCGCGTACGGCGCGCGTACGCTGGTGCACGACTTCAGCATGTTCTTCCAGCTGCCGGCGTTCCGGTACCTCACCAACGTCGATGAGCCCGACGCGGCATTCGTGATGGTGGTGCGCGGCGGCAAGGGGGAGGGCACGCTCTTCCTCTCGCCGGTCGACCCGCGCACGGCGTTCTACTACGGCACACGCACCGACTCGGCGGGCAGCGAGGCGCGTTTCGGCCTGCGCGCCCGGTCGTTCGCGGCGCTCGCCGGTGTGCTCGACTCGCTCGCTGGCAGCGGTCTGCCGTTCTATCACGTTCCCGATGTCGAGACCACCGATTTCGCGCGGCTGGATACGCTCACGCGCGGCCAGGAAACGGTGAAGACGCTCGCGCGCACGCACCCGTCGCTCCCGATCCGCAACGCGATGCCGCTCGTGCTGGCGATCCGCGCGAAGAAGAGCGAGGCCGAGCTCGCGATGCTGCGCCGCGCCATCGAGATCACGAGCGAGGGACACCGCGCCGCGATGCTCACCGCCAACCCGCAGCACGAGTACGAGCTCAAGGCGGCGCTCGAGTTCGAGTTCACGCGTCGCGGTGCCGAGCGGCCGGCGTATGGCTCGATCGTTGGCGCAGGCGCGAACGCGGGCACGCTGCACTACATGCGCGACAGCGACCCGGTGCGCCCGGGCGACGTGGTGCTCATGGACGCAGGCGCGGAATATCGCGGCTACGCCGCCGACGTGACGCGTACGATTCCCGTGAACGGCACGTACTCGCCCGAGCAGCGCACCATCTACCAGTTGGTGCTGGACGCGCAGAAGGCCGCCGAGCGCAACTCGCAGCCCGGCATGAACGTGCGCGCCGCGACCGATTCGTCGGAAGTGGTGCGGGTGAAGGGGCTCGCCGCGCTCGGACTGATCGAGAGCGAAGACGCGATGTACGATCCGCCCTGGCGGGCGAACTGCGAGGCCAACCCCGCGTCGTGCCGACAGTCCAACCTCTGGATGATCCACGGCATCACGCATGGCATCGGGCTCGCGGTGCACGACCCGCTGCAGGGCACGTACGGCAACGGCACGTTCCAGGAGGGCGATGCCTTCACGATCGAGCCCGGCATCTACATCAGCACGCGCTCGCTCGACGCCCTGCCCGACACGCCGCGCAATCGGCGCTTCATCGCGGCGGTGAAGGACAAGGTGCGCCAGTACCAGCACGTGGGTGTACGCATCGAGGACAGCTACATCATCACGAAGCAGGGGCTCGAGCGGATCAGTCGTCTCGCGCCGCGCGAGATCGCGGAGATCGAGGCGCTGATGGCGCAGCGCGCGAGGTTCCAGCCATGAGCGCGCGCGCGATCAGGCGGCGCGCTTGGCCGGCGCGGCGCGGTCGTGTCTCGCCGCTGCTGTGCGGCGCGCTGCTGTGGGTCACCTCGTGGTCGTTCGCGCCGTCGCCGCTCGCGGCGCAGGACGCGACCGCGCTCGTGTCGCTCGTGGACCGCGCACTCGCGCGCACGGTGACGGCGGGCGGGGCCGGCTGCTCGGTCGGGCTGTCGCTCGGCGACGCGCGCCTCACGCGGAGCGCCGGCCTGGCCGACCTCGAGCGCAGCGTGGCACTCACGCCGGCGTCGATCATCGAGGCGGGGTCGGTGTCGAAGCAGTTCACGGCCGCAGCGGTGCTGCTGCTCGCGCTCGAGGGCAAGCTCGATCTCGACGCCGACGTGCGTCGGTGGTTTCCGGAGCTGCCCGTGTACGACGCGCCGGTGACCGTGCGTCACCTGCTCACGCACACGAGCGGGCTGCGCGACTGGGGCGCCGTGGTGCAGCTCGAAGGGTGGCCGCGCGGTGCGCGGGCGCACACCAACGCGCACGTGCTGCAGGTGGCCGCGCGTCAGCGTGCGCTCAACTACACGCCCGGCGCCACGTACTCCTACACGAACACCGGCTACAACCTGCTGGCCATCCTGGTGGAGCGCGTGAGCGGGCAGTCGCTGGCCGCCTTCACGCGCGACCGGCTCTTCACGCCGCTCGGCATGACGAGCACGTCGTGGCGCGACGACCATCGCCGGGTGGTCCCGGGACGCGCGCTGGCCTACGGTGCCGGCACTGCGCCGCGGCTCAACATGCCGGACGAGAGCGCGTACGGGAACGGCGGGCTGCTCACCACCGCGGCGGACCTGCTGCGCTGGACGGAGGCACTCAACACGCGCGCCCTGGGGGCGCCGTTCGGCGACTCGCTGACGCGTCGCATGGTGCTCACCGGTGGCGACACGATCGACTACGCACTCGGCGTGAACGTACTCGCGCATCGCGGCACGCGCGAACTGTCGCACAGCGGCAGCACGGGCGGCTATCGCGCGCACCTGCTGGCGTTTCCCGACCGCCGCGGCGGCGTGGCGGTGCTGTGCAACGGCGCGGGGTTCAACGCCACGCAGCTCGCCGAGCAGCTCGCCGACAGCGTGATCGGGCCACGTGCGCGACGCGCCAGCCGGACCGCGCCGTTTTCGCGACCCGTGGCCACCGCTGCAGCACGACCGCCGATTCCCCCCACCGAGCACGCGCTGCTTGCCGGCACGTATGCGAGCGACGAGGTGCAGGGCGAGCCCTTTACGGTAGCGGTAGAGAACGGCTCGCTCGTGCTGCGACAGGCGCCGTCCACGCGCCTGGTGCTCGTGCCCACCACGGGCAGTCACTTCCAGGCGAGTGGCCAGCTGGTGTGGTTCGACCGGGACGCGACGGGGCGCGCGACGGCGCTGCACGTGGCGTCCGACCGCGCGTGGGATGTCGTGTTCACGAGAGTCCGCTGATGCCGGGCACGATGCTGCGCCCGATGACGGGCACCTGGCAGGCCACGAATCACCTCTGGTTCATGCCGGGCGATCCGGCGCACGAGAGCGCGACCACGCTCGTCGTCGAGCCGGCCGTGGGCGACTTCGTCACGCTGCTGCGCTACACCTGGTCGCACGACGGGACGCCGCACGAGGGCGTGATGCTCGTGCGCGACGCCGCCGACAGCCCGCCGGACATCATCTGGCTCGACGACTTTCACACCGAGCGCAAGTTCATGTCGCTCGGCCAGGGCACGCGCACCGACACCGTGCTCACGGCCACGGGCAGCTACGCGGCGCCCCCGGGCCCCGATTGGGGCTGGCGCGTGGAACTGCACGTGGAACTGCACGTGGAGTCCGACGATGCACTGCTCGTGCGGCACTACAACATCCTGCCGGACGGGCAGGAGGCGCTCGCGATCGAAGCGCGATACTCGCGGGCGCGGTAGTTTACGAAGCGTCACGCGCGCGGCCGGCCTCCGTCGGCGTGCGCGCGTGCCCCCCACCGGAGACCGCATGATCCCGACCAAGGCCTACGCCGCGCACAGCGCCACCGATCCTCTCGCCCCCTGGACGTTCGAGCGCCGCGCGCCGGGCCCGCACGATGTGCAGATCCGCATTCGTTACTGCGGCGTCTGTCACTCCGACCTGCATACGGTGCGCGGCGAGTGGGGCGACATTGCCTACCCGCAGGTGCCGGGGCACGAGATCATCGGCGAGGTGGTGGCCAGGGGGGCGGCCGTCGGCAAGTACAAGGTTGGCGACATGGTGGGCGTGGGCTGCCTCGTGGACAGCTGCCGCACGTGCGCCTCGTGCAACGACGGACTCGAGCAGTATTGCGAGGGCGGGTTCACCGGCACGTACGGTGGCGTGGAGAAGGAAACGGGCCGGCCCACGCAGGGCGGCTACTCCGACGCGATCGTGGTGGACGAGCGCTTCGTGGTGCGCATTCCCGACGGGCTCGACCCGGCAGCGGCGGCGCCGCTGCTGTGCGCCGGCATCACGACGTACTCGCCACTGCGCGAGTGGAAGGCGGGCCCCGGCAAGCGTGTGGGCGTGGTGGGACTCGGCGGGCTCGGTCACATGGCCGTGAAGCTGGCGCGCGCCATGGGCGCCGAAGTCGTGCTCTTCACGACCTCGCCGGACAAGGCCGAGGACGCGCGCCGGCTCGGCGCGACCGACGTGGTGCTGTCGAAGGACGAGGCGGAGATGGCGCGCGTCGCGAACACGCTCGACCTCATCCTCGACACCGTGAGCGCGCCGCATGACCTCGGGCCGCTCATGAACACGCTGCGCCGCGACGGCACGCTCGTGCTGCTCGGCGGCAACGTGGTGCCGCACGACGTGCCGCCGGCCATGGTGTTCGTGTTCTCGCGCAAGCGACTGGCCGGCTCGCTCATCGGCGGGCTGCCGGAGACGCAGGAGATGCTCGACTTCTGTGCCGAGCACGGCATCGTGTCCGACATCGAGCTCATCGCGGCGAAAGACATCAACACGGCCTACGAGCGCATGCTCAAGAGCGACGTGAAGTATCGCTTCGTGATCGACATCGCGACGATCGGGGCGTAGCGGCGTTGGTGTCCGACCGCCCGCCGCTGAGGTCGCGGCGGGCGCTCGTGACGCACGGCGGCGCGCGTCGTCCTTGACGACACGACCCGACACCCACACACTGTCTGTCATGTTCCGCTCCACGAGCCTCCTTCTTAGCAGCGCCCTCGGCCGAGTTATTGGTCGGGGGCTTTCGTGCTTGGGAGGCCGGCCGCTGTAGCGCGCCGAGACGAGCCACACGGCCCCTCCCGCACGAGTGCGCGAGGGGCCGTTTGCGTTGCGGCGCCTCACTCACGGGCAGGACGGGCACGGCTCCCTCGGGCGCGTGCGGTCGTTTCCTTCACCCTCCGCAGGTGCCACGCCATGTTCGAATCGTTCCAGAGCTCGCCGTCCCACGACGCCTTCCGCGCTCGATTCCGCCCGACGCCCGCCGTCACCCTGACGCGCCTGCCGGAGGACGCGGACGCCACGGGCGCGCCCGTCGCGTTCCCGGTGCCTGAGGCGTTCCCCGACCCGATGCCACAGGCCGACGGCTGCCCCTGAGTCGGTTTCGCGGGGCGTCGGCCGGTGGTACGTTCACCGCCATGCTGACCGACGCCACCAGTCCGACGCCGGACCACGCCGCCGCGCCCGTACGCGTGGCGCTGATCGAGGACAACCGGCTCGTGCGCCAGGGGCTGACCGCGCTCCTCGAATCGCTCGACGACATCACGGTGGTGGCCGGCCGGTCGTCCGGCGATTCGTGGCCGGCCGACATGCCCAGCCCGCACGTGGTGCTCATCGACATGGGCCTGCGGCAGGGGAACAGCGTGCGCATTGCCGTCCGTGCGATGGCCGACCATCCCGGCGCGCGCGTGGTGGTGATGGACCTGCTCCCGGCCGCCGAAGATCTCGTGGACTTCGTGCACGCCGGGGTCTCGGGCTTCATCCGGAAGGATGCCACGCTCGAAGAGCTGGCGAACACCATCCGCGCGGTGGCGCGGGGCGAGAAGGCGCTGCCGCGCAGCATGGCGACCACGCTCTTCTCCCAGATCGCGCGCGACGCGATCGCGCGCGGTCGCGGGGAGGCGCATGCCGACGTGCGCATGACCCCGCGGGAGCGCGAGGTGGTGAACCTCATCGCCGAGGGGCTGAGCAACAAGGAGATTGCCTCGCGGCTCCACATTGCGACGCATACCGTGAAGAGCCATGTGCGCAACGTCATGGACAAGCTCGCGCTGCACACGCGCCTCCAGATCGCGGCGTACGTGCATTCGGAGTCGCGGGAGTAGTCCCCATGGGTGAGCGCCGGTGCCGTGCCACTGACCGGCCCGCGTCGCTGCCCGACGCCGTCCTTCCCTGTGACCGGCGCCACCTCGCCCGAAGGACGTAGTTCCTTCGGGTGAGGCACGCGCCCCACCACGCAGGCGTTGCGCGCGCGCATCAGTCAGCCGTTCGGCCGATAGGTACGGCGTTCATGGGGACGTACTCTCTGTGAAGAGGCATTTCCCTCGACGTCAACGGATCGGTCCCATGAACGCTCGCACGCTGTCCATCGCTCTCGGTGCCCTCCTCGCACTCGGTGGCGGCTACGTCCTGCTCAAGGGCGGCTCCTTCACCTCCAGCCGCGACGTGATCGACGTTGGCGGGCTGACCATCAGCGCCGAAGAACAGCACCCCATTCGCCCCTGGGTCGGCGGCCTCGGACTCGCCTTGGGCGTGGTCCTGATCGCCGGTGGCCTGACCCGGTCGCGCTGACCCTTTTCGTCCTTCCTCCTCAGGAGCTTTGCATGCTGTCCACGCTGATCATCATTCTCGTCGTGCTCTGGGCCCTCGGTTTCTTCGGCGGCTTCGTCGCCGGCAACCTCATCCACGTCCTGCTCGTGATCGCGCTGGTCATGCTGATCTTCCGGCTGGTGAGCGGTCGTCGGGCCGTGTAGCACCACGCGTGACGAGGTGGGCGATCACCTCGGCCACGCGGACAGCACCCGCTCCACCTGCTGCATGCTCGCCTGGCTGACGCGCGCAATGCCGTGCTGCGGTCGGTCGAGGTCGAGGATGAGCACCACCACCAGCACGATGATCGTGGCATACGCAAGCGTCGGCAACGGACTGCGCGCCCCCGCCAGTCCGTTGCCGTAGCCGATCGCGCCGATCGTGAGCAGCGACATGGCCAGCAGGAAGACGAGCACCACCTCCGGCACGTGATTGGCGACGGCGACGTCGCGCCTGGACTTGATGTCGATCATCGCGTTGACGGCTTCGACGAACAGGGAAAGCGGGACCGATCGCGGATCGGCCTCTGCCGCCGCCCGTGCGATGATCCAGAGGCGCTGCTGGATGGCAGCGGTCCGCTCGTCCAACTGCTGTCGCTGCGCAGATTGCTGCTCCGACTCGAGCACGGACTCCAGCCGGATGGCGACGTAATCCCGGAACAGGGCGCGCGTGGCGCTGTCGTTCACCGCGGGCAGAAATTGCGCCCGCAGAGCCGCCGTTCCGATGGCGTTCGATTCGAGGACGACCATCTCCTTGCGGAACTCGAAGCGGGACAGCGCCATGGAGAACGTGAAGCCGAGGAGCAGCGACAGCAGCCCGAGGATGCCCGCGTGGATGCCGAGAATCTCGGCGCGGGTCGGCTCGCTGTTGGCCCTGCGTTGTCGCCGCCCGACGCGATAGGCCAGCTCGCTCGTCACCGCGAGCACCACGAGCAGGATCAGGGCGATGGCGAACTCCGACTGCTGATAGAGCAACTCGGACGGCATGTCGTGTGTCCCAGGGCGGTGGCGAGTCTGGTGGTGGCGTTCGATGCGGACGGCTTCGTCGAGGACGCCGGAGCTCGCGCGGCGCGCGACATGCGCTCGACCGAGCAGCAGGAACATATGGGCGCGCGGTCACCGGTGACAGAACGGCGTTCGGACGCGGGTTCCGCGGAAGCCGTGTCCTACGCTTCCATTCGTGCTGGACCGCAGGCGGTGGTGCGGGTAGCATGTCGTGCATGCCTGCCCCCGATGAGCCGATCCGCGCCCTGCGCGCCCAGTCGAACGCCGCGATCGTGGCGCATGACGCCGAGGGCGTGGTGGCGATCATGGCACCGGACGTAACCGTAGCCGTGGCCGGCGGCCCCGTGCTGCGCGGCCTGGAGGCAAACCGTGCAGCGTTCGCGGAACAGATGGCGGACCCGGCGTTTCGCGGATACGTGCGCACGCCGGACACCGTGTCGGTGTCCGGGCCGCGGGCGATGGAGGCGGGACAGTGGGTGGGCCGGTGGCAGTCGCGCGCCGGCCCCATCGCGCAGCGCGGACGCTACACGGCCGAGTGGGCGCTCACGCCGGTCGGGTGGCGCATCATGCGCGAGACATTCGTCCCCAGGTGAATCGGCGCGCGAGCCGCAGGCCGATCCACGTCACGGCCGTGAGCAGGAGCAGCAGCGCGGCGATGAACGCGAGGCGCATGAGCGTGTCGATCGTCTCGAGCGACATCACGCCATCGAAGCCTTCGTGCGCCTCGGCGATGGTGGACTCGCTCACATCGCCGACCGCGAAGGCGATCGTCTGCGTCGGGCCGCGGTCGAAGGCGATCGGGTAGTTGAGCGTGCGCACCACGAGCTGGTACGCACCGTCGGCTGGCGGCGTCCAGGCGAAGTCGAGCGTTTCCCCCACGTCGGCGCGGAACGTGGCGGCGCGGTCCACCTGCATGGCGACAGGCAGATCGGCCCCGTCCTTGGCGAGCGCGCGCCAGGTGACGGGTTCGCCGTCGTGCAACAGCGAGACGACCTTCGCCTCGTCCGCACCGATCTGGATGAAGCGCAACCGATATGTGGTGCCCGACGCGAAGCGTTCCGGCGGCGGCTCGCGCAGGCCGTTCACCGCTGGATCCGCATCGCGCACGGCACCGCCCTGGCCCAGCACGTAGACGCGATCGCGTTCGGGGTCGTACGGCTCGCCGGGCGGCAGCACGAGCAGCGGACCGTACAGTCCTTGCGAGAGCTGGAAGCCCTCCTCGCCATGCGTGTGGTAGATGAACGTGCCCGCGCGCGGTGGCGCGAGATGCACCGAGAGCGAGTCGCCGGCGGGAATCGGCGGTCGCGGCATGCCGGGCATGCCGCTCCAGTGGCCGACGCCGTCATAGGTGCTCTCGAGTTCGAGGCCGTGCCAGTGCAGCGCGAGCGGGGTGTCGAGGCGGTTGTGCACCGCGATCTCGACGGGCTCGTGCTGTGTGAGCACGAGCAGGCTGCTGAGCGTGGGTGCTGAGTCCGCGCGCGGTGGCGCGTCGTCCTGCTGCAGCGCGAAGCCGAGTCGCGGCGCGTCACCGTACGCGTTGGCGGTCCGTGCCGTCCAGAGGTCGAGACGGCGTGCCGGCACGAACGCCGAGGCGACGTAGTCCGCCGGCGGATGGACGGTGATGCCGGTGATCATCCCCGCCATGGCGTCGTCCATCGCCGGCACGGCATCATCGCCGCCGTGGGCGTCATGCGTCGCATCGGCCACGAAGCGCTGCGTTTCGCCGGAGTGCCGCAAGAGGTGACAGTGGAACAACCAGTTGCCCGGCGTGCTCGGCGTCCACACGAGCGTCATCGCACCGTTGGGCGCCAGCGCGTGCGTGACCACCTCGGGGCGCGTGGCGGGGTCGTACAGCGTGTCGGCGCGCAGGTCGCCGGCCGAGGTGACGCGGAAGTAGAAGCCGTGCAGGTGCATCGGATGCCACTCGGTGCCGGCGTTGATCACGCGCCAGCGCACCGTGTCCCCCACAGTGAAGTCGAAGCGCTCGGTGTACGGCCACGAGCGTCCGTTCACGAGCATCTTCCACGAGAAGGCCGGGTCGAGCGAGGTGGGTTCGGCGCGCGAGCCCCACGCCGAGAGCAGCAGGATGCGTTCGTCGGGGTGTGGCGCCGTGCCACCCGGATCGACCACGATCGCGCCAGCGGACGCGCCCGGCAGTCCACTCTCGCCGCTCAGCGCATAGGCCGAGGTCACCGGCACTGACGGCGTCCATCGCGCCTCGTGCGACGCGCCCGGCGCCAGGCCGATCGACTGCACGCCGAAGACCGTACCCGAGTCGAGCGCGCTGCCGAGTTCCACGAACTCGCCGGTGGTGTTGCGCACTGACAGGCGCAGCGGCGTGCCCACGGCGAGGCGGATCAGCGGCCCGGGCACCGTGGGCGTGCGGCCGCGCTCCACGAGGATGCGCGTCGCCACGCGCGGGCCGTCGTCGGCGCGCGGTGTCCAGGCCACGTCCACCACGTCGAGTTCGATCACGAGGGTGTCGCCTCGCATCGTGCCCGCGGCAGTGCGCAGGTCGCTCGCACTGGCAAGCGGCAGGTTGCGCGCGCTGCTGGCGTCGGGTGGCGGCGGGGGCGCGGTGCAGGCCAGCGCGGCGGCCGCGAGCGCGGTGCACGTCAGGGCGAGCGCACGCGTCGGATTCGCGAGCGGCTGCAGGGACGCGCGGTGTCGCGCGCGGCGCGGCGGGTGAGGCGGCGCGTGGCGAGTGCGTGGACGCATGAGCAGGACGACCTCCCGACATCGGGGTACGGGCCACCGAGTGTGACCGTTCGAAGCTCTCGCCTCCCGGCACCGGCCACAAGTCGAGGTCCGGCGGACGATGACCGCTCGACGCGTGCGGCGCGTCGAGCCGCGTGCGCCCTTTGCACTGGCGAAGGATCCCGCAGGGCACGAAGTTCGCGGCGTCCGGGTGGTCCCGCCTCCCTGGCACGCGTCCTCCTCCTCCCCGACGCCGTCCCTCCGTCTTTCGGACACCGGACATGCCTCAGTTCGAGCCGCCGGACACCCCCGCGCCGCGGGCGTCACGCTTTCCGCACCCGATGGTGCTGCTGCTCGGCGGTGTGCTCGTGGCCGCGCTGCTCACGTGGCTGCTGCCGGCGGGTGAATACGAACGTCGCCCGATCCCCGGGTCGTCGCGCGCGCTCGTCGTGCCCGGCACGTGGCACCCCGTCGAGGTCGCGCCCGTGGGGCTCGCGCAGGCGGTGCTCGCGGTGCCGCGTGGCATCGTGATTGGTGCCGACGTGGTGGTGGTGGTGCTCTTCGTCGGCGGGGCGTTCGTGCTGCTCGAGCAGACCGGCGCGCTGGGGCGCCTCGTGGGTGGGCTCGTGGGGCGGACCCGTCGTCCGCGCCTCGTGATCGTGGTGATCTCGCTGGCCTTCGCCACGCTCGGCGCGCTCGTGAACCTGTTCGAGGAGATCATCGCGCTCGTGCCGGTGCTGCTCGTGCTGAGCCGAGGGTTGGGATTCGGTCCGGTCACCGCGATCGCGATGAGCGCGGGCGCGGCGATCGTGGGCGCGGCGTTCGGCCCCACGAATCCCTTCGCGTCGGGGATCGCCAATCGGTTCGCCGAACTGCCGGCGTCGGCCGGGGCTGGCGTGCGCCTGCTGGTGACGGTCGTGGCGGTCTCCGTGTGGATCGCGTGGACGCTGTCGCAACTGCGGCATGATGTGTGGACGGCGACGGCATCGCGGGACGTGACCACGCGAGACGACGATGCGAAAGGCACGGGCGTGCGCGATGCGGCGACGCCTGTCACCGTCCCGGCACCAGCGACGCGCCGCGACGCTGTGTTGCTGCTGCTCGCGATCGTGCCCTTCGCACCCTACCTGGTGGGTGTGCTGCGCTTCGACTGGGGCTTCAACGAACTCTCGGCCATCTACCTCGTGGCGGCGTTCGCGATCGGGCTCGTGGCGAGGCTCGGCGTGCGCGGCACGACGGTGACCTACCTGCGCGGCATGGACGCCATGCTCTCTGCCGGCCTGTTCGTGGGTGTGGCGCGCGCGATCTCGGTGGTGCTCGAGGATGGGAAGGTGATCGATACCATCGTGCACGGGCTGGCCACGCCGCTCGAGCATGCGCCCGGCCTGCTGGCCGCCGGGTTGATGGTGCCGATCCACGCGCTGCTGCACCTGCCTGTGGCGTCGAACAGCGGTCATGCCGCCCTGGTCATGCCCATCATGGCCCCGCTCGCCGACCTGCTCGGCTTCTCGCGCGAAGTGGCCGTGCTCGCGTACCAGACCGGTGGACCGCCCATGGACCTGGTGGTGCCCACCAATGGCGCGCTGCTGGCCATGCTGCTGGCCGCCCGCGTGCCCTTTCCGCGCTGGCTGCGCTTCGCGGTGCCGGGGGTGCTGCTCGTGATGCTGGTCGGCTTCGCGGGCATGGCGCTGGCGCTGGTGTAGCGCGCGCCGCACCAGCGGTCAGGCCATCGGGGAGGGCGACGCGGGGCCGGGCGGCGATGCCCGGCCCCGTTCGTCATGCACCCAGTGCCGTGATCACCCGCCGCAGCGCGCCGCCGGGTCCTGCTGCTCGCGCGGCAGCACCGGCAGCCGTTCCGGCCGGTTGGCCGCCGTGAGCGCGACATCGTGCACGAACCGCGCGACGCGCGCGCTGAGGTCGTAGTTGATGTACTGCGGCTCGTCGGTCGCCATGTGGTAGTCGCGCGAGTAGCCGGTGGAGAAGTACGTGGTGGGAATGCCCTTGCGGATGTAGCTCACCTGGTCGCTGCGGCAGAAGCGGTTGAGCCGGTTGGTGCGGTCCCACGAGTAGTCGATCACCATCGGTTCGTCGCGCACGGCGTTGAGCGAGTCGATCATGTCGCCGAACTCCGGTGACACGCGCCGCGAGCCGAGCATCTGCACCGTGTGCGGACCGCCGAACTTCACGTCGGTCACACGCCCCTTGCCGAGCATGTCCATGTTGTGCGCGGCGACGACCGAGTCGAGCGGCACCGTGGGGTGCGCCGTCCACCACGCGGAGCCGAGCAGCCCCTTCTCCTCGGCGGCGTGGGAGTGGAACAGGATCGAGCGCGCCGGCCGCGGGCCGGTGGCCATGCGTTCGGCGATCTCGAGCATGACCACGGTGCCGCTGCCGTCGTCGTCGGCGCCGTTGTTCACGGTGTCGGGACGCGCGGGCCGGATGCTCCGCGCCTTCGCGATGAGCGCGTTGATCTCGCCCCACTGCTTCGGCGTGACGGCGTCGATCGAGATGCGATCGTTCGCGCCCTGCGGTCGCATGACCGTGTTGAAGGCGCGCAGCGAATCGTGCTCGGGCGGGTTGGTGCCGCGCACCATGCCCACGTGATCGCTGTGCGCGCCGATGATCACGTACTGTCCCTTGCGCGCGGCGTCGCCGCCCGGGAGGATGGCGAGCACGTTGCGCACCGGGTGCTCGAGCTCGGTGAAGGTGTAGCTCCAGCTGCCGGTGAGCGGCTGTCCCTCGGTGCCCGCAGCGAGGGCGGCGAGCGGCTGACCGAAGAGCTGCGCGGCGGCAGCTGGCGTGACGATCGCAGCGCCCATGGTGCCGGGCACGGTGACGCGCATGCTGAGCCGCTCGTTGAACGCGGTCGACGGCAGGTCGGCGGCGATGAACACGAGCACCGCGGCGCCGGCCTCGCGCGCGGCGGCGATCGCCGGTGCCGGCGGGTTGCCCATGGGGAGTCCGTTGAACACCACGGCGCGACCGCGCATCTGGTCCGGTGTGAGCGCCGCCTGCGCGAGGGGGCCGGCAAAGATCGCCGTCACGCGCTCGAGAGCGACGGTGCCCGTGACGCCGAGCGCCGCGTTGGGCGCGAGGGGCACGAAGTCGGTGCCGGGGGCGAGCCGCCGGCGACCGGCGTTCAGGCGCGTGCGGCTGGCCACGAACGCCTGCCGTCCGTAGTCGAGCTTCTGGAAGTACGTGCCGTTCTCGCCAGCAGGAACGAGCCCGAGACGCTTGAACTCGGCCGCGATGTAATCCGTGGCCATGATGTTGCCGAGCGTGCCAGCCTCGCGCCCCATCATGGAGTCGTCGGCGAACTGGTAGAGGCGGGTGCGCAGGTCGTTCGCGGTGATCGCCGGCTCGGTGGGGCGGGGCGCCCACGTGCGCGGCCCCTCATCGGGCCACACGACCTGTGCCGACAGCGGCGTGGCGATGAGCAGTGCGGCGACGGTGGAGAGCGTGAGAGTGCGGGGCATGGCGCAGGACGAAGCGTGGAAACGACGGATGGGCGACCGACGGGGACGCGTCATCGCTTCGCCCCACCGGCGAGAAAGTCGACGGCGAGTTGGGCGAGCGAACGCACGCCGGGCTCGAGCGCACCCTCATCGGCGAAGAAGAGCGGGGAGTGGTTCGGCGGCGCGGTGGCCGGATCCTGCCCCTTGGGCACGATGCCGAGGAAGAAGAACACGCTGGGGATGTCGCGCGTGAACTCCGGGAAGTCTTCCGATGCCATGATCGGGTTGATGAACTGCACGCCGGCCTCGCCCGCCGCGCGGCGGAGCGTCGGGAGCATGCGCTCGGTGAGCGAGGTGTCGTTGGCGAGCACCATGCCGCTCGGGTCCACCGTCACGGTGGCGGTCGCACCGGCGGACTTCGCGATCTCCTGGGCCGTGCGCGTGATGCGAGCGGCGATGTCGCGGCGCATGGCGTCGTCGAAGGTGCGTAGGGTGCCCACCATCACCACGCTGTCGGGAATGATGTTGCTGCGGTTCCCACCCTGGATCTGCCCCACCGTGAGCACGGCCGGCAGCGTGGAGATGTTCACCTGGCGCGACACGATGGTCTGCAGCCCCATGATCACCTGCGACGACACGACGATCGGGTCCACACCCGACCAGGGCTGCGAGCCGTGTGTCTGCCGTCCCTTGACCACGATCGAGAAGTTGCCGGACGCGGCCATGAGCGGGCCGGCGCGCAGGCCGATCGATCCCACCGGAGACGGCCACACGTGCAGACCGAACACCGCGTCGGGCACCGGATCGCGCAGCACGCCGTCGTCCACCATGGCCTTGGCACCGCCGAGTCCCTCTTCAGCCGGCTGGAAGATGAACTTTACGGTGCCCGGGAGCGTGGCCTTCATGCCCGCCAGCACTTCGGCCACGCCCATGAGGATGGCGACATGATTGTCGTGCCCGCAGGCGTGCATCACGCCCACCGTCGCGCCCTGCCACTGCGCGGTGGCGCGGCTCCGGAACGGCAGGTCGACCTGTTCGGTGACCGGGAGCCCGTCCATGTCGGCGCGCAGCGCCACCACGGGGCCGGGGCGGCCGCCGCGCAGGATGCCCACCACGCCGGTCCGGCCGACGTTGGTCTGCACTTCGATGCCGAGACTGCGCAGGTGTTCGGCCACGAGCGCCGCGGTGCGCGTTTCCTCGAAGCTGAGCTCGGGGTGCTCGTGAATGTCGCGGCGCCAGGCCACCACCTTGGGCATCACGGCGGGCAGCCGGGCGTCGACCGCGCGCACCAGCGGCGAGGGTGCAGGAGCTGCCTGGGTGTGGCCCGTCGCGACGGCCAGCGGAACCAGGCAGAGTGCCGCGAACGCGGCCGGGAGCGGGAGACGAAGTCGCATGGGGCGGGAGTCGGGGGGCGAGGGGAGGAACCTTCCGCAATCTACGAAAACGGACCGCGCCTTCGGCGAGCCGCGTTCGAAGGGCTGAACGCGACGGCCGGGACGCGTGAGGTCGCGCGCCGGTTCAGGGCACCGGCGCGCGATGCTTCGCGAACCAGCCGGACAGGGTGGTGAGCTTCGCCGCCGCGTGACTCGGGCGTCGGCGAATGCCGTGCGGCTCCTCGGGCACGCGCACGAGGACCGATTCGACGCCGCGCATCTTGAGCGCCTTGTAGTACTGCTCCGACTCCGACATCGGAGTGCGGAAGTCCTCCTCGCCGGTCATGATGAGCGTCGGTGTGCGCACGCGCTCGACGACCGAAAGGAGGGACCGCCGGTCGTAGTTCTCGGGGTGGTCCCACGGGAACCCGGGGAACCAGTTGTTCACCGCCGATGGGGCCATGTCGGCCGTCAGCACGAAGCTCTCCCAGTTGATGACCGGATAGAAGGCAAGGGCCGCGCGGAAGCGGTCGGTGCGTCCGATCATCCAGGCCGTGAGCACGCCCCCACCGCTGCCACCGGTGACGAAGAGGTTCGCTTCGTCGACGTACCCCTTGGCAATCACGGCGTCGACGCCGCTGTTCAGGTCGTCGAAGTCGTCGCCCGGGTAGGCGTGGTGAATGAGGTTGCCGAACTCTTCGCCATAACTCGTGCTGCCGCGCGGATTGGTGTAGAGCACCACGTAACCGGCGGCGGCCATGAGCTGCTTCTCGTCGTCGAAGCGGTCGCCGTAGTTGGCGAACGGGCCGCCGTGGATTTCCAGGATGAGCGGGTACTTCCGGCCCGGGGCGAATCCGGGTGGCGTGATGATCCATCCGTGGATGCGCCGTCCGTCCTTGGACGAGGTGTACCAGAGCTCCTCCACGGCGCCGAGCGTCTTGCCCGCGAGCACATCGTCGTTGATCGCGGTGAGCGTCTTCGTCGGTGCCGCCGCGCCGCGTCCGCTTCCCGGCGGCGTCACCAGCACGAGTTCGGAGGGCATGGCGGGCGTGCTGGCCGTGACCACGAGCCGGCCGTCTCGCGCCAGCGAGAAGGCGCCGCCGCTGTAGGCCGAGCTGCCCGAGCCAAGATCGCGCGCGACGTAGCGCACGCCGCCGTCGAGCGTGAAGCGCGCCACCTTCGTGTTGCCCTCGTCGTCGACGACGGCGTAGATGGCGCGTCCGTCGCTGCTCCACACGGGGTTGGAGACGCTCCGGTCGAGCTGCTCCGAGATGACGCGCACGCCGGAGCCGTCACGCGTCATCAGGTAGAGCAAGGTGTTCTGGTAGCCTTGCTTGCGATCGTCGTAGCCCGTGTAGGCGATGAAGCGGCCATCGGGTGAGACGGCGGGGCTCTGGTCCGGGCCGAAGCGATCGGTGAGCTGGCGCACGCGCCCGCTGGCCACCTCGACGGCGAACAGGTCGGTTTCGCGCGCGTTCCACTCTGGGTTCTCGCCACGCCGCGCCGGGAGTACGAGTTCCGTGCCGTCCGCCGACCAGGTCACGCTGCCGCCCCCGTACACGTTGCCGCCGTGATGGTAGTCGCCGCTGGTCACCTGCCGCGGCGTGCCGCCGTCCGCCGGCACCACGAAGGCGTGCACGAAGCCGCTCGGCAGCTCGCCGATCTGGTCCTGACGGAACACGAGCCGGTCCGTGTACTTGGGCGGGGCGGACCACGTGGCGCCGGCAGGGGGCGTGAGCGGCGTGCCGATCACGAGTGGCGGCGCGGCCACCAGGCGCAGGAAGGCGAGCCGCGTGCCGTCGGGCGACCAGGCCGGTGCGCTGGGCGCCTCGGGCGCATGGGTGACCTGGAGCTCATCGCCTCGATCCATCCAGCGCACCCAGAGCTGCGTTGCGCCGCCTCGCGACGAGGTGAAGGCGATGCGGGTGCCGTCGGGCGACCACACCGGGGTGCCCTCGACCGTGCGCCCCGACGTGAGCGGGCGATGGCCCGTGCCGTCGCTGCGTACGACCCAGAGGTTCGCGTAGCGGCGGTCCGTCATGCGGTCGCTCCAGCGCCGCACGTACACGATCTGCGTCCCGTCGGGCGAGATGGCCGGCTCGGCGACGGTCTCGAGATCGAACAGGTCGTTGGGCGTGAGCGTGCGCGGCTGGGCGACGAGCCACGACGGCAGCGTCAGCAGCAGCACGGGAAGGAGGGCGCGCAGGAGGCGCATGGCGGATCCTCGAATCGGCGGCGGAACGGAGAACGCAGCGGCGCGAACTGGTCCGGTCAACGTACGGGTCGGCATCGGGCGCGGCCATACGCGGCCGCGCGTCGCGACACCTGGCGACCGGACCCGTCAGGGGAACCCTGCTTGCTGCATGGTCGGGCGGGCCTAGCGTGGCAGGACCGTCCGACGCCGGGCGATTGCCTTCGCCTCCACCGCTTCGCGCCATGTACCAGTCCTCACCGCCTGCTCGACACCCGCGCCGGCCACGCGTCGCGCTGCGCCTCGCGCTGGCACTGCTCAGCGCACCGCTCGCGTACGCATCCCTTCCGGCGCAGCCGGCCGCCGCCGACACCAGCCTGATCGCCCGCCGCCATGCACTCGAAGCCGAGTTGCAGCAGGTGGCCGAGATCCATCGCTCGGTCATGATGCCGATGCGTGATGGCACGCGATTGATGACGGACATCTACGTGCCGAAGCAGCGCAGCGGACCGGTGCCGCTCATCCTGAGCAAGACGCCCTACAACATGAACTGGTGGGACGTGCGCACGGGCGCACCGCGTGACTGGTCGGCGGTGCTCACCGCGATCAAGCGCGGCTACGCGTACGCCTTCCAGAACGAGCGCGGCCACTTCTTCAGCGAGGGGGAGTACGACATCCTCGGACCGCCGGCCACCGACGGGCACGACGCGATCCAGTGGCTCGCCAACCAGCCGTGGAGCAACGGCAAGGTCGGGCTCATCGGCTGCTCGAGCACGGCGGAATACCAGATGGCCGTCGCCTCCACGAAGCCGGCCGGCCTCGGCGCCGTGATTCCGCAGGGCTATGGCGCCGGCGTGGGGCGCGTCGGCGGCTGGTACGAGCAGGGCAACTGGTACCGCGGCGGCGCGGTGCAGATGCTGTTCATCACCTGGATCTACGGCCAGCAGAACACGCAGCGGCCCATGTTCCCGGCGCACACCAGCCAGGCCGACCTCACCCGCCTGCGCAAGTCGTTCGACCTCGCGCAACAGCTGCCGCGCATCGACTGGGCGCAGGCGCTCTGGCACCTGCCCACACAGGACATCCTGAAGGCGGTGGACGGGCCGCGCGGTGTCTTCGCCGATCGCATGCTCGTGGCGACGGGTGGCGAGATGATCAAGCGCACGCCCAACGATCCGCGCTGGTACCGCGGCGGCCTGTACCACGACGACATGCCGTTCGACACGCCGGGCCTGTGGCTGATGAGCTGGTACGACGTGTCGGTCGGGCCGAACATCGCCATGTGGCAGCACGCGATGCAGACGGCGTCGCCGGCGGTGGCGCGGCAGCAGTACGCCGTGATCGCGCCGGTCGCGCACTGCGCCTATACCCGCGCCACCGAGAACACCGTGGTGGGCGCGCGCAGCATGGGCGACGCGCGGCTCGACTACGACGCGCTCACCTATGGCTGGTTCGACACGTTCCTCAAGGGCGAGCGCACTGGCCTGCTCGACACGCTGCCGAAGATCCGCTACTTCACGATGGGCAGCAACACCTGGCAGGCGAGCGACACATGGCCGCCGCGCGGCGCCGCGCCCGTCACCTACTTCCTGAGCAACGCCGGTGGCGCGGCCAACACGATGAACGGCACAGGAGCCCTGCTGGCCAGCGCGCCCGCGCGCGCCGAGCGCGACACGTTCACGTACGACCCGATGAAGCCGGTCATGAGCTACGGCGGCAACGTGTGCTGCACCGGCACGGCGATCGACGCCGGCTCCTTCGACCAGCGGGTGCGCGAGACGGACCCGCAGATCCTCGTGTACACCACCGAGCCGCTGCGTGAGGGCGTCGAGGTGAGCGGCCCGGTGAGTGTCACGCTCTACGTGTCGAGCGACGCGAAGGATACCGATTTCACCGTGAAGCTCATCGACGTGGACACCGAGGGGCGCGCCTGGAACCTCGACGAGACGATCCAGCGCATGCGCTATCACACCGGCTATGACAAGCCGCAGACCCGCATGGAGCCGGGCGCGGTCTACAAGGTCACGCTCGGGCCGCTGAACACGAGCAACTACTTCAAGCCGGGCCACCGCATCCGCCTCGAGGTGTCGAGCAGCAACTTCCCGCGCTTCGACCGCAACCTGAACACCGGCGGCAACAACTTCGACGAGACGACCGGTGTGGTGGCTCGCAACGCGGTGCACCTGGGGCGCGGCACGCCGTCGAGCGTGACGCTGTCGGTGGTGAGGCCCGCGCAGCGGCGGTAGATTCGTCGGTCGCGGCGCACCGGACCTCGGTGCGCCAGCGACCCGTTCCCGTCATCCCTGCCCGCCATGGCGTCCAGCCTGCTCGCGCTCCTCGACGACATCACCACCCTGCTCGACGATGTGGCGGCGCTCAGCAAGGTCGCCGCACAGAAGACCGGGGGCGTCGTGGGCGACGACCTGGCGCTCAACGCCGAGCAGGTCACCGGCTTCCGGCCGGAGCGTGAGCTGCCCGTCATCTGGGCGGTGGCGAAGGGCTCGTTCGTCAACAAGCTGATCCTCGTGCCGGCGGCGCTGGTGATCAGCGCCTTCCTGCCGAAGGCGATCACGCCGCTGCTCATGATCGGCGGCCTGTTCCTCTGTTACGAAGGCGTGGAGAAGGTGCTGCACAAGGTGCTGCACGCGCGCGAGGATGACGAGCATCGACTCGAGCGTGCGGCCGCCATCGCCAATCCGGCGGTCGACCTCGTCGCGCTCGAGCGGGACCGCATCAAGGGTGCCATCCGCACGGACTTCATCCTCTCGGCCGAGATCGTCGTGATCGCGCTCGGCACGATGTCCGCCGAGTCCATGAGCCGGCAGGTCACGGCGCTGAGCCTGATCGCCATCGCGATCACGGTGCTCGTGTACGGTCTCGTGGCCGGCATCGTGAAGCTCGATGACCTCGGGCTTCGCCTCACGCGGCAGGAGGGCGACGGTATCGACGCGATGCAGCGTTCGCTCGGGCGCGGCATCCTCGTGGCCGCCCCGCTGCTCATGAAGACGCTGTCCGTGGTGGGCACGGCCGCGATGTTCCTCGTGGGCGGCAGCATCGTGGTGCACGGCATTCCGCCGGTAGCGCACGCGATCGAAGCCGCGACGGCCTCCTCGACGCTGCTCACCATGCTCGCCGAAGCGGTCGTCGGCGTGGTGGCCGGCGCGATCACGTTGGGACTGGTCATGCTGGTGCAGCGGGCGCGGGCGCGCAGCTGACGCACGCCCGGGGCGTGCGTGCCGCGCGCCGCGCCGTGCGCCTCGCCGTGCGCGATCACTTCGCTGCGCGAATGTCCCGGCCCCAGAAGGGACCACCGAACAGGGGCGAGAGCACGCAGAAGTCGAACGCACCAGCGAGCAGGGGCACGGCCCCCACGACGGCCACCGCGGTGCCCGCGTCGCTGTCGGCGTCCAGCCCCGCCACGATCATCGTGCCGCCGGCCACGACGCGCAGGATGCGGCCGGCGGGGCTGGCCATGAACTGCGCAAAGCCGCCCGCCGCGAAGTCGTCGGCGTCGAGCCGGTGCGCGGGCGCGTCGTCAGCGACGATCGCGGTCGGCAGGGACGCGGCGACGGTCGGCTGTTCCGCGAGGCGTTCGGCGCGCCGGCTGCGGAGGGCGGAGCCGAGCGTGCCCTCGCGCAGGGTGGGCGCCGCCATGGCGACGCTGTGGCTCGTGGCGGATGATGGGATGGGGGAGAGCGCTGCCTGTGCTGGCGCGGCGGACGGCGCGAGCAGCAGGACGGCAAGGGCGGGCAGGGTGAGGGTCGCGGCGTGACGCATGGGACTGGCCTCGAGGCGGGGTAGCGGTGACGACGTCCGGCGGTCGGCTGCATCGCCGGCGCAACGCGCGCGTCACTGCGACCGATACCGCCGATCGCACCAAGGATTCGTCGATCGGTCGGGATCGTTCGGGGTATCATGCCATGCATCATGTCCAGGAGCCACCGCTTCACCTCCGCCCTGCGCGTCCTCTGGGCCGCGCCCACCTCGGCCTTGGGTCTCATCATGGCGCTCCCGGTGCTCGCGGCCGGTGGCGCGCTGCGGCGCGTCGGCTCCACGCTCGAAGTGGCGCTGCACCGGGACGCGCTGCCGAGTCGGTCACGCTGGCGGCGCGTCCCGTTCGCTGCGATCACCCTCGGCCACGTGATCGTGGCGCGCTGCGGTGACGACCTCGAGCGCTGGCGCGCGCACGAGCGAGTGCACGTGCAGCAATGCGAGCGCTTGGGGCCGTTCTTCGTGCCGGCGTACCTGCTGGCCAGTGCCGCGGCCTGGTGGCGCGGCGACTGTCCGTATCGTGGCAACCGGTTCGAGGTGGAGGCCTACGCCTCGGAGGAGCCGAACACGCGATACCACGCCGACAGCGCGCGCGAGACCGACGCCGGCGAGGCCATCCAGTCGCCGAGCGACTCAGGCACGCGGTAGTCGGCTGCGGCCTCGGCGGCCGCCCGCCCGCTGGCATGCGCGCGACGTGCGGCCGCTTCGAGTTCGTCGAGCAGGGCGACGAACCGGTCGAGCGCCGCACGATCTGCGAGGCCGCCGTGACCGGGCACGAGGTGCGTGGCGCCTCGGTCGGCCAGCCACTGGGCAGACGCGCGCCACGCGCGCGGGTCGGCGTCCACGAAGTTGGGGAACATGCCGTTCCACACGAGGTCGCCGCTGAAGAGCAGGCCGGCGTCGGCATCCGCGAGCACGAGGTCGCTGGCGGTGTGGCCCTCGCGGGCGTGCAGCGTGAGCACACGATCGCCGAGGTCGAGCGAGGTCGTGCCGCCGGCGCCGGCGAGCACAACGTCGGCCCAGGGGCGCAGCAGTTCGGCCTCCCGCGGCGGGGCGACCGGGCCCCCGCGCAGCACGGCGTCCTGCGTCGTCGCCGTGGCGCACAGGTGCGGCGCCCCGCCGCTCGACGTCGGGTACCCGCTCACCCCCGCGGCATGGTCCACGTGGTAGTGCGAAATCACCACGTGCGTGGGCCAGCGTCCGGTGAGGCGGCGCGCCTGCTCGGCGAGCCACGTGGCGCCGGCGGGGCGGTAGAACCCCTCGATGGCCACGACACCGGTGCGCCCGGCGATGAGTCCGCCGTTGGCGAAGGTGGTGCGGTCGCCGCCGAGCGGCGTGGAGATCACGGCCCACGCGCCGGGGCCGATCGCCTCGAGGCGCGCGAATGGCGTTTCGACCACGACCGGCTGCACGGGCGCCACCCAGGCGCGGCGTCGCGCGGGCGAGGCGCACGCGCCCTGCAGCAGCACGTGGGCTAGGCAGCCGCCGGCCACGCGGAGGAACTGACGGCGATCGGTCATGGGCGCGGGTCGGCAGGCATGTGGCGTGCAGCTTCGCCGAGCGCGCCGCGTGACGCAATCCCCGGTGCGTCACCCGTGCGCCACGGGTAGATTCCGACGGTGACCGGACACCGATCGGGTGTCCCGCGCCCGTGGCTCGCCGCCCCCCGTCCGCATGCGCCTCGCCTTCCTGTCCGTGATTCCGGCCGCCGTCGCGTTCGCGACGCTCGCGGCGTGCGCCCCGTCGCGACCCGCCACGTCGCCGGCCGCGGTGCCCTTCGTGATGGGCCAGGAGGGCGCGATCGCGCGCGCGCGCGCCGACAGCCTGCGCTATCCGTACACGACGGCCGACATCGACTTCATGTCGGGCATGATCCACCACCATGCGCAGGCCATCCTGATCTCGCGCTGGGCTCCGACGCACGGAGCCAGCCCGGCTGTGCAGCGGCTCACCGCGCGCATCATCAACGCGCAGACGGACGAGATCAACCTCATGCAGACCTGGCTGCGCGACCGCAACCAGGCGCCGCCACTCGTGGATTCGCTCGGCACGGTGACCATGCCGGCCATGGCGGGGATGTCACACGACGCGCACGCCGCCCACGGCGGACACGGTGGCATGAGCATGCCCGGCATGCTCACCGACGCGCAGCTGCGCGAACTCGACGCCGCGCGCGGCGAGGAGTTCGATCGCCTGTTCCTCACGTACATGATGGCGCACCACCGCGGCGCCGTGACGATGGTCAAGACGCTCTTCCAGTCGCCGGGTGCGGGACAGGACGAGACCGTGTTCAAGTTCGCCGCGGATGTCGAGGTGGATCAGTCCACCGAGATCAAGCGCATGCTCACCATGCTGCTCGAGATGGGGCACGCCCCGCCGTTCGAGTAGCGCTCGCGTAGCGCGCGCTCCCGCCCGCCCGTTTCCCACCGCGCCGACCGGCGCACCCTCTCCGCCCTCCCCGAGGTTTCGACATGCTCCCCGTTCCTCCACGCGTCCACGCCGGGCGCGCGATCATGCGTCACGTCGTCACGACGGCTGCGCTGCTCAGCGTTGCCGCGTGCGCGAGCAGCAAGCCGTCCACCACGCCCACGCCGCGCTTCACGCCGTCCACCGATCCGCGCGTCGGCCTCAAGGCGGGGTTGCTCGATGCCGAGGAAGCTGTCTCGAACCTCAAGGTCACCGGCAAGGCCGTCTCGCCCGAGGGCTTCCTCGGCGTCACGAACTCCGACCTCGCGTTCACCGGCAACTACGCGATCCAGGGCAACTACAATGGCCCCGTGATCTGGGACATCTCCAACCCGAATCGCCCCACGCTCGTCACGGCGTTCTCGTGCCCGGCGTCGCAGAACGACATCTCGGTGTATCGCAACCTGATGTTCATGTCGGCCGAGGCGCAGAACGGGCGCACGGACTGCCTGCCGGGCGGCGTGCGCGAGACGGTGAGCCCGCTGCGCATGCGCGGCGTGCGCATCTTCGACATCAGCGACATCAAGAACCCCAAGCTGATCGCCAACGTGCAGACGTGTCGCGGCTCGCACACGCACACGGTGCTCGAGGATCCGAAGGACAAGGACAACGTCTACATCTACGTGTCCGGTTCGTCGGGCATCCGGCCGGCGGCAGAGCTCGCCGGCTGCGCTGGCGATGTCGCGGCCAACGATCCGAGCTCGTCGCGGCTTCGCATCGAGATCATCAAGGTGCCGCTGGCGAACCCGGCCAGCGCGGCCGTGGTGAGCAAGGCCAACATCTTCGCCGGCCTGCGCGAGGCGCCGCGTCACGGGCTGTCGGAGGCGGACCTCGCCGCGCAGGCCGAGCAGCTCGCGCAGGCGCGCGCGCGCGGCGCGATCATCGTGCGCAATCCGCAGTCGGGCTCCGAGATGATGATGTCGCCGCGGCAGATGCGGGCGGTGCTCGACAGCCTGGTGAAGGCGCGCGGCGGCGAGGGCACGCCCACGGCGGCCGACTCGGCACAGCTGCGGCGTGACGCGCAGACGTACATCGATCGCGCGTTCGCGAGCGCCGCGCGTACCGAGGGCGACCGCCCGGTGGACGAGGGCGCGCAGTGCCACGACATCACGGTGTACCCCGCGCTCGGCCTGGCCGGCGGCGCGTGCGAAGGGCACGGCCTGCTGCTCGACATCAGCGACCCGGTCAATCCGCGCCGCCTCGATGCCGTGGCCGACTCCAACTTCGCGTACTGGCACTCGGCCACGTTCAGCAACGACGGCACGAAGCTGCTCTTCTCCGACGAATGGGGCGGCGGCGGCGCGCCGAAGTGCCGCGAGGGTGACAAGCCCGAATGGGGCGCGAACGCCATCTTCACCATCGAGAACGGCAAGCTGAAGTTCCAGAGCTACTACAAGATCCCCGCGTACCAGTCGTCGCTCGAGAACTGCGTGGCGCACAACGGCTCGCTCATCCCGATCCCGGGACGCGACATCATGGTGCAGGCGTGGTACCAGGGCGGCATCTCGGTGTTCGACTGGACCGACGCGGCGAAGCCGTTCGAGATCGCCTCGTTCGACCGCGGCCCGGTGGATTCCACGCGCATGGTCTCGGGCGGCTCGTGGTCGGTGTACTGGTACAACGGCGCCATCGTGAGCTCCGAGATCGCGCGCGGCCTCGACGTGGCGGAGATGATCCCCAGCGAGTTCGTCACGCAGAACGAGCTCGACGCGGCGAACACGGTGAAGTGGGACTACCTCAACGCGCAGGGACAGCCGAAGATCAGCTGGCCGCCCAGCTTCCCGCTCGCCAAGGCCTACACCGACCAGCTCGAGCGCAAGGGGTGCGTGAGCGCGGCGCGCATCGGCGAGATCCGCGCGTCGATCTCGGGTGCGGAGCGTGCCAATGGCGCCGCGCGCAACACGGCGCTCACGTCGCTCGTGAAGTCGCTGGAAGCCGATCGCTCCTGCGACCCGAACAAGGTGGACATGCTGCGCAAGGCGCTGCAGGACCTGCAGATCACGGTGATGTAAGGCGCATCACGCGCCGTCGGCCCGAAGCCGTCGGCCCGCGAAGACACGACGCGCCGGATGTCAGCTCGACATCCGGCGCGTCGTCTTTCATTCCAGCCCGCTGAGCCGCGCGAGCGACGGGCCGCGCGGCAGCGCCGGCGGAAGCTCACCGAAGATGTCCTGCGCGCGCACCGACGTCTCGATCGCCGCGAGCGTGTCCTCGAGCTCCTTGCGCACCTTGCGGATGGCCCAGCGGTGCAGCGGGGCGACGGCCAGTGCGCTGCCCATGCCCACCACGGCCCAGCCGGCGAGCGCCGGCATGGCGAGCAACGCACCGGTGAGCGCCAGCGCCTTGGCACCCACGGCCAGCCCGATGCCGGCACCACCAGCCGCCAGGCCGGCGCAGCCGAACGTGTAGCCGGCCAGCACCGCCGTCAGCCCGGGCGCGAGGTCCACCTGCATCGTGACGTCGCACGCGCGCGCATCGCCCGGTGCGGCGCGCATGGAGACGCGCAGCTCCGGTGAGTAGACCGCATACCGGGTGTACGTCCACTTGTACGTCGCGTCCACCATCGCCGGCAGGGTGAACACCAGCACGCCGCCGTCCAGCGGATGACCGCCAAGCGTGTCGCGCAGCGTGAGGCTGTACGGATGTGCCTGGAGCGTGCGACCGAGGGCGGCAAGCGCTTCGCGTGGCGGCACGCGGAACGTGCGAGTGACGGACAACGTGCGTTCGTCGGTGCCGAGCAGGCGCGTGGAGAGTTGCCGCTTCCACGCGGGCAGGTCGTCGGCGCGATGCAGCGCCTCGGGTGCCCGCTCGAGTTCCGCGAGCGCGAGTGCGACGTACTGCTGCGAGATGCCCGCCTCCACGGCCGCGGCGGCGACATCGTGCACGCGCAGCCCCGACGTCGGCGGGGCATCGGCTGCGGCGCCCGCCGGCACCACCGCCGCGCCGCGCTCCGGCTCCGGCTCCGCGCGCAGGCGCGACTCGAGGCGTGAGGCCGCCTCGGCCTGCAGCTGCGCGGCGCGCCGCCACACGGCGTGCGCCTGCTCGGTGGGGAGCACGCGCGCCGGCACGCGACGATCGGCCTCATCGGTCTCGAGCGCCTTGGTCAACGCCTCGGCGAGCGCCTCACCGGTCTGGATGCGCGCGGCGGGGTCCTTCTGCAGGCATCGATCGATGACGTCGGCGAGCGCGGCCGGCACATCGGGCGCGATGCTGCGCAGCGAAGGCGCGGGGCGTGTCGCATGGGCGACGATCACCGCCTGCGGGGCATCCTCGTCGAAGGGCAACCGGCCGCTGAGGGCGAAGAAGCCCGTCACTCCGAGTGCGTAGAGGTCGCTACGGCCGTCAACGGCCTCGCCCGTGCACTGCTCGGGGCTCATGAAGTGCACGGTGCCCAGCACGTGGCCGTCGGCGGTGAGCGACGGGTCGACGCTCGAGCGGGCGATGCCGAAGTCGGTGACGACGGCACGCCCCGACGCGCGCTCGAGCAGGATGTTCTCGGGCTTCACGTCGCGGTGCACGATGCCGCGCGCGTGCGCGTAGGCGAGCGCCCACGCCACCTCGCGCAGCACACGCACCGTCTCGACGGCGCCGAGTCGCGCGCGGTCGCGGATGCGGGCGCCGAACGTCTCCCCCTCCACGTACCCCATCGCGAAGAACGCCAGGCCGTCGAGCTCGTCGGCGCGGTAGACGGGCACGATGTGCGGATGCGAGAGCTGCGCGGCCAGGCGCGCCTCGCGCAGGAAGCGCGTGCGCGTGGCCTCGTCGCGGGCGAGTGCGGGCGGCAGCACCTTGAGGGCCACCGGGCGGTCGAGCCGCTCGTCGCGCGCGAGGAACACGATGCCCATGCCGCCCCGCCCGAGTTCTCGCTCGATCTGGTATTGTCCGCGCAACAGGGAGCGCAGTGGCGAGAGGTCATCGGTGGTGAAGGTCGGCATGTTGCGGTCCCTACGTCGGGATGGCGGTGCGGGTTGCAGGAGCGCGTCACAGGAGCGCGTCACAGGAGCGCACGTCACGCGAGGGAGCACGTGCGGTGCGGGGGTGGTCGCCCGCGTGGACGACCACCCCCGAACCACGTCCTGGCAACGAGCGACTACTTCGACGGTTCGAGCATTGCCTTGATCTGGTCGCGCGCGTCCTGCAGGTGGGCACGCGAGGTCCGGTCGCTCGTGCGGCCGATCGCGGTCGCGAGCTCACGATCGAGGTCGCGCATCTCGGCCTTGAGCAGCGGCCGCACGTCGGCCGTGCTCACGGCACCGCCGCCGGGGAAGCCGGCCGGCAGGGGCGTCGGGGCCGGCGGATTGATCTTGCTGGCCATCGCCTCGAGGTAGGTGCGCTGCAGGCGGCGACGGTACGCGTCGATGGAGCGCCCGCCGTAGATCTCCGACCAGAGGCCGCGCCGCAGGTCGGTGAGCATGTCGGCCAGCGGGTACACCTCGCGGCGGGACGAGGCCATCGTCTCCATCTCGAGCATGCGCTGCAGGCGATCGTTGCTCACGAGCGACGACAGCGCGCGCGCCTGGGCCCCGCCGATGCGGGCGAGGCTGCCCTGCGCCTCGAGGCGGCTGATGATGCTCGGCTCGAGCAGGTACGTGGGCGTGGCGAACGCGTTGTCGAGCAGGAATCGCAGCGCCTGGCGCTGGCGCGCCGGCTCCACGGGCGTGTACACCGCGCCCGACTGCCCCACGCGCTTCTCCGTCTTGTACGCGCCACCGACCACGCGCGCGACGTGCGCCATTTCCGTGCCCCACTGGCCCACGAGACGCGTGTAGAGCTGCTGCATGTCGCTGAAGTCGTCACCGGTGCGCGAGGTGGACGCCGGTTCGATCAGCTTCACGATGCGCTTGATGTTGCGCAGGCCGAGCTCCGTGGCGCGCACCGCGTCGGCGTCACCGATGGCTTCCGACTGCTCGCCCGGGTCGGGGCCCGCCGCGCCCGCGTCGCTCGCGAAGCGGTACCACGGAATGGTGTCCTGCATGCGCGTCCAGCGCTCGAGCGTGGGCAGCTCCTGCTCGGGCGTGCGCGCCGACGGGATCGGCGTGTAGCCCCACTTCACGGCGTACTTGTCGTACGGACCGACCTTCGGGATCAGGTCGGCCACGTCGATGCCGTCCTCCGGCTGCGCGACGTAGTTCAGGCGCGCGTAGTCCATGAGGCTGGCCACGTGGCCCATGCGCTTGACGAAGTCCTTGTTGCGGATCGAGTCGATGGCGTACATCGAGCTCGACTTGAAGTTGTGCGGGAAGCCGAGCGTGTGTCCCACCTCGTGCGCGACGACGTACTGCACGAGGCGACCCATGAGGTCGTCCGGGAAGGGGAACTGCACGGCGCGCGGGTCGAGGTGGCCGACCTGCGTGAAGTACCAGGTGCGCTGCAGGTTCATGATGTTGTGGTACATCATGACGTCGGCGTCGATGATCTCGCCGCTGCGCGGGTCGACGGTGCTCGGCCCCACGGCGTTTTCGGTCGGACTGGCGAGCCAGCGGATGACGGCGATCGTCGCGTCCTCCGGGTTCCAGTCCGGGTCGTTCCTCGGCGCGTCGGCGGCCACGATGCCCTTGTGGAAGCCGGCCTCCTCGAACGCCGACTGCCACTCCTCGATGCCGGCCTTCACCCACGGCACGAGCCACTCGGGCGTGCCCGGATCCACGTGGTAGGTGATGGGCTTCTTCGGCACGCACAGCGCGCCGACCTTCTGGTCGGAGCACTCGAGGCGCCAGCGGTTCACGAAGCGGCGCGTGACGACGCGCTGGTCGGCCGAGCCGAAGTCGGTCTGCGTGGTGCTGAAGAAGCCGACGCGCGAGTCGTGCAGGCGCGGCTGCATCGGCTGCTCGGGGAGCTTGACCAGTGAGTAGTGGTAGAGCGTGGTGCCGCCGTTGCCGCCGCCGCCGCCGAACGGATTGGCCGGTGCAGCGCTCGCGTTGCAGGTGAGCGTGGCGTCCACCTCGACGTTGATGGCGTAGGGCGCCATGCGCTCCACGAAGCTGCGCGTGGCGTCACGCTGCGGGCGCGCGCACCCCTGCGAGAACTCGTCGATCGCGCCGGTGAACGTGCGCGAGACGTCGATCACGGCGCTCGAGTCGCGGCCGAAGGCCTCGATGTTGAAGGCGGCGATGATCGACGAGTAGCGCACCATGTCCACGGCCTTGTTGATCGAGCCGCTGTCGGTGGAGACGTTGCGCAGGTTGGACTGCCGCATGAGCACGCGCGTGCCGACGCGCTCGAAGCGGACGAGCGCCTGGCCGGCCATGGTGCCGCCGGCCACGCCGTTCGGCGTGGCGCGGATCGTGCGCACCATCATCATGTCCTTGCCCATCTCGGAGGCCGGAATCTCGAAGAACCAGCGGCCGCGCACGTCGTGCACGCCGAAGAGTCCCTGCTTCGACTTCGCCTGGGACGTGATCACGCTCGCGTAGGGGCGCGGGACGGGATCGGCACCGGCGCCACCCGGGCCGGCCGGCGGCTGGCCGGCGCCGAGGCCGGGTGCGCCCGGGGCAGTGTTCGGAGTAGTGGGGGCGTTCGGGGTCGCCGTCGGGCGGGCACCAGGCGCGGGGGTGGGAGCCGGCCGCGGAGCCGGCTGCCGGCAGGCGGCGACCAGGGCGGTCGCCGCGAGTGCCGAGAGGGTCAGGACACGCATCGTGCGGGAGTGAAGGGAAAGGACGGTGGGCAGTGGCGATCATCCGGACGATCCGCCACGTTACCTAAGCTAGCCTCCTCTCGTTCGAACCGCCGACGTCCCCGCCGAGTGCCCAGCACGCGCCCATTCCCTGCCGCCGCCCCACTCTCCCCGATGCCGGGCGCCGCGGCGCACGGTGGCGAGGGTACACCGGATGCCCGCGCGATCGCCGTGGCGGCGTGGAGCCAGGACGGACGCATCCTCGATGCCAACGAAGCCTTTCTCTCGCTGATCGGCGCCTCGCACGACGAGCTGCGCGAGGGCGACCTGTCGTGGGACGCCATCGAGGATCCCGTGGCGGCCGCGTCCACGCGCGTCATGCGCGCGCTCGTGCAGGAAGCCGGCATGGCGCCGCCCTACGAGACTGTGCTGCGGCACCGGGATGGCACGATGGTGCCCGTGCTCGTGGTCGTGACCACGCTCGACCGCGAGCGTGGCGTGGGCTGGTGCTTTGCGCTCGACCTGCGCGTGCAGAAGTCCACCGAGGCCGCGCTGCGCGCCTCGGAGGAGCGCTACCGGCTCGTGACCAATGCTGCCGGCGGTGCCATCTGGGAGTGGGACCTCGCACACGACACGATCACGTTCCTCGAAGGCGTCACCGATCGCTTCGGCTGGGACGTGCGCGGCAGCGCGCTGCCGATCGTGTGGTGGCACGAACGCATTCATCCCGACGACGTGGGCGCGCTGCTCGCGACCGCCGAAGAGGTGCACGCGAGCCGCGTGGAGAATGCCACGCACGCCTATCGCTTCCGTCGCGCCGATGACACGTGGGCCATGGTGCACGACCACTTCCATGTCGTGCGTGACGCGCAGGGGCGCGCCGAGCGCGTGCTCGGCGTCATGCTCGACACCACGGAGCGGCACGCGCTCGAGGAACAGCTGCGGCAGGCGCAGAAGATGGACGCCGTGGGGCGGCTGGCCGGCGGTGTGGCGCACGACTTCAACAACCTGCTCACCGTCATTCGCGGCAACGCGGCGCTGCTGCTGGAGCGCACGCCGCCCGAGAGCGAGCTGCGCGGCGAGCTGCAGGAGATCGAGCGTGCCGCATCGCGCGCGAGCGACCTCACCCGGCAGTTGCTCGCCTTCGGTCGCAAGCAGGTGCTGCAGCCGCAGGACCTCGACCTCAACGCGGTGGTGGCGCAGCTCACGCGCATGCTCGACCGCCTCATCCCCAAGACGATCGCCGTGGTGCTCACGCCGGCGGCGCACGTGGGCCTCGTACGCGCCGACCGCGGACAGCTCGAGCAGGTGATCATCAACCTCGTGATCAACGCGCGTGACGCGATGCCGGACGGCGGCCGTCTCGAGCTGCGCACCGGCGAGATCGGGGTGGGGCGCGGCCACGGAGGCTGGCAGGGCGATGCGCCGTCGCTGCCGCCCGACGTGCCGATCCGTCCCGGGCGCTACATCTACCTCTCGGTCACCGACACCGGCACCGGCATGAGCGAGGACACGAGGGCGCGTGCCTTCGAGCCATTCTTCACTACCAAGGCGGTGGGCGAAGGCACCGGACTCGGCCTGGCCACCGTGTACGGCATCGTGAAGCAGAGCGATGGCTACGTGTGGATCGACAGCGCACCCTCGCGCGGCACGGCGGTGCATGTGTGCCTGCCGCGCGTCGTGGGCGAGGCACGGCCCGTGCGGCAGTCACCGAGCAGCGTGGCCGTGGTGCCCGGGCCGCGCACCGTGCTCCTGGTCGAAGACGAGGATGGCGTGCGTGACCTCACGCACCGCGTGCTCGCGCGGCAGGGGTACGTGGTGTACGTGGCGCGCGATGGTGTCGAGGCGCTTGCCCTGTTCGAGATGCACCGGCAGGAGATCGATGTGCTCGTCACCGATGTCGTCATGCCGCGCCTCGGCGGCAGCGAACTCGTGATCAAGGTGCGCGCCGAGCGTCCGGAGCTGCCGGTGCTCTTCATGTCGGGCTACGCGCGCAACGCCGCCATTCGCGGCGCGCCCGGCGACCGTCGCACGCGCTTCCTGCAGAAGCCGTTCACCGTGCCGGCGTTCCAGCAGGCCGTGGCCGAGCTGCTGGCGCAGGCGAGCGCGAGCACGACGAGCGGTCGCTGAGATCGTGCCGCGCCGCCGCTCGGCGCGCCGGGCCGCGCCGGGTTACGGCGCGGTGCGCAGCCGCGCGCTGAACCAGTCGGCGAGCAGGCCGAGCGTCTCCTTCGTCACCGTGCGGTCGGGCAGTGACCCGTACCCGCTCGGCAGCCCCGAAGGATCGCGCTGGAACAGGTGGTTGGTGGCCGCGAGGCGATGCATCGTGACGTCCGCATTGCCGCCAGCGCGGAAGGCCGCGACCAGCGTGTCCGCCTGCTCGGCCGTGACCTGCAGGTCGGTCTCCCCCTGCAGGATGAGCACGGGCGCGCGCACGCGACGCGCGGTGGGCAGTGGATCGTAGGTCAGGAACTCTCGCAACCACGGCTGGGACCGCGCCATGCTGTCGAGCTGCTGCTGGGCGGCGCGGAACATCGAATCGCGCGCCACGGCGCGCGCCGACGGATACGCCTGCGAGATCGCCGAGCGCTGCTGGAAGTCGATGATGCGCGCGCCCGTGTAGGCCGGTCCGGCGAGCAGCGCGATGCCGGCCAGCTGCGGATCGTCGGCGGCAACGAGTGGCGCGATCAGCCCGCCTTCACTGTGCCCCAGCAGCGCGATGCGATCGGCGTCGATGTCGGGGCGGGCGCGCAGCCACGTCACGAGGGCGCGCACGTCGTCGGCAAAGTCGCGGCTCGTGGCCGTGGCGTGGTTGCCGCCGCTCGCGCCCGTGCCGCGATCGTCGAAGCGCAAGACGGCGATGCCGCGTCGGCCGAGCGTGTCGGCGATTTCGCGAAACGGGCGATAGCCGGCCACGCCGGGGATCGCCTCGTCCCGCTCCTGCGCACCGCTGCCGGAGATGGTGATCACGACCGGCACGCGCGCCCCAGCGACAGGGCGCGTGAGCGTGGCTCCGAGCGAATGGCCCATCGGCGTGGGGACCTGCACCTGCTCGGCGACGTAAGGTGCGCCCACGGGGGCGGCATAGGACACGGGCGCCGGACGCCCGAGGGTCTCGTCGGCGCCGCGCACGATCACGCCGCGCAGGCGCTGCGCCGGCACGCTGACCTCGAGCGGCGCCCCGTTGGGGCCGAAGCGGTAGACACTCTCCACGCCGGCGATGGTGAGCCGGACGGTGTCGCCCGCGCGGGTGACGCCTCCGGGGAGCAGTCGCGCCCCGCTGGCGAGCATGACCCACGCGGTGTCGTCGCCCGCCGCGACGGTGCGCTGCGCGAGCCAGGCGCCGTGCACGAGTGACTGGTTCACGAGCCAGGCGGCCCCACGGCGCGCGGCGAGCGTGGCCTGCGGCGTCGCGAGTGCGCCACCGGCGGCGGGCGTGGCGTACACAAAGGCGCTGTCCCCGCGCGTGCGCAGCGTGAGCCGTTGCATCGCGGCGGCGTCATCGGCCGCGCCGGGGGCCCACGCTTCGATGTCGAGCGTGTGCACGCCCGCCGGTTCGCCCAGCCGCTGCGTCCAGCGCACCCGCGGCTGGCCGCGCATGCGCAAGTCGCCCGTCCAGCCGGCGGCACTGGCGCGCACCTGCTCGACGCCGATCGTGTCCAGGCCGGCGAGGTACACCATGGTGAACCCGCGCGTCGGGGCGGATTGCGCGGCGGCCGGGCGTGCGAAGAAGAGGATCACCCCGACCACGAGGCCGAGCAGCCAGAGGCCGATGCGGACGCGCGTGCGTGGGTGCAGCGGGGAGCGGCGGAGGGGAGAGGTCGGCATGGGCGAGTCCGGTCAGCGTGAGGGCGCATCGTGCGGCACGTCGTCGTCGGACGCGACGTGATCGGCGCGCTGGTCCGTGCGCGGCCGCGCCCGCCCCGCGCGCTTGAGCGCGTCGCGGAGCAGGAACTCGATCTGCCCATTGAGGCTGCGCAGGTCGTCGTTCGCCCACCGCTGCACCGCGTCGAGCACGGTGCGGTCGATGCGCAGCAGGAACGGCTTGCGGTCAGCCATGGTGAGGGCGGAACGGGGCGCGCACGGACACGCGCAACTAGTGGTGGATGGTGCCGGTGTTCACGACCGGCGTGACGGAGCGGTCGGCGCACAGCACGACGAGCAGGTTGCTCACCATGGCGGCCTTGCGGTCGTCGTCGAACTCCACGATGCGATCGCGCGCGATGTGCTCGAGCGCCATCTGCACCATGCCCACGGCGCCTTCCACGATCGTCTGCCGAGCGGCAACCACGGCGCTGGCCTGCTGCCGCTGCAGCATGGCCGCCGCGATCTCCTGCGCATAGGCGAGGTGACTGATGCGCGCCTCGAGCACCTCCACGCCGGCCTTGGCCAGCCGTTCCACCAGCGCCTCGAGCAGGCTGCCCGACACGATGTCGGTGTGCGTGGAGAGCGAGACGTCCTCGTCACCGTGCGTGTCGTACGGGTAGGAGCTGGCCAGCGCGCGCAGTGCGGACTCGCTCTGCATGTGCACGTATTCCTCGTAGTCGTTCACCTCGAAGATCGCCTCGGCCGTGTCCGTCACGCGCCACACGACCACCGCGGCGATGTCGACCGGGTTGGAGCGCGCGTCGTTCACCTTGAGCTTGCCGGTCTCGAAGTTGCGCACGCGCAGGGAGACGGCGGCCTTGGTCATGAACGGATTGGTGTACCAGAGGCCGGGCTGCCTGGCAGTGCCCTTGTAGGTGCCGAAGAGCGTGAGAACCTTGCCCTCGTTCGGGTTCACGACGAACAGCCCGGGCGTGAGCACCGCGCCGATGACCAGGACCACGAGCGCGGCGATGAGGCGCGGGGTGTCGTCGGCCCGGGCGGAGACGACGAACATCCAGATACTGGCGGCGATGGCCGCGAACAGCAGGAGCGCCATCGGAATGCCGGCGATCGGCCGGGCCTCGGTCTCACGGAACGTCATGGTCTCCTCGGACGCGAAACGGTAAGGGTTGTGTGACTTCAGAGTGATATCACTTTCATATCCCAGTGCGCAAGGGGGCACTCCGCACTCTCCGGGGGCCATCTCGGTACTTCTCCCGATTGAGGGGGCCGGCGCCCGGTCGTTACGGTCCGTCAGTCAGTCATTCCCGACAACCATTCTCATCTATCGGTGCCCCTCGGGTGCGCCGATCCCGGTCTCCGATCTTCATGTCGACTCCGATCCAGCGGTCCCTTCTCGCCGTCGCGGCGCTCACCACCCTCGCCGCCTGCAACTCCGACGACCCGGTGTCGCCCGGACCGGATCCGATCAACTCGGCCGTCACCGAGGTGCAGGTCGACGCGTCCGCGACCACGGCGTACATCCAGCTCGGGGACACGATCCGCGCCGTGACGCCGGTCAGCCCGGCCACCTCCACCGAGTGGGATCTCTCGCTGTTCGCCACCACCGTGGCGCTCAACTCGGGGCCGACCGGTCCGGGCACCGTGTCGGGCTACTGCCTCTGCGGCAACGAGAACATCAGCAACGCCGCCATCCAGACGCTCACGGCCGCGGGCACACGCGCGGCGTTCGAGGCGGTGACGGCGGCGCAGATCCCGGCCGACGGCGAGTTCGTGCAGGAATCGCTGATTCCGCGCGTCACGGGCTGGTTCACGGGCACGGGCGCCGCGGCGCAGGCCAACCCCGCGCGCACGTTCGTGATCCTGCGTTCGCGCGTGCTCCCGGTGCCGCTGTACGGCAAGTTCCGCGTGCTCAGCATTGCCGGCGCGACGGCCACCTCGCCGGGCACGGTCACGTTCGAGTACACCATGCAGCCCACGTCCAACGCCCCCCTGCCGGCGGTGCGCACGGCCACGGTGACCGTGGGCGCGACGCCCGTGTTCTTCGACCTCGTGGCCGGTGCCACGTCCTCGGCCGCGGGTCCGTGGGACATCCGCTTCGAAGGCTTCGTGATTCGCGCCAACTCCGGGGCAAGCGGTGGTGCCGGCATCCTCGTGGCGCCGCCGGTGGACGCGGACTTCGCCACGCTCGACCTCGCCGCGCTGCGGGCCACGCCGAACCCCAGCTTCGGGCAGGATGCGCTCGGCGGTCCGTTCGGCGCGAAGCCCTGGTACAAGTACAACGTCACCGGCACCGACCTGCAGATCTGGCCCAACTTCAACGTGTACCTCGTGAAGAAGGGCAACGCCGTGTACAAGCTCCAGCTCACCGGCTACTACGACGTCACGGGCAAGGCCCGCGTGATCTCGGCGCGTTCGGCGCGGCTGCGCTGACGCGGAACGGAGTCGCGCCTCGCGCCGCCTGCGCGTGAGGCGCCGCTGATGGACGGAACGGGTGCACGTGCGGATACTTCGCGCGTGCATCTGGTTCATGACGACTCCGATCCCGCGCGCTGGCGCATGCTCGGGCTGCTCGCGGTCGCCGAGCTGCTCGGCATGGCGCTCTGGTTCGCCGGCAGCGCCTCTGCGCCGCAGCTCGCCGAGCGGTGGTCGCTGACCGGGACCGAAATCGCCTGGCTCACCAACGCGGTGCAGCTCGGCTTCGTGATCGGCACGGCCGTGAGCGCGCTTGGCAACCTCGCCGACATCGTGCCCGCACGCCGCCTCTTCGCGGGCGCCGCGGTCGCCGGCGCGATCGCCAACCTGCCGCTCGCCTTCGCCGACGGCTTCGGTGTGGTGCTGCTGTCGCGCTTCATGGCGGGCGCGTGTCTGGCCGGTGTCTATCCGCCGGCCATGAAGATGGCCGCCACCTGGTTTCGCGCGCGTCGAGGGCTCGCGGTGGGCGCGATCGTGGGCGCCCTCACGGTGGGCAAGGCCACGCCCTATCTCGCACAGGCGATCCCGTCGGCCACCGCGTGGCACATCGGAGTCGGCGCGAGTGCGAGCGCGCTGCTCGCCGCGCTGATCGTGTGGGTGGGCTATCGGGACGGTCCGTTCGCGTTTCCGTCGCGTCCGTTCCGCTGGTCGCGCGTGGCGGACGTGCTGCGCGACCGTCGCTACCGACTGGCGCTCGGTGGCTACCTCGGCCACATGGCGGAGCTGTACAGCTTCTGGACGTGGATTGCGGCGTTCTTCGCGGCAAGCGAAGTGGCACGCCGCGCCGTGCCGGGGGCCGTCGCCTCGCCGCCGTGGCTGGTGGGCGTGGTGGCGTTCGGCGTGATCGCGGTGGGTGGCATCGGCTGCCTGTGGGGCGGGCTGGTGGCCGATCGCATCGGCCGCGAACGGCTGGTGATGCGCGCGATGGCGGTGAGCGGCGTGTGTGCCGTGCTCATCGGCCTCACGTTCGGGCGCAGCTGGTGGCTGCTGGCCCCGGTGGCGCTCGTGTGGGGCTTCTTCGTGATCGCGGACAGCGCGCAGTTCAGCGTGCTCGTGACCGAGAGTGTGGCCCCGGAAGCCGTTGGCACGGCGCTCACGCTGCAGGTTTCGCTCGGCTTCCTGCTCACCACGGTCACGATCCAGCTGGTGCCGCTGCTCGCCGCGGCGATCGGCTGGGCGTGGGCGTTCCCCGTGCTCGCGCTCGGACCGGTGCTGGGCATCGCGAGCATCCGTCGGCTGGTGAGGGTTCGCGTGCCTGATTGAGCCTCGACACGCGGGGGGGGGCGCGTGGCCGCCGCTACTCCCCGAGCGTGCGTTGCAGGTCCTGCAGTACGCGAATGATCGCGTGATCCGGCTTGAGCCAGTAGCGATAAATGAACCGGGCGACCGGATTCCGGTGAACGCTCGCCTCGGTGTACGTCACCCGAGTGCCGCCGTCCTCTTCGGCCAGCGTGAACGTGCGCTCGGGTCGACGCGTCACGTCCTCGTCGAGCACCACGGCCACGAAGCGCACCGGTGCGTCGAGCTGCGTGACCTCGAGCGCAACGCTGCCTCCGTCACCGAACTCGCGCCAGCGCAGCGGCGCTCGGTCGAGGAGCTCGACGGTCTGCACGCGCCGCTGCCACGCTGCGTATCCCACCGGGTTGGCGACGAGCGACCAGACCGACGCCGGCGCGGCGCGCAGGTGCACGCCGTGCGACACGGAATGTCGCGTCGGCAGCAGCAGGCCGCCCACGACGACGGCGACCGCGGTCGACACGACCGACGCCATGACGAGCAGGACGATCAGCATGGTGACGAGACCGGTCAGTTGACGAGCGGTGATTCCCCGACTTCGTGCAGCGACACGCGGGGCGCGTCGAGCACCGCGCGCACCAGGGTCACCAACTGCGCCGGCGTGAACGGCTTCTGCAGGAACGGCACTTGATCCACGCGAATGCCCCGAAGCAGCACCGCGTCATCGGTGTAGCCCGATGCGAACAACACCCGCAACTCCTGTCGTTCGCGCATCACGATCTCGGCGAGTTCGCGACCGTGCATCCCCGGCATGACCACGTCGGTGAGCAGCAGGTCGATCGGTCCCTCGAAGGCACGCGAGCACCTGAGTGCATCCCTGCCGTCGCTGGCGCTGAGCACGCGGAAGCCGCTCCGCTCGAGCGCCGCGGCGGCGACCACGCGCACCGACTCCTCGTCCTCCACGAGCAGGATCGTCTCGGAGCCGGCGACCGGAGCGGGCTCCGTTGCCGTGATGGAGTCGACCGCCTCGCTCGCCCCCGCCGCTACCGGAAAGAAGAGCCGAAAGGTGGTGCCCTGGCCCGGCGCGCTCTCGCAGGTGATGACGCCTTGCAGCTCCTGGAGGAGGGCGTACGCGAGGGCGAGTCCAAGCCCGGTGCCCTTGCCGCGCACCTTCGTGGTGAAGAACGGTTCGAAGATGCGCTCGCGTACCGCTGCCGTCATGCCCACCCCGGTGTCGCGCACGAGCAGCATCGTCCAGGCCTTGGGTTCGAGCCCGAACGTCGCGGCCTCATCGAGTGCGACGTGGTGCGTCTCGATCGAGAGGACGCCACCGGACGGCATCGCATCACGCGCATTCGCAACGAGGTTGAGCAGCACCTGCTCGAGCTGGCTCGCATCAGCCCAGATCGCACCCGCGGTGTGATCACGGGCGGTCCTGAAGTGGATGTCCTCACCCACGAGGCGCGCGAACAGGCGCTCGAGATCGGCCACCAGCGCGTTGAGATCGAGCACGGTGGGCTGCAGGGCCTGCTTGCGGCTGACGGTCAGGATCTGCCGGGTGAGGGCGGCGCCACGATCCGCCAGCACGCGCACCTCGGCGATGTCGCGGCGCACGGGATGGCTCGACGCCAGGTCGGCGAGCGCAAGCTCGCAGAATCCGACGATGCCGGTCAGCAGGTTGTTGAAGTCGTGCGCGATCCCACCCGCAAAGGCACCGACGGCTTCCATCTTCTGCGACTGGCGCAGCTGCTCCTCGCTCCGCGCGAGAGCCCGTTCGGCCTCGTTGCGCGCCGTGACATCGATCCCGATCGACAGCCAGCTGTCCGTCCCGAGCCGTCGCGACGAGGTCGTGATGATCTCCATCTCGCAGATCCGCCCATTCGCCGTGCGGTGCCGCCACGTTCCGGCGTGCTGGCGCTCCTCGGTGAACGGCAGGCGACGCTGGCCGAACCGTTCGTGCTCGGACGGGTCGAGCAGCGTGGTGATGGCGTGTCCTACGAGCCGTTCCCTCGGGTAGCCGTAGTGCGCGACCGTTGCCTCGTTCACCGCGACGATTTCCATCGAGTCCGCGTCCCAGGCCCACATCGGGAGGGGATTGGATTCGAAGAGGAAGCGGTAGCGCCGCTCGCTCTCGGCCAGCGCGGCGTTGCGCCGCTCGGCGGCCTCTGCCATGCGATTCATGGCGTCGCGCAGCATCTCCACCTCGAGCGGGCCGGTCACCTGGGAGCGATGGTCGGGGGCGCCACCGGCAATTCGCTGCGCATCGCTGGTGAGCGCCTCGAGCGGACGAATGATGCGCCCGCCGATCAGCAGTGCGCCGGCCGCAGCCACGAAGACCGCGTAGAGGGAGAGGAGGAAGTCGTCACGCGCCTGCTTCTGCAGGGGGGCCTCGAACACCGTGAGCGGCAGGCCGACGCGGACGAGCCATGGCGCGCGTTGCGCGGCAACGGAGGCCGTGAGGCGGGCCACGCCGTCCTCGTCGGTGCCCGTCGCGAGCCGGGGGCGCGTGGAGAACGCCGAGCGGGGGACGGATCCGGCTCCGACCGTCCGGCCGAGGAACGAGTCGGGAGCGGTTGAGCGCGCGACGATGCGTCCGCTCGTGTCGATGATGGTCACGAGCGGGGGCTGCGAGAACGCGGCCACCCGCACGAAATCCGTGAGCGTGTCGATGCGAACGGGGGACGCGATCACTCCGAACGCGCGCCCGGCCGGATCGCGCAGTGCGCGCGCGAACATCACCACCCAGGGACGGCCTGGCAGGACGAACGACTGCCGCGGTGCGCCGACGACGGTGGCCGTGGAACGCAGCGCGTCCCCGTAATAGTCGCGCTCGAGATAGTTGATCGTATCCCGGTCGGCCGTGGGCCGCCCGCTGCCGCGATTCCGACCGCTGGTATCGACCACGAAGAAGTTCACGAACTTCTGATTCGACGCCGCGGACGCAAGGCTCAATGCGGAATCGAGGCGAGCACGATCATCCCAGTGACGACGGACCGGATCGTCGAGGGACAGGAAGGCGGCGTTCGCACTCTCGAGCCAGTCGTCCACCCGGTTGGCCATGAGTTCGGCCGCTTGCTGCACCCGCTCCTCCGCCGACGCGCGACTGAGTTCCGCCTGCGACGCCGTGTGGAGCGAGTGCGCGACGATCAGCGGCGCCGTGACGGCGAGCATGAGCAGCGCGAGGCGCACATGCATGCGGCGCAGCCAGGACACGATCATCTCGGTCGCCGCGGAGCGTCAGGGAGACATGCGCCGCCGTCAGTCGCCTGACGGCGGCGCAGCCGGGATGTCCACGGCCATGCCCATCGCGTGGTAGCCCTTGTCCACGTACACCGTGGCGCCGGTGATGCCGGCCGCCATCGGGCTCGCGAGGAACGCGGCCGTGTAGCCGACTTCCATGGCCTCGAGCTCCTCCGGGAGCGGCGAGTTGACGCGGCAGTACTCCACCATGTTGGTGATGATGCCGATCGCCTTGGCCGCGCGCGATGCGAACGGCCCCGCTGAAATGGTATTCACGCGCAGCCCCCACTTGCGCCCCGCCTCGAACGCCAGCGTGCGCGTGTCGCTCTCGAGCGCTGCCTTGGCCGACGACATGCCGCCGCCGTAGCCCGGAATCGCGCGCTCGCTCGCCATGTAGGTGAGCGAGCCGAACGAGCCGCCCGTCCGCATGAGCGGTCCGAACTGCTGCACCATGGCCACGAACGAGTAGGCGCTCGCCGAGATGGCGTCGAGATAGCCGCGACGGCTCACCTCGGCCAGCGGCTTCTTGACCTCGGGGCCGTTGGCGAGCGAGTGGAAGACGATGTCGAGCGGTTGCTCGCCGAAGTCCTCCACGAGGCGCGCCGCAAGGCCGCCGATCGTGAAGTCGCCGACGTCGGCGTAGCGCTTGGACGTGCGCACGTCCTCGGGCACGTCGGCCATCGTGTCGTAGAGCGCGTCGAGCGGATAGATGCGCTCGAACGAGAAGAGTGACCCGTCGGGCAGGGTGCGCGACTCGTCGAGCTTGCCGCGCTCGAGCAGGTTGAGGAAGATGTTGAGCGCGGGCGGCCACGTGGCCACGCACACGGTGGCACCCGCCTGGGCGAGGGCCTTCGCAATGGCGAAGCCGAAGCCGCCATCATCGGCGACGCCCGCGACGAGGGCGCGCTTGCCGGAGAGATCGATCGGAAGCATTCGCGCAATCTATCCGTCCGCGAGAGCCGGGACAGCCCACGCGGGCCGACCGACCAGGTCGTCCGTCAGCGCGTGGCGCGGGTCAGGCGGTCGTGCACACCGGCCCACCGCCCCGTCGCGGGCGGGGCGTCGACCACGACCACCGCGCAGCCGGCGGCGTCGAGGTCGTGCAGCGCGGCGTAGAGCCCGCGGGCGAAGCCGGCCGGATCGTCGGGGAGTCGGTGCACCGGCATCGCGCCGGTCGGGGCCCAGCCGTCGCCCCGCGCGATCGCGCCCACCATGGCCGACGGGGACGCCAAGCGCTCCGCCACGGCCCGCTCCGCCTCGGTGCGGCCGCCGGCCTCCACCAGCCACACCTCGGCGCGGGGCGCGTAGTGCCGCTCCGCCATGCCTGGCGACGGCCGGGGCGCGTCGGCGAGGACGGCGCGCGGCGCACCGATGCGCACCGGCTCGCCGAGCAGCCCCGCCAGCGTGTCCGCATCGAGCGCGCCGGTGCGCAGCACGGTGGGCACGTCCCCCGTGAGGTCGAGCACCGTGCTCTCGATGCCCACGTCGCAGGGGCCACCGTCGAGCACGAGCGGCACGCGGTCGCCAAGCGCGGTCACCACGTGCGCCGCGGTGGTGGGCGAGAGCTGCGTGAAGCGGTTCGCGCTCGGCGCGGCGATCGGCACGCCGGCCTCGCGCAGCAGGGCGAGCGCGACCGGGTGCGCGGGCACGCGCAGCGCCACCGTGTCGGTGCCGGCGGTGACGACGTCGGGCACGACGGCGCGCTTGCGCAGCACGAGCGTGAGCGGGCCGGGCCAGCAGGCGGCGGCCAGGCGCGTCGCCCGATCGGGCCAGTCGGCCACGAGGGCGCGGGCGGCGTCGGTGTCGGCGACGTGCACGATGACCGGGTTCCACGCCGGCCGTCCCTTCGCGGCGAAGATGCGCGCGACGGCGTCGGGGTCGAGCGCGTGCGCGCCGAGGCCGTACACGGTCTCGGTGGGGAAGGCCACGAGCTCGCCGCGGCGGATGCGCGCGGCGGCGTCGGCGAGCGCCTCGGGAGTGACGGTGCGAATGGCCGAGGTCACTGCTTGCCGTCGATGGCGCGCTTCGCCAGGCGGTCGACCAGCGACGGCGCCACGAGCTTGAGCACGCGTCCCACCTTGCCACGCCACGTCATGACCACGTCGCGGTCGCGGGCGGCGGCGGCGCCGAGAATGAGGCGAGCGCATTTGTCGGTGGCCATGGTCTCGCCGGGGCGCCGCTTGTAGCCGCGTTCGCCCCACGGCTGGCCGTCGGGGCCGAGCGCGTGCGCGTTGATCTCGGAGAACACGAATCCCGGATAGGCCACGGTGACGCTCACCCCGGTGCCGTCGAGTTCGATGCGCAGCGAGTCGAAGAAGCCGGCCATGGCGTGCTTGGTGGCACCGTACGCGGTGCGCTTGGGAACGCCGGCGAGCCCGGTGAGCGAGCTGACCGCCACGAGCCGGCCGCGCGAGGCCACGAGATGCGGCATCGCATACGATGTGCAGTACACGCTGCCGAGAAAGTTCACGCGCATCACCCGGTCGAAGAGGCCCAGGTCGGTGATGTCGCGGAACGGACCGCTCGCGCCGACGCCGGCGTTGTTCACGAGCATGTCGAGGCGGCCGTAGCGCGCGATCACGGCGTCGAGCATGGCGCGGCAGTCGGCCTCGACGGCCACGTCGGTGCGCACCACGAGGGCCTCCGCGCCGAGGGCGCGGCACTCGGCGGCGACGGCCTCGAGGCGGGCGGTGTCACGCGCGGCCAGGGCGAGACGCGCCCCCTGGACGGCACACTGCCGAGCCAGCTCGGCCCCGATGCCGCTGGACGCCCCGGTGATGCAGACGACCGCACCGGCGAACGGCGGGCGCGACATGCGGTCAGCGCAGGCCGTTGGGGAAGTCGTCGCCGGAGAAGTCGAAGTCGCCGTCGTCCTCGTACGGTGCGTCGAGGATCGCGAGTGCGCGCGAGGCATCGGCGTCCCGCACGGCGAGCCGCACGGGGAACATGATGTGCATGGACGGCAGCATCCCGCTCGCGTTGTCGCGCAGCACGACGGCGGGAATCTCGTTGGCCTCGAGCACGCTGCGCGCGATGTGCGCTTCGGTCTCGCTGACGTATTCGCGAATCACGACCATGGCTTCTCCCATGCGAGCAAACTACAGTGCAGCAGGGCCCCGCGTGAGGGGCGGCACCGTCCATCCGGCCGGCGCCACGTGCGGACTTCGGGAGGGCAGGGATGGCGGCGTCGTTCGGGATCTTCGTGCTCACCGAGTTGCCCGGTGAGGCCGGCGCGCAGGTGCGCGCGATTCAGGAACGGTACGATCCCAAGCTCGCGCGCCTCACGCCGCCGCACGTCACGCTGGTCGGGTCCTCGGGCGTCGGGGCGATTCCCACCGACACGCCCGTCGAGCGCATTCGCGAGGCGCTCGAACCGATCGGGGCGACCACGGCGCCGCTCACGCTCTCGTTCGGCGCGCCGGTGCGCTTCATGCAGACGGACATCATCTCGCTGCCGCTCGACCCGCACGGGCCGTTGCGCACGCTGCACGAACGCATCGCCACGAGCGGCCTGCCCTTCAAGCCGTCGCGCTTCCTGTTCACGCCGCACTGCACGCTCAACTTCTACCGCACGCTCACGCGCGTGACCGAGCGGGAGCTGCTGGCGCTGCGGGTGACGGCGCCCGTGGTCGTGGACCGGCTGCAGGTGTACCTCACGCGCGACCCACAGCCGGCGCGCAAGCTGCTCGAGGTGCCGCTCACGGGGACGGGCGCGGCGCGCTGAGCGGTTCCTCGAGCGCGGCGCCTTCGCAAGTGGCGATGCCGCAAGCGGCGATGCCGCGACGCGGCGCTACCGCCCCCAGCGGTCGAAGCCGAGCGTCACGCCGGCGCGCACCGTCCAGCTGTTGCCCGTCGTGCGGCCGGAGACGGGAAATCCTGCCGTCACGCCGGGGTCACCGAAGCGCACCTCGTTCCACCCCACCGTGGTGTTGAGCTGGATGTTGGGGGCGAGCCAGATGTACGTGCCGAGCCCCGCGCCCAGACCCGTGCCGCGCGTCTCGAGCGTGCCGATTTCACCCGGCACCGAGCGTTCGAGCCGCGCCACGCGTCCGTACACGAACGGCGTGAAGTTGCGGGCCACGAGCGGCAGCGCGAGGCGCGGCTCGAAGAAGAAGCCGTCCACGGTGGCGTCGCCCGTACCAAGGCGATGCGACGAACGCTGGTAGCCGGCGCCGAGTGACAGCACGCTCACGCCGAGCGAGGCCATGACGTCGAACCCGCTCCCCTCCGTCGCACTGGCGACGGCATTGCCGTTCAGCTGCGAGAGCTGACCGGAGGCCTCGAGCGCGAACTGGGCACGGTCGCGCCGATACTGCGGGGGCCAGCTGCGATCCTGCGCAGCGGCCGTGTCGGCGGCGAGCAGCGAGAGCGCGAGGGCGGACAGCGCGAGGCGGCCGGTCGGCCAGCGGCGCGCGGCGAGTCGGGGGCGGGCGGAGGGCATGGGGCGATCCGGTGCGATGGGTGGTCTGGATGCAGAAGACAGCATCGTCTCTCCCACATCGCAAGCGGCGCGCCGATCGTTGCCGCTTGGCAACTTCTTTCCTGACAACGGGTTCGCTCGATCGGGTCAGCCTCGGGTGTCCGATCGCGAGGACAGGGACCGTCCTGCGGGAAGGGCAGCGGCCCGTCAGGCGGCGCGAGGCCGCCGGACGGGCGCTCAGCGCGGCACCAGCCGCAGCGAGTCGCCGCCCACGCGGCTGCGCACCAGCGCGCGCGCCCGGCGGAGCACGTCCTCGCGCGTGTCGGCCGTCGTGGCCGCGGCGAACTCCACGAGCAGCGTCGGGGGAGGCGCCACCGAGTCGGCGGCCAGCAGGTTGGCCTGGGGGGCGTACGCGATGGCCACGATCTCCGGAAACGTGCCGTTCACGTCGCGCGCGATCTCGCGGATGCGCGAGGTGTCCAGGGGTGACCGCACCACGTTGCGCACGGCGCCCGCGCGGGCCGAATCGCGCGCCGCCTGCGCCAGCTCCACCGCCTGGAGAATGCCGCGCTGCACGTCGGTCTCCAGCTTCTCGAGGTCGCGCGCCGAGATGTCGCTCTGCACCACGTCGAGCGTGGCGTCGCGCAGGCCGAACTCCCCGAGGCGCAGCCGGAGCGAGTCGAGCGCTTCGGGTTCGACCGGCGTGCCGGCGAGATACACCTTGATGCGCGTCGTGTCCTCCACGTCGGACTGGGTCCAGCGGATCACCTCGCGGCCGCGCGTGGTCAGTTCGGCGGCGATGAACTGCTCCACCCGCCGGCGGTCGCGTTCCTTCTGCACCGTCCCGTACAGGAACCAGAGGCTCGGCAGGATCGCAATGCTGGCGACGGTCGTCACGAGACGGATCTCGCGCCGCCGCTCGCGGGCATCCTGGAAGCTGCGCAGTGGGAAGCGCAGGGCGCGCGCCACGGCGAACGTCGCGAGCGCGATGAAGATCGCGTTGATGACGTACAGGTAGAGTGCGCCGAAGAAGAACGCCGGGCTGCCGGTGGCCAGACCGAAGCCCGCCGTGCACAGCGGCGGCATGAGCGCCGTGGCGATCGCCACGCCCGGCAGCGCCATGCTCTGGTCGCGCCGAGAGCCGGCCACGATGCCCGCCACGCCACCAAAGAGCGCGACCCCCACGTCGAGCAGGGTGGGTGTGGTGCGCGCCACCAGCTCCGCCGTCGGCACGCCGAGTGGCGTGAGCGTGAAGTACACCGTGCTCACGCCAAGCGTGACCGCCGTGGCGAGTCCGAGTTCGCGCAGGGCGCGCGCCAGCAGGGTGCGGTCTGCGATCGCCGTGCCAAGGCCCACGCCAAGGATGGGCGACATGAGCGGCGAGATGAGCATGGCGCCGATGATGACCGCGGCCGAGCCGGTGTCGAGGCCGATGCTGGCGAGCAGGCAGGAACAGATCAGCAGCCACGCCCGCTCGCCGTGCACGGGAATGCCCTCCTCGATGCGCCGCTCGGTGCCGGCCACGTCGGTGCCGTCGAGCAGGGCGGCACGGCGGCGGAGCCGCACGAAGGCGCGCAGGACGCGAAACGAGGTCACGCGCCACCGCCGCGCGCTCGTGCGCGCAGGGGGCCGGTCATGGCCGGGCGTTCATCCGCCGCTCAGGCGGCGTCGGGACGATGCTTGAAGTAGGCGCTGCACGCGTGGCGCATCGCCAGCATGGCCGACGCCTCCAGCTCGTACGCGAAGTGCAGGTCGCCGAACGCCTCCGCGTCGTGCTGGCGGATGCGCTGCGAGGCCTGCTCCGCGCTCGAGTGGCGGCGCAGGTATTCGCGCGCGGCGTGCCACAGGCTGTTGGCGAGCTTGCGGGACGCCTCGTCGGCGATGCTGTCGCGCGCACACGCATCCTCGTAGCAGGACACGCACTCTTCGAGCGCGAGGTCGCAGGTGTCCACGATCGCGACGGCCGCCGTCAGCTCGGCGCGTCCGACGTTGCGGGCCATGAGCTTCGACAGCCGCTCGCGCTGGCGCGAACACTCCTCGGCCGTGCGCCCGAGCGCGTCGGCGCAGGCGAGCGGGAGCGCGTTGAGGGCGACATCGTCGTCCTCGTGCAGGAGGCGGGCGGTGGCGGCCGAGGCCGCGCGGGACGTTCGGGTGCCAGGCATGTGGTGCGGGCAGTGCGGATGCGCTCGGAGGGACGCCGAAATCGCGTCACCACCGGGGTGCATCGAATGGTGGGACCAGTGATCTACTCAGGCAGCCCCGCCAAGCGGTAGTGCCGCCCGGTCCGGTTGCCCACCTGTGACGCATGCGCCGTGGTCGTTTCACCGCGCGCGCCGGGTACGTCGCGCGTTGACGCCCGTGGGGAACCGACGGAAGTTGGACCTGGTGTCCGTCCCGCTTCCTTCGTCCCCGAGGCCGTCCGTGTCCGACGCCCCATCCCCTGCGACCGCAACGCCGGCCGCGACGCCGCCCGCTGCCCGTGACGACTTCGCGCACCTGCGCACGCACACGTCGGTCGAGGGGGTGCACACGATCACGCTCGATCGCCCGGATCGGCTCAACGCGGTGAACGCGCGACTGGCCGACGAGCTGCCGATCGCGCTGCAGCGCGCCGCGGCCGACGATGCGGTGCGCGCCGTGGTGATCACCGGCGCAGGCCGCGGCTTCTGCGCGGGGCTCGACCTGGGTGAGCCCGTGTCGCTGGCGCGTGGCTCGCGCGCGGAGCGCATGGACCCGCTCTACTGGGTGGGCCGCTGGGTGCTCGCGCTCATGGCCTGCGAGAAACCGGTGATCGCGGCGGTGAATGGCGCCGCAGCCGGTGCGGGTTTCGGGCTCGCGCTCGCCTGCGACCTGCGCGTGATCGCGCGCAGCGCGAGACTCACCGCGGGCTACGTGCGGCGTGGCCTGTCGCCGGACGCCGGTGTGTCGTGGTTCCTGCCGCGTCTCGTGGGGCATGGCCGTGCGGCTGACATCATGCTCACGGGGCGTGATGTCTCGGCCGACGAAGCAGAACGCATCGGGCTGGCCACGCAGGTGGTGGACGACGAGCACGTGCTGACGGCGACGCTGGCGCTCGCCACGCAGCTCGCGGCCGGTCCGCCGATCGCACTCGCGCTCACGAAGCGGCTGCTGGTGGAAAGCGCCCAGGCCACGCTCGAGGCGCAGCTGCGCAGCGAACTCGCGCACATCAAGTCGTGCTTCATGAGCGCAGACGTGCGCGAGGCGCTGGCGGCGTTCCAGGAGAAACGGCGTCCCGTGTTTCGCGGGGAGTAGCGAGCAAGCGTTGCGCGCGCCGGCGCTGAGGGTGCCGACGCGAATGGCGTCACGCCACCGGCGGCACCTTGCCCGGGCGCACGCGCAGATGCGGCGGCAGCTGCGCGATCAGCGGGCCGAGTTCCGTGGCCCGATCGAGCGTGGTCACGAACGTGAGGCCGTCGATGCACACCACGAGCAGGCCGCTCACGCCGTACACCACGATCTCGCCGCGCTCGGCGTGCACGATGTTGCCCGATGCATCCACGCAGTGCACCGCGCCGATCACGCCGTTCCCCGTGTCGTCGAGTTCGCGCACGCGCCGCAGCGAGGCCCACGTGCCCACGTCGTCCCACCCGAACGCGGCCGGCAGCACCACCACGCGGTCGCTGCGCTCGAGCAGCCCCCGGTCGATGGAAATGCTGCTGCTGATGTGCTCCACGAACAGCGCCATATCGCCCGCGGCGAGGAACGGCAGCCCGTGCGCCACCTCGGGCACGCGCGCCGCGAGCTCGTCGAGCACGGTCTGCGCCTGCCACACGAAGATGCCCGTGTTCCAGAGTGCCCCCTCGGCGATGAGCGTGTCGGCGAGCGCGAGCGACGGCTTCTCCACGAAGTGCTCCACGCGGCACGCCCCGCCGTCGGCGATCGAGACGAAGCCGTCGAGCGGCTGCCCCGGCTTGAGGTAGCCGAAGAACGGCTCGCAGCGCGTGGGCGTGGCGCCGATGGTCACGAGCCACGGATCGCGCGAGGCGATCTGCGCGGCGCGGCGCAGCGTGTCGTGGAACGCGTCGCGATAGTCCACCGCCAGGTCGGCGTGCAGCGCCACGAACACGGTGCGCGGACCGGCGCGGCGGCTGATCTCCTGTGCGCCCCACGCGAGCGCGGCGGCCGTGCCAAGCGGACGCGGCTCCACCAGCAGGTTGGCCCGCGGCAGGTCGGGGATCGCGGCGTGCAGCACGTCGGCGATGTCGGCGCTCGTGACCACGAGCACGCGCGACGACGGCACCAGCGGCGCGAGGCGCGCGAGCGTGTCCGCGATCAGCGGCTGCTCGTCGACCAGCGGCAGCACCTGCTTGGGACGGTCGGGCGTGCTGATCGGCCAGAAGCGCGTGCCGATGCCCCCCGCGAACACGACCGCCCACAGCGACGTGCCCACGTCCACGGTGGACGCCGGATCGAGTTCCTCGAGCAGCTCCGGATCGATGGTGCCGGTGCCGGCGGTGGATTCGGGACCGGGGACGCGTGGCGTGGTCATGAGGCGTGCCGATGAGATGGGCGCGAGAGTGGCAGGCGCCCGGGTGCGGCCCCGAGCCTCCACCCGCAACTTACCTCCGGCCCGGCGGCGCTGTCACCTCGGCGCGCCGGTCGGCACATCCTCGCGCACCACGCCCGGCACCTCGAGGATGAAGTCCGCACCGAACGCGCGCGACGGGGTGTGGAAGCCGCGCGGTGCGTCGCCCGCGAGCACGCGCTGCGCGATGCGCACCGCAGTGTCCGCGGTGAGCGTGTACCCCTCGGGCCCGCGCAGGCGCGAGACGACGCGCTCCCCATCGGGGGCGGTGGCCTCGCCCCACAGCAGGCTCACCCCCTTGGCGCGGGCGCGGTCGTTCGGGCCGGCCGGCGCCGCGCGCACCTTCGCGGCGAGCCGTCGCTGCACGAAGCCGGTGCGCAGCAGCCAGCCGATGTAGCGCGACCGTCGCAGCATCGCGAGCTGCTTCGGGTGCACGCTCATGTACACGCGCACGTCGGGGATCCCCGTGCTGTGGTACGCCGTGCTCACGTCACCCCACGGAATCGTGACGGCGAGCACAGGACCGTCCCCGAAATCGATGGTGCGCGTGTCGTACGCGGGTGGCACGGGGGTGAGCCGTCCGCCGCGCCGAATCCACGCCGGCCGGCCCATGTTCTCCACCATGGTGAGCGCGGTGCCGCGTGACACGCCACCCAGTGCGCGGAAACCAAGCGCCAGCGAGGTCGCACGCGGAAGGCGGCGGTGCAGGTGCGCGGCCAGGCAGTCGCTCGGCACCACGTCGAAGCCGGTGCCCGGCATGAGCAGCACGCCGGCCCGCTCCGCCTCCGCATGGCGCGCGGCAATGGCCTCGAACACCTGCAGCTCGCCCGTGATGTCGAGGTAGTGCACACGCTGACGCAGGCACGCGGACACCATCGGCTCGGCTGTGCGCGAGAACGGACCGGCACAGTGCAGCACCACGGACACGCCGCGCAGCAGCGCGTCGAGCACCGACGGATCATCGAGCGCGGCGATGCGCGCCTCGAGTGCGTGCGACGACGCGAGCGTGTGCACCGCGGTCGCGTCACGTCCGGCGAGGATCGGACGCAGCCCGGCCTCCAGTGCGCGGGCCACGATCAGGCGCCCGGTGTAGCCGGTCGCGCCATAGATGAGCAGGGCCACGTGCGCTCCACGGTCAGGGTTTCGACGTCAGGGAGTTGCCGACGAGCAAATCCCGGCAGCGGCGGCGTCGGGAATTCCCGCTCTGGCGCGTTTGCCGATCGCAGCACATGGTGGAGCACGCGCGCACCCTTCGTCAACGGGAGGATGCCGCTTGGACGGCCTCGGGCGCGCTCACACGCGAACGGCATCCACATGCCGGGGAGGCACTCATGCCCGCACTCCTCACCTCGCTCGACGACGCGCAGGTCGCGGCTTTCCACGACGGCGACGAACGCGCATTCGAACGACTCGTGCACGCGCGCTTCGACGCGCTCACCGACAAGGCGCGACAGAAGCTCGGCGACGACTCGCTCGGCGCACCGCGCGTCGCGATGTCCGCCCTGCTCGGCGCATGGAGCGAACGCGCCCGCTTCACCTCGGCGCACGCGATCGACGACTACTTCGACGACGCGGTGCCGCACTTGTGCGCGGACGAACTGCGCCGCCGCGCCGCGCTGCATCGGTTCGAGCAGCACGAAGGCGTCAGCACGCACGCGGCTGTGCGACCGTCCATGACGGTCGCGCAGGCCTGGGACGAGATCGCGCAGAAGCTGCACGTGTCGGCCGAGGACATCGCAGCGCATCGCGAAGAGTCACGCAAGATCGCGCGCCGGCATGCGCGTGAGCATGTGGACACGGTGGCGGCGCGGCGCATTCCGAAGGGGGCGATCATCACCGGCGTCGTGCTGGTCGTCGCCGCGTTCGGTCTCGTGCGGTACATGGATCGGGGCAGCGCCGAGCTCGCGCTCACGCGCGCGCTCGAGTCCACCGACGTGCGCACCTTGCGCTCCTCACCCGGGCAACGCGGCACCGTGTCGCTGCGCGACGAGAGTTCGGCGCAGATGGGCGCGGCCACCACGCTGCGCATTCCGCGGGAGTTCGGCACGAGTGTGCGTGGCCTGGAGCTCGACGGTGCGTCGCGCTTCGTGGTTGCCACCGGCGGCGCGATGCCGTTCCAGGTGCGCGCGAAGGGCTCGGCCATCGTGGCCACCGGCACGGACTTCGTGGTGCGCGCCTACGACGACGAGGCCGACGTGCTCGTGCTGGTGCGCGAAGGGAGCGTGCGCGTGCACCCGGAGGCCGGCGATGCGTCGTCGCGCTCGCTGTCGGCGGGCGAAGCCGTGGCGGTCACGGCGCAGGGCCAGTTCCGTGAGCCCACGCCGCGCGAGGTGGAGCTGGCGTTCTCGTGGGTGGATGGCGCGTTGCGCCTCGATGACGTGACGCTCGACGAGGCGCTGCGCACCCTGCGGCGGTGGCATGCGCTGGAGGCCACGCTCGCCGATCCGACGCTGGGGCAGCGCCGCGTGTCCACCACGCTCTCACTCGAATCGGACGCGCTGGCGCTCGACTCGATCACGCAGGCGGCGCAGCTGGTGGTGACGTACAACGGCCAGGAGCGCATCCTGCGCGACGTGAACGATTCGGCGGCGAAGCCGACAGCGAAGCCCTCAGCGAAGCGCTGAGCCGTGGACTCGGCGGGTCGTGGGCTTTTCCCGACCCGCCGGAGTCGCCGTTGTCGCTCAGCGCAGCGCGGCCGCGATCGCGGCGTCCAGCTTCTGGTCGCCGCCCACGCCCGTGTACGTGACTTTGCCGGCCGCGTTCACGATCACGATGTACGAAGTGGCCGGCGCGTCGTACGCCTCCGAGGCGTCGCCGCGCCGGTCGTACACGTAGGTGAACGGCAGCTGGAAACGCTGCTGGTACGCCTTGACGCGCTCCACGCTCTGGTTGAGCGACACGGCCACGGCGATGAACTGCACGCGATCCTTGTACTTCGCGTGCGCCGCCTTGATGGTGGGCTCGAGCTGCTTGCAGTTCGGGCACCAGGTGGCCCAGAACTCCATGACCGTGGGCTTGCCGGCGAGCAGGGTGCCAAGGTCGAGGGCCTTGCCGTCGAGCGTCTCCACCGGCGCGCCGGGCGCCGTGGCGCCCACCTTGATGCCGAGGTCCTGCGCGTCGAGCGCGCGGCTGGGCAGTGCAGTTGCGATGACCACGGCGGCTGCGACCGCGCCGCGGCGAAAGATCGAGCGAAGCGTCGGCATCAGAAGTAGACCTGTCCCATCTTGATGAGGTAGTACTCGGCCATCGCCAGCATGACGATGGCAAAGCCCTTCTTGACCCAGAGCATCCAAGTGCCGGCGCGCGGCAGGCGCGACACGGCACCCGCCGACAGCCCCACGATCACGAGCAGGGCGCACATGCCGATCGAGAAGGTGAAGAGGTACACGAAGCCGAGGCCGGCGCTCTGGGTGGCGCTCACCCAGGTGAGCACCGCGGCCATGACCGGGGCGGAGCAGGGCGCCGCCACGAGTCCGGAGGCGGCCCCCATGACGAACGCGCCGGCGGCGCGCCCGCCCGTGCCCGCCGTAGCGGCGCGCTGCACGAGGAACGACGGCAGGCGCACCGGGATCACGTCGAACATGGACAGGGCCGCGAGCAGCAGCAGGTTGGCCATGGTGAAGTAGGCCCACGGGTTGCTGCTCACCGCGCCGAACATGGTGCCCGTGAGGCCGGCCAGCAGCCCGAGCCCGGCGTACACCGCGGCCAGCCCGAGCACATACGCGCCGGTGAGCGCGGCCGTTCGCCAGCGGGGCGGCGCCGTGCGGGTGCCATCGGCGGCGAGCGTCTGCCCGCCCACGATTGCCGCCGTGATGGGGATCATGGGGTAGACGCAGGGGGTCAGGCTCGTGAGCACGCCCGCCCCGAAGAGGAGCGGGATGGCGGCGAGCGGGCTCCCCGAGAGATGGCCGGCGATGTCGATCTGCATGACACGAAAGATATCCTTACCGCTGAGGAATCGTTCCCTCGCGCTCCTCCGCCGCTGGCCCGGCTTCCGCTGGCCTCGTCGACGGCGTCTCGTCGGCAGTGGGCCACGATGCCGCGGCCCGGGAAACGGCTGCCGTCCAGTCGTTCTGCGGAGTGTCGTGCAGCGGCAGCCGCGTCTCCTCTGCCTCGTTGGCGAGGGTGACGAAGGCGTGCACCAGTTCGGCGTCCACTTCGACACCCGCCTGCGATTGCAGCATGGCGAGCGCGCGCTCGCGCGGCCACGCGTCGCGATAGGGACGTCGCGTGCTCAGCGCATCATAGAGATCGCAGACGTGCACGAGGCGGCTGGCGTAGTGGCACCGTCGCGCGTACACGAAGCGGGGGTAGCCTCCGCGTCCGTCTTCCCAGACGTGATGCTCGTACGCGACCGTGGCCGCCAGGGCGTGACCGCGGCCCCGCTCGGAGAGCATGCGCGCACCGTCCACCGGATGCCGCCGCATCAGCTGCAGCTCCTCGTCGCTCAGCCGGCCCGGCTTGACGAGAATGTCCGGTGGGACGCGCACCTTGCCGATGTCGTGCAGCAACGCCGCCGTTCCGATCTCCCGCACCTGAGCGGACGACAGCCCGACCCGCTCGGCCAGCCCCATGGACAGCATGGCCACGTTGCAGGAGTGCGTGGTCGTGTACTGGTCGACCGTCTTGAGTTCCAGCAGCGGCAGCACCACGTGCTGATCGCGATGCATGGCCGACGCCAGGGAACGAACGACCGTTTCCACTTCTGCCATCGGGATCGCTCGCCCGCCGGCCGCTTCATCGTGAATCCAGCGCACCGCGTCGGCTTCCTCATCGAGCCCTTCGCGCGCGATCGCCTCCAGCAGGTCGCCGACGGCCTCGGTCTCCTCGGGCACGTCCTCAGTCACGCTGAGCGGACCGGCGCGCAGCCCGGCCAGCGCGAAGGCGGGAAACACCGTCCCTGCGGGTGCGGCGAGCCGATCGTGCAGGGCCTGGAGCAGCGCGTCGAGCTGCTCGTCGGTCGGGGGCGGCAGGTGATCGAGCTCGAGTCGCTGCACGCCAGCGCGCGAGAAGCGCGCACCCCAGTCCCACCCGCGCAGCTCCGGCAGCGCGCGCGTGCCCACGATCACGTCCCCTTCGAGAAACGAGAGCCGCAGCGATCCGCGCGTGGCCAGCACGGTGTGCAGCGTCTCGAGCGCGCGCTGCCGCGCCGTGGTGCGCATCGGATGGGCTGGCGCGTAGAGCGACATCGCCGCCAGCGCCTGGCCGAGCACGGTGAGGAACTGCACCGTGGGATTCACGACGCCCCTCGCGCCGGTGGGTGATCGACGGCGAGGCGCCGCGGATCGTGCACCTCGAGCTGCCGCGCCATGGCGAGCGGGTCCGCGGCAGCCGGGTCGCTGTGGTAGACCATGGCAAGCACCTGCAACGCGGCCGCGGCGATCGGGCCGTCGGCGAGGGTGCGGCGACGCAGCAGCCGTGTCCGGCGTGTGACCTGCGCCAGCAGCCAGTCCCGTACCACGGGGCCCGAGGCATTGCCCAGGGCGCGGACGGACCGTGCCGCGAGTTCGGCTTCGAGGTCCGGCGACTCGGCAAGGCGCATCAGGCGCGCGGCGACGTCACGCGACATCGCCCGCGGACCGGTGGTCTCACCGCCGGGACCGGAACTGAGGGCATCGATGGCCGCCGCCACGAGGCGAGGGCTGCGATCCTCGAGGGCGCGACGGATGGCGAGGTCGCGGCTGGCCGGTGTGTCGAGCAGCACGCGGAGCGCCTCGATCCGCACCTGCTCCTGGGGGTGGTCGAGAAACGAGCGGAGGGAGGCATCGGCGGCACCGGTGCGCGACGGTTCGCTCGCGTCGATCGCGACGTCACGCAGGAGCAGGAGGAGGTTGCGCACGAAGTACCAGGGCGCCGAGGCATCGAGTCGGGCCTCGAGCAGGGGAATGAGCGGCGCGCCGAAGCCCTGCAGCGTGTTCAGCAGGATGCGTCGGGCCGAACGGATGCGCGCGTGTTCGAGGGCGTCGAGCAGGGTCGGCGCGGCCGCGAACGGGATGTCGTGCAGCAGCGCGCGAGCGGCGGCGGCATCGAAGGGCTCCTTCAGCATGGCGTGCAGCAGCGGCTCCCGTGCCGTGATGGCCTCGCGCAGGGCGGCGGCGGCCCGGCGGCCCGGTGCGATATCGAGCACCGACAGGAGCAGGGACACATGCCCGGCCGCCACGAGTTCGCGCGCCGCCTGCAGCGCGTCGGCCCCCGCGACGTCGATCTCGCACGCCATCTGCACGAGGCGCAACGCGTTCTCGTCCGGCGTTTCGCGGTCGGATTCGCCGATCTCTTCGCCCCCGGGCCGCGGCGGCGCCGACGATACCGACGGCGCGCTCTGATCCGAGGCGATGTGATTGAGCAGCGTGCCGTGCTCGATCGGGTTCGGGTCATCGAGGTCCCACCCGTCGATCAGCGCCTGCGCCGCCTCGCGAAAGGCATCGGTCCGATCGGGCGACGCGCGGCGATTCCCGGCGTGTGTCGACAGCTTCGTGAGGATGCGCAGGAGATGGTGCGAGAGCTGCTCCTCGCTCGTGTTCGCCATGTGTTCCAGCCAGTCCACGATCGCCACGGTGGGCAGGACGTCGATGAGGCTGGCCACGTACCGGCGCTGCTCGGCGGCGTTTCCCGATGCCCGGATGATCGCGGCGAGGGGCGAGTCACCGAGTCGGAGCAGCACCGCGCGAAGCCGGGTGGCCACCTCACGGCGGACGTCGGGTGTGGCCGTGCGCAGCTGCGAGGCAATGGTCTGCAGCACGACGCCGACCCGATGCGCGTGCGCCGCCTCGTGGGTCCGGTCCCTGATGGCGTCGGCGAGCTCGTCGGCGGGCGCCTCCGCCAGCCGGTCCAGTTCCGCGTCGAGGTCATCCCGCGGCGCGTCGAACGACGGCAGCGTGGTGCCGGTGGCGCTCCCCGGATCACGCGGCGGCGCGGTCGCGCGGCCGTCCGGATCGCCGAGGAACGTCCCCGGCGGGCCCGGTGGCATGTCCGTGAGTGCCGCTGCGGCGAGCGCGCGCCAGAGCGCGGCGATGCTGCGGTCTGCGTCGCGTTCACCGCCCGAGAGCGCGAGGCGATCGTACGCGACCTTCTGCACCTGGATGTCGCGCAGCGAGGGCGGGAGATCCGGCGGCTGACTCGTCTCGGGGCCATCGGGCTGCTGCGTGCCGGTGCCTTCGTCGGATCGCGCGCCGGGCGCGGTGGGGTCCGCCGCGAGCCAGGCGAGCAGCGCGCGCACCGCGTCCCCGGTCACGCCGGCGCGGAACGTGATCGCCCCCACTTCGCGGCGGTGCAGTCGCCGGGCCAGCTCTCGCGTGGCCGCCCCGCCGCCTTCGACCGGCGCGAGATCGAGGAGCAGCTCCTCGTGGGCCACGCCCAGAGTGAACGCCTGCCGCCGCGCGAGCACCGCGTGCAGCGCCTGCCGCAGTCCCTCGTCGGACTCGGTGACCATCGGATGCGTCGGCGCGTACGCGCGGCGCCGGTTCAACGCAACGGTGAACCGGACGAGCATGGCGCGGACATCGGGGTCGTCCGCGACGACGCCGGTCGATGGAATCGGGGTGACGGGGGTGGTCATGAGAGCAGGTCGCGGGCCTGGCAGGCGCCGAAGCGCTGCGCGGGGTCTCCGGAAAGACGAGCGAGCGCCGTCGGCGTCATTCTGCGGGCAGGCGCCGTCACGCCGGTGGACCGGGTCGGCCCGGCCGAACCCGTTATGTTTCACGATTGGGCGCCGACCGGCCGCCCGTGATCCGTTCCCCGCACCACCCGGCATTCCATGGCACCGCAGTTCATCTACGTGATGAAGGGGCTGCGCAAGGTCGTTCCGCCTTCGCGCATCATCCTCGACGATATCTGGCTGTCCTTCTATCCCGGCGCGAAGATCGGCGTGCTCGGCCCGAACGGCGCGGGCAAGTCGTCGCTCCTGCGCATCATGGCGGGGGTGGACACCGAGTTCCAGGGCGAGGCGTGGGCCCACAAGGGCACGCGCATCGGCTACCTGCCGCAGGAGCCGCAGCTCGACCCCACGCTCGACGTGCGCGGCAACGTGGAGCTGGCGCTCAAGGCGCAGCGCGGGGCGCTCGACGAGTTCAATGCGATCTCGATGCAGTTCGCCGAGCCGGATGCCGACTTCGACAAGCTGATGGAGAAGCAGGCCAAGCTGCAGGAGTACATCGACCAGCACGACCTCTGGAACCTCGACAACAAGATCGAGGTGGCCATGGACGCGCTGCGCCTGCCGCCGGGTGACGCGAGCGTGGAGCACCTCTCGGGCGGTGAGAAGCGCCGCGTGGCGCTCTGCCGCATCCTGCTCGAGGAACCGGACATGCTGCTGCTCGACGAGCCCACCAACCACCTCGACGCCGAATCGGTGGCGTGGCTGGAGCACTACCTCGAGAAGTTCGCGGGCACGGTCGTGGCCATCACCCACGATCGCTACTTCCTCGACAACGTGGCCAAGTGGATCCTCGAGCTCGACCGCGGCAAGGGCGTGCCGTACGAGGGGAACTACTCCGGCTGGCTGGAGCAGAAGAAGCAGCGCCTCGCTCTCGAGGAGAAGCACGCCAGCGCGCGCCAGAAGACGCTCGAGAAGGAGCTGGAGTGGGTGCGCATGTCGCCGCGCGCGCGCCAGGCCAAGAACAAGGCGCGTCTGCAGGCGTACGAGGATCTCGCGAGCGAGGCGCAGCAGGATCGCGTCATGCAGAACGAGATCGTGATCCCGCCCGCGCCGCGCCTCGGCAACGACGTGGTGATCGCCAAGGGGCTCAAGAAGGCGTTCGGCGACAAGCTGCTGTTCGAGAACCTCTCGTTCGACCTGCCGCGCGCGGGCATCGTGGGCATCATCGGCCCGAACGGCGCCGGCAAGACCACGCTCTTCCGCATGATCAACGGGCTGGAGCAGGCCGATGCGGGCGAGCTCAAGATCGGCGAGACGGTGCAGATCTCCTATCAGGACCAGCAGCGCACCCTCGAGGGCAAGCGCACGCTGTGGGAGGAGATCTCGGGCGGCCGCGAAATGATCCCCGTGGGCAAGAAGGAGATCAACTCGCGCGCCTACGCGTCGAGCTTCGGTTTCAAGGGCGCCGACCAGCAGAAGCTGGTGGCGAACATGTCGGGCGGCGAACGCAACCGTCTGCATCTGGCCAAGACGCTCATGCAGGGCGGCAACCTGCTGCTGCTCGACGAGCCCACCAACGACCTCGACGTGGACACGCTGCGCGCGCTGGAAGAGGCGGTGCTCGACTTCAGCGGCTGCGCGGTGATCATCTCGCACGACCGCTGGTTCTTGGACCGCGTGGCCACGCACATCCTGGCGTTCGAGGGGGATTCCGAAGTGGTGTGGTTCGAGGGGAACTACGGCGCGTACATCGAGGACCTCAAGCGCCGCAAGGGCCCGGACGCGGACCAGCCGCACCGGATCAAGTACAAGAAGTTGGTGCGGTAGCGGGCCGGGCGCGGGGCGCAGCGTGGAATCGGTGCGGGGTGCATCACGGCGATGATGCACCCCGCACGTCGTTGGTGCATGCATCGCCGATGCCCACACCGCTCCTGCAGCAGCCACCGTGACCGCAGACACCTGGCCGCTGGAGCCGCCGCGGCTGGCGGAGTCCATGCCGGCGCCGTCAATTCACCCGGTCCCGCGGATCCACTGCGCGCTGTGCGTGCACCACATGGAGGAGGCACTGTGTCATCGGCACCACCTTGGCCGGCTGAACTGGATGCGCTCGTCGCGGCACCCGAACATCATCGCCTGCTCCTCGAGAACGCCCGGGTTCGCGTGCTGGATACACAGATCCGCCCTGGTGAACGCACGCCGGTCCATACGCACCAGTGGCCTGCGGTGCACCATGTCGTGAGCTGGGGTGATTTCGTCCGACGCGCTGCCGACGAGACGGTGCTCGTCGACAGCCGTGCCGGCAGTCCGGCGTCGGTGCTCCCGAGCGTGTTCTGGGGCGAACCGCTGGCCCCGCACTCGCTGGAGAACGTCGGTGCCACGCTGATTCACATCGTCAGCGTGGAGGTCAAGCCGCCTGGCGACCTTTCGCACGGCAAGGACGCATGAGTCGCCAATGAACGAGCATGATGCCGTGACCGCGATGGCCACCTCGTACACGGCGGCGTGGTGCAGCCAGGATCCGGCGTCGGTTGCCGCGCACTATGCCGAGGACGGCTCGCTCACCATCAACGACGGCACCCCCGCCGTGGGGCGAGCGGCGATCACGGAGTCCGCCCGCGTCTCCTCGATCGGCGCCCGCCTGCATATTGCACCGGTCCGTCGCACGCCATCGCCACCGCCGGTCTTCGCCGACCGCCTTGCCCTCTGCTCGAGGATCGTGCCCATGCGTTTTCGCGTCATGCTGTGCTCCCTGCTTGCCGGCCTGTGCGTGCTGCCGGCTGCCTGCCAGACGCGCGGTGCGGCACCGGCGCTCCCGTACGCTGGCAAGACCGCACTGGTCACCGGATCCACCGACGGACTCGGCCGCGAGCTGGCGATCGCCCTCGCGGCGCAGGGCGCGCACGTGATCGTGCACGGACGAAACGCGGAACGCGGTCGCGCCGTGGTGGCGGAGATCACGGCTGCCGGCGCGGGATCGGCGCGCTTCATCGCCGCCGACTTCGCCTCGATGCAAGCCGTTCGCGACTTCGCCGACACGATCGCAGCGGCGTACCCGACGCTCGACCTGCTCGTGAACAACGCCGGTATCGGCCTTCTCAGCACGCAGCCGCGTCGCACCAGCGCGGACGGCCATGAGCTGCACTTCGCCGTGAACTACCTGGCCGGCTGGGTGCTCGTGAACCGGCTGCAGCCAAACCTCGCGGCGGCCGCGCCGTCACGTGTGGTCAACGTGGCCTCAGGCAGCGCCGCGCCGATCGACTTCGACGACGTGATGCTGGAGAAGCCCGGTGCCTACGAGGCGGCGATCGACCGCGCCTACGGCCAGAGCAAGCTGGCGCAGGTGAGCATGACGATCGAACTGGCACCGGCGTTCGCCGCACAGGGGATCACGATGATCTCGCTGCACCCGGCCACGCTCATGAACACCACCATGGTGCAGGGGATCGGGATTCCGCCCGAGAGCACGGTGGCCGAGGGGCGCGATCACGTGATGGGGCTCATCATGCGCGATGCGCTGGAACCGGGTGCCTTCTACCTGGAAGGCCAGCCGATCGTGCCGATGGAGCCGCAGGCGCTCGATGCGACGGCGCGCGCCCGGCTGGTGTCCCTCAGCGAATCACTCACCGGGGTTGCCGGGCCCGACACGCGTCGCCTTCGCTGACGCCGCACGCCGGAGCGCGGTCCACCGCGCCGGCTCCTGGCCGCCGGCTACGTGGCGCCTGCGCCGTACGACCGGATGTAGTCCACCTCGAGGCGGAACGGTCCGTCCTGACCGTCGGCCATGTAGAGCCCCACGCCCCGGACACGCGCCAGGTCGAGCGGAGGCGCGTTGACCGGCTGGCCGAAGATGGTGCTGCGGAGCGCACGGAACGGCACGCGCACCACCGTCCATTCCGGTGACGTGGCGAAGGGCGCGCGCCGCGACACGCTGCGCCGATAGCTGCGCAGCCCATCGTCGACTTCGAGCTCGAACTGACGCCCGCTGCCGCGGACGCGCAGCTCGAGGCCCGCCTCGCCCGTGAGGTCCACGGCGCGCGCCGCCCGCACCGACGTGAAGCCGCCGCCCTGCGTCACGAGCGTGCCGGTGAACCGCAGCGCGCCGTCCTGTACGCTCACGAAGCCGGCCGAGCGGCCACCCATCACGCCGTCGTTCACCACGTCCCACGCCGCGTCGTCGGCGCCGTCGAACGTGAACAGCGTCACGGGAACCGGCTGCGCCGGCAACGACGCAGTGCGTACATCGGCGATGCCGAGCAGCAGGAGCAGCAACGGCATGATCGCAGGGATCATCGGTATGACCGGTTGAGGTTCTCCTGTCTCCAAGCGTCGCGGTGGCGTTGCGGTTCCTCGGAACGGTGATGCCGCCGACGCGCCCCACTGCGTATCGTTTCCCGGATGCCTGACGTCATCACCGTGGAATCGCTGCGAAAGGTCTACCCGGCCCCGGCCGGCCGGCCGCGCCGCGGCCCGCCCATGCGCGGCTCCGGGCCGCCTCCCGCAGCGCCGCAGGAACCGCCGCGCGTGACCGCGGAGGGCATCGTGGCGCTCGACACGCTCGACCTCACCATCCGCGATGGCGAGCTGTTCGGCCTGCTCGGCCCCAACGGCGCCGGCAAGAGCACCACGATCGGCATCCTCACCACGCGCATCATCCCCACCGGCGGCCGCGCCACGGTCGCTGGCCACGACGTGGTCACCGCGTCGGCGCGCGTGCGGCAGCACATCGGTGTGGTGCCGCAGCGCCCCAACCCGGACCGCAGCCTCTCCACGCTCGAGAACCTCGCGTTCCACGCGGCGTACTTCGGCATCCCGTTCGCGCAAGCGGAGCGCAGCGGTCGCGCGCTGCTCGAGCGCCTCGGCATTGCCGACAAGGCCCACGCCAAGGTGGATGCGCTCTCCGGTGGCCAGCAGCAGCGGCTCATGATCGCGCGCGCGCTCATTCACGAGCCCACGGTGATCTTCCTCGACGAACCCACGGTGGGGCTCGATCCGCAGGCGCGGCTCGACCTGTGGGAGATCCTGCGCGACCTGCACGCGCAGGGACGCACGATCATCATGACCACGCACTACATGGAGGAGGCCGACCAGCTGTGCGATCGCATCGCGATCGTGGACCGCGGCCGGCTGCTGGCGTGCGACACACCGGAGGCGCTCAAGGCGCGTGCGCCAGGCGGCACGCTCATCGAGGTCACGCTCGACGGGGTGGCCACTGACGTCGCGGCGGCGGCCCGGGCGGTGCCCGGCATCACGCGCGCCGAGGCGCAGGGGCCGGTGCTGCAGGCGTACAGCGCGCGCGAGGGAGAGGCGATCCCCGATCTCATCAAGGTCGCGGGCGCACACGGACGCACGGTGACCAACATCCACCTCACGAGCCCGAGCCTCGAGTCGCTCTTCATCTCCATGACCGGACGGAAGCTCGCATGAGTGCCACCGCGACAGCCGGTCGGGTCGCCGCGGCGGCGAGCGCGGCGGAGCGTCCACCCGTGTCGCGGCTCTCGGTGTTCGGCGCGCTCCTGCGCCGCGACGTGCGCGTCGCGCGACGTGAGCTGCCGTACTTCCTGGTGCGCACCATCATGCAGCCGGTGCTCTTCCTGATCGTGTTCGGGTTCCTGCTGCCGAAGATGGGATTCGTGCAGGCCGGCTACACGTCGGCGCTGCTGCCGGGGATCCTCGCGGTGTCGCTCACGCTCTCGTCGGTGCAGTCGGTGGCGCTGCCGATGGTGCAGGACTTCGGCTTCACGCGCGAGATCGAGGATCGGCTGCTCGCGCCGGTGCCCATGCAGCTCATCGCGATCGAGAAGGTCGTCGCCGGCGCGCTGCAGGGCGTGATCGCGGCCGCCGTGGTGCTGCCGATCGCGCGCGTGATCATGGGGCCCATCCCCGACCTGCACCTGGCCAACGTGCCGTGGATCCTGGGGGTCACGCTGCTCGGTTCCACGCTCTTCGCCTCGCTGGGGCTGTGGATCGGCACGGTGATCTCGGCCACGCAGATCGGGCTCATGTTCTCGATCATCATCGCGCCGATGCTCATGTTCGGCTGCGCCTACTATCCGTGGCGCGGGCTCGACGCGGTGCCGGCGTTCAAGTACGGCGTGCTGGTGAACCCGATGGTGTACGTGGCCGAGGCCATGCGCGGCGCGCTCACGCCGTCGCTGCCGCACATGCCGCTCGCGGTCTCGTGCGCGGCAATGGGGGGGCTCACCGTGCTCTTCCTCTGGCTGGGGCTGCGCACGTTCAGGCGGCGGAGCCTGAGCTGACCCCGCCGCCGGCGACGGCGGCGCCTACGGCATCAGCACCACGTTCTTCCCACGGGAGCGGCCCTGCTTCTGGTAGGCCACGGCCGCCGGCACCTCGGCGAGCGTGAAGCGCCGGTCGATCACCACGCGCAGTGCGCCGCGCGCCATGAGCGCTGCGAGCGCGGTGAGGTCCGCCTGTGTGGTGGTCGCCAGCATGCCGCCGAACTCCTCGGGCACGAACCAGTCGTACACGGTGAAGGCCACCATGGGGCGCACGGGCCCGAGGTATGGGTCCAGCTCCGGCCCGCCCACCAGCACCGCGCGCCCCCCGCGCTCGAGCACGCGCCGGAGCGCTGATGGCGCGTGGTTGCCCACGAGGTCGATGATCACGTCGTAGCGCGCGCCGGCCTGCGTGAAGTCGACCTGCGAGTAGTCCACGGTGGCGTCGGCGCCGAGGGAGCGCATGAGCTCCTGGTTGCGTGTGCTGGCCACGCCGGTCACGTGCGCACCCATCGACTTCGCGAGCTGCACGGCGAAGGTGCCCACGCCACCGGAGGCGCCGTTGATGAGCACCCGCTCGCCGGGCTGCACGTGCGCATGGTCGCGCAGCGCCTGCAGCGCGGTCGTGGCCGCCACGCCAAGGGTGGAGGCCTCCTCGAAACTCACGCCGCTCGGCATGCGCGCCACGCCGGCCGTCTCGCCGATGGTGACGTACTGCCCGAAGGCGCCGGTGCGCGAGCCGAACACCGAGTCGCCGGGCGCAAACCGCGTCACGCTGTCGCCCACGGCCTCCACCACGCCGGCGAAATCCGCGCCGAAGGCGGCTTCCTTCGGCGTGCCGAGTCCGCTCTCGAGGCGCATGACGTAGGGCCGGCCACGCTGATAGTGCCAATCGAGCGGATTAACCGACGCAGCGCGCACCCGCACCAGCAGCTGGCGCGCCGACGGGACCGGACGGCTGACCCGCTCCAGCTGCAGCACCTCCGGCGGGCCGTAGCAGTGCTGCCGGATGGCCAGCATGGACGACGCATCGGGCGCGGCGTCGGCGGCCAGCCCATCGATCGCCGCCGGCGCACCTGGCGGGCAGGGCGACTCGCGCCGCAGCAGGAGGGCGAGCACGGTGACGACGGCACCGAGCAGGAGGGTGATGCCGGCCAGTGCACGCAACAGGAACCGCAGGGCGCGTCTCA
>JAABRO010000006.1 GCA_011390885.1 Gemmatimonas sp. | reverse complement strand
GTGGACGCGGGCTACGACCGCCAGCCGGACTTCCTGCTCGGCATCACCAACACGTTCCGCTACAAGACCTTGTCGCTGAGCTTCCTGCTCGACATCCGGCGCGGCGGCGACGTGCTCAACGCGACCGAGCACTTCCTCACCGCACGCGGCCTTACCGACCGCACGCTCGACCGCGATCGGCCGCGCGTGATCGACGGCGTGCTGCGCGACGGCAAGGAGAACACGGACACCCCCACGAAGAACACCATCCAGGTGGTGCCGGCGGTGAACACCGCGTTCTATACCGGCATCAGTGAGGAGCTGTTCATCGAGAAGGACATCAATTGGCTGCGCCTGCGCGACGTCACGTTGCGCTGGCAGCTGCCGCGTGGCCTGCTCAAGACGCGCGACGCCAGCATGTTCTTCACCGGCACCGACCTGTTCCTGCTCACGAACTACTCCGGGCTCGACCCGATCGTGAACGGCAACACGGCGGCCGTGGGTGGCTCCGGCGCGGCCGGCATCGACTTCGGCAACTTCCCCATGCCGCGCGGCTTCGCGTTCGGCTTCACGGTGGGGTACTGACCATGCGTCGCCTCGACACTCCTTCCACTTCCCGCACCATGGGCCGCACACGCCCGTTCGTCCGCCGCGCCTGCGGTGCGCTGCTCGCCGGAGCGCTGCTGTTGCCGGCGGCCGCCTGCGACGACTTCCTCGACGTCAACGACAACCCCAACGGTCCCGAGACGGTCTCGGCCAACCTGTACATCGCGCCCATGCTGCACTGGATGGTGCACGCCCCGCTCTGGGACGGGCGCTTCGTGGCGCGCTACACGCAGCAGCTCATGCTGCCGGGCGGCGCGCTCAGCACGTGGGACCGCATGGGCTACGACCCCTCCAGCGACAACGGCGCGCAGCAGTGGCGTGACGTGTACTGGAGCCTCGGGCAGAACCTGGTGGACATGAACGAGATCGCCGAGCGCGAGGAGCGCTGGGACGTGCTCGGCCTGGGCCGCACGCTGCAGGCCTGGGGCTGGCTCGTGCTCACCGACCTGCACGGCGAGATCATCATCAAGGAAGCCATCGATCAGACCAGGTTCTCCTTCAACTACGACTCGCAGGAGTTCGCGTACGAGGAGGTGCTCCGCCTGCTCGACGAGGCGATCGAGCTGCTCCAGCGCACCGACGGCGCGGTGGACCAGGCATTCATGGGGCGCACGGACCTGATCTACAACGGTGATCGCACCAAGTGGCTCAAGTTCGCCTACGGCCTCAAGGCGCTGGCGCTCAACCACTTCTCGAACAAGGCGTCGTACGATCCGGCGGCCGTGATCGCGGCGGTGAACAACTCGTTCACCAGCAACGCCGACGACGCGCTGCTGCCGCATCCGGCCACGAACAACAACGACACCAACTTCTACGGCCGCACGCGCAACAACATCACGAACTACCGGCAGACGCGGTTCGTGGTTGGCATCATGAACGGCACGGAGTTCGCCGGTGCCGTGGACCCGCGCATGACGCGCATGCTGTCGGTCGCCCCCGACGGCCAGTATCGTGGCGTGGACATCAACGTGGCCGGCGCCACGAACGGCCTGCCCGCCGCCCAGTATCCGCAGAACCTCTTCGGCTACGTCGGCACGGGTGGACTCCAGCTGCCGGGCAAGTACCTCTTCTCCGACAAGGTGAAGATGCCGGCCATGACGTACGCCCAACTCCAGTTCGTGAAGGCGGAGGCGGCGTATCGCCAGAGTGACTTCGCCACCGCGCGATCGGCCTACGTGAACGGCATCTCCGCGCACATCGACTTCGTCAACGCGCGCAACGCCGAAGACGGGCAGTCGCCCACGCCGATCACCGCGGCCGAAAAGGCGGCGTTCCTCGCCAACCCGGCCGTCGTGCCGGCTGCCGGCGACCTCACCATGACCCACATCATGTCGCAGAAGTTCATCGCGCAGTGGGGCTGGGGGCACAACGAGGCGTGGATGGACCTGCGCCGCTTCAACTACTTCGACATCGACCCCAAGAGCGGGAAGCAGGTGTTCCCCGGCTTCCAGCAGGTCACCAACCTCTACCCGGACAACGGCGGCAAGGTGGTGCAGCGCATCCGTCCGCGCTTCAACTCCGAGTACGTCTGGAACCGTCCCGGACTCGACGCCATCGGCGGCCTCGCGCTCGACTACCACACCAAGCCGCTCTGGATCACCCAACCGTGAAATCGATGATCCGCTTCCGTCCCCTGGCGATCCTCTGCGGCGCCCTGGCCCTGGCTGCGTGTGACAAGAACGCAGTGCAGGACATCACGGGCACCCTGCCGGAAAGCCGCATCAAGTTCTTCAACTTCGGCGTGAACGCGCCGGCGGTGCACTTCTACGCCAACGACGCCAAGATCACCGCCACCACCTCGGCCACGGGGGTCGAGAGCACCAACGGCGTGACGTATGGCAGCGTCGGCAGTGGCGGCCTGTATTCGCGCATCGATCCCGGGCAGTACACCTTCAGCGGCCGCATCACCGCGACCGTCGACAAGGACCTGCCCATTGCCGCGATCACTGGCGACATCGCCACCGGCAAGGCGTACTCGCTCTACCTGAGCGGGCCGTACAACACCACCACCAAACAGGTGGACGGCTTCATCGTCGAAGATGCCTTCCCGGAGGAGATCGACTTCTCCGTGGCGTACGTGCGCTTCGTGAATGCCATCTCGAACGCCAATCCCATGCGGATGGTGATCCTCGACCAGACCGCCGGCAGCACGGAACTCTCGGTCGGCGATGCGGTGGCGTACAAGGCGGGCGGGGCGTTCGTGGCCGTGCCGCCGGGGCTCTACAATCTCTTCACGCGCTACACCGGCGCCACCACGAATGCGGTCTCCCGCACGGGCGTCTCGTTCTCGGGAGGCCGCGTGTACACCATCACCGCGCGCGGCGACATCACCATCACGTCGACCACTGCCACCAACCGTCCCTTCCTCGACAACACGCTCAACCGCTGAGTCGGACCGGATACCACGACGAACCCCCGGCTTCGGCTGGGGGTTTTTCGTATCTTCCCACTTCATCCCCGACCCCCACCGACCCTGCGCCTCAACCGCTCGCGTTCCGACAGCTGCCGCCTTGTTGCGGCCGTCTTCGCCACGATGCTCTCGCTCGCCGCCGGGCGCGCCGAGGCACAGCCTGCGCTCGCCACCGTGCGCGGCGTGGTGCACGACAGCCTCACCGCCGCGCCGCTCGGGAGTGCGCTCGTGCAGCTGGTGGCCGACGACCGCGACGGCACCTACGGCCAGTCCGTACTCGCCGACAACGCCGGCCTCTTCGAGTTCCGGGACGTGCCCACCGGCCGCTACACGCTGGGCTTCCATCACGCCCTGCTCGACTCACTCGGCCTGGAGCCGATCGCGCGCGCGCTCGTGATCGCGCCCGGCGAGGCCTCCGTGCGTGTTGACCTCGCCATTCCGTCGCCGGCCCGTTTTCGCGCCGCCGTCTGCGGCAGCAGCACCTCGGCCGATGCCGGCGGCGTGGTGGTCGGGGTGGTGCGAGACGCGCGCGATCGCACGGCCGCTGCGGGGGTGACCGTGGGCGCCGAGTGGCTCGAGCTGTCGTTCGCGCGCACCGGCATGACGCGGCGCCGTCCACGTCGCGAGGTCACGACCACCGCCGCCGGCTGGTTCGCCCTGTGCGACGTGCCGAGCCCGGGGAGCGTGGTGCTGTCGGCGAGCCGAGGCGAGGTGGGCACCGATCCGGTGGAGGTGCAGATGCCGGCCGGCGGCTTTCTGCGCCGCGAACTGTACGTGGGCGAGGCGCGCATCACGCTCGTGCCGCCCACGCCCGCGCAGAAGGCTGCCACCGCCGACACCACCACCCTCCTGCCGCGGCGCATGCGTACTGGCAGCGGGCGCCTGAGCGGGCGTGTGGTGGCCGCGGTCGGTGGCAAGCCGCTGGCCGGTGCCCAGGTGTCGGTGGTGGACGGACCGGTGGCCCGCGCCGATGCGAACGGCAACTGGTCGCTGGCGGAGGCCCCCACCGGCACACGCGCGCTCGAGGTGCGGGCCGTGGGGCACTACCCCGAGCGGCGGGTGGTGGACGTGGTGGACGGCGCGCCGCCCGTGGAGTTCTCCCTGGCCACGCTGGCGTCGGTGATCGACACCGTGCGCGTGACGGCTGGGCGGCTGGGTACCGCCAACCTGATCGCCTTCGAGGAGCGACGGCGCACGGGGCAGGGGCGCTACCTCACGGCGCAGGACATCGCGCGCCGGCAGCCGCAGCTCACCTCCGACCTCTTCCGCGCCGTGCCCGGCGTGTACTGGGACGGCGGCACGAATCCGGACGCGCAGATCCTCATGCGCGGGATCTTCGCCGAGCGCTGCGCCCCGACGGTGTTCCTGAACGGGGCGATGATGAACGGGTTGAGCGCCAACGACCTCGACCTCTTCGTGGCGCCGAAGGACCTCGTGGGCATCGAGGTGTACGCCGCCGGCACCGCTCCGCCGGAGTTTCAGAACTACGCCGACACCTCGGCGGCCGGCGCCTGCGGCAGCATCGTGATCTGGTCGCGGTAGGCCCCGGGATAGCGTTCCATAAGCGGGAATGAAACTTGGACCGAACGGTCCGAGTCTGTTGTGCGTATGTGCCGCTGGGCCCCTGAACTCGGGGGCTCCCGCGTGGACCACCACGCCGCCAACGACTCGCTCCTTCACGCTCTGTTCATGCGTTTCTTCCTGATGCTCCTGCTGGCTTCGACGACGCTGTCGATGCGCGCCCATGCCCAGCAGCCCCCAACCGAGCCGCCGGTGCCGCCGGTGCGGGCGGCCAATGCCGCGGATCCCAACACGCCGCCGCTGCCCCGCGCCGTGATGCGCGCCGGCGGCCCCGCTCCCGAAGTGCTCCCCGACAGCCTGCTCGAGAAGTCGCTGCGGGTGTTCCTGGACTGCCAGGGCTACATCCCCGGCTGCGACCGCAACTTCTTCGTGCAGGAAATGGGCTTCGTGAACTGGGTGCGCGACCGCATGGATGCGGACGTGCATCTCCTGCTCACGTCGCTCGCGGCCGGCAACGGCGGTCGTGAACTCACGGTGAACTTCCTCGGCCAGAAGAACTTCACCGGCAAGGTGGACACGCTCGCGGTCACCACGCTCCCCAACGACGCCGACGATCGCGTGCGGCGCGACCTGCTGCGCACCTTCCAGCTCGGCCTCGCGCCGTACGTGGCGCGCACGCCGATCGCCTCGCGCATGCGCCTCTCGCTCGCGAACGGCGTGGTCGCGCCCTCGCTCAACCCGCGTGCCGTCAAGGATCGCTGGAACCTCTGGGTGTATCGCGTGGACGGCAACGTGTCGGCCTCGGGCGAGCAGCTCGTGCGCAACACCAACCTGTCCTCGTCGCTGTCCGCGGCGCGCACCACCGACCTCTGGAAGATCAACATCGGCAGCACGGCGAGCTACAACCAGCGCGACTTCAAGCTCTTCGTGGCGAACGAGAACGCCCCCGGGGGGCGTGACACGGTCGACGTGGCCGTCCTCCAGCGCGCCGCCAACACGAACGCGCTCATCGGCCGCACGATCAACGCGCACTGGACCGTCGGCACGAAGCTCTCCGTGGGCTTCAGCGAGGTGCTCAACCAGAAGCTGGCCGTGCGCGTCTCGCCGGCCATCGAGTACAACTACTTCCCGTGGACCGAGGCCACGAGCCGGCAGCTCACCGCGCTCTACTACGTGGGGCCCAACTACTACCGCTACTACGAGACCACGGTGTTCGGTGAGGACGCCGAAACGCGGTGGAATCACACCCTGTTGCTCGCGCTCACGCAGCGCCAGAAGTGGGGCAACACGAACGTCTCGCTCGAGGGATCGCACTATCTCCACGATCCCGAGCGCAACCACGTGACCGTCTCCGGCTTCATGGACCTGCGCCTCGGCCGCGGCTTCTCGCTCAACCTGCGCGGCTCGGCCTCGCGCGTGCGCGACCAGATCTACATCGCCGGTGCGGAGCAGTCGGAGCGCGACATCCTCACGCAGCGCCAGCAGCTGCAGACGAACTTCCGCTACAACATGAACGTGGGCATCGGCTACACCTTCGGGTCGATCTACAACTCGATCGTGAACCAGCGCTTCGGCAATCTCGGCGAGCTCGGACGCCGCTTCGGCTTCCGGGGCAGCTGAGGCCGCGTGCCGTCCCGTCGTCGTCTGCTGCTCCCCCTCGCGGCGCTCGTCGTGGCCGCGAGCGGGGCAGCGCTCTACACCCCCGATCGCGACCGCGCCGCGCTCGAAGCCCGGTACCTCGCCTCGCCCGCCGACCTGCGCCTCGTGGACGGCGTGCGGCTGCACGTGCGCGACGAGGGGCCGCGCGATGCGCCGGCGATCGTGCTCGTGCACGGCCTCGGCGCGAGCCTGCACACCTGGGACGGGTGGACGCAGGCGCTCCGCGCCACGTACCGCGTGGTGCGCTTCGATGTGCCGGGGCACGGCCTCACCGGGCCGGAACCCACCGGCGACTACGGGGACGCACGCTCCCGGCGTCTCCTGCGCGCGCTGCTGGACTCGCTCGAGCTCGACCGGGTGACGCTGGTGGGGCACTCCATGGGTGGACGGCTCGCGTGGTCGTTCGCCGCTGAGCACCCCGAGCGCGTGGAGCGACTCGTGCTCGTGGCGCCCGATGGCTTCGCGAGCCCCGGCTTCGAGTACGACACGCCCGCCGAGGTGCCGGCCGTGCTCGGCGTCATGCGCTGGGTGCTGCCGGCCCCGCTGCTGCGCGCCAACCTCGCGCCCGCATACGCGAATCCCGAGGCGATGCACGACACCGTGGCCCGCCGCTACCACGACCTCATGCTCGCGCCCGGCAACCGCGAGGCCATGCTGGCGCGGCTGCGCCAGACCGTGCTCACCAACCCCGAGGCGCGCCTCGCGAGCATCACCGCTCCCACGCTGGTGCTGTGGGGCGAGGACGACGGCATGATTCCGGTGGCGAATGCGGCCGACTACGAACGGCTGCTCCCAAATGTCACCGTGGTGCGCCTGCCGGGGCTCGGGCACGTGGCATTCGAAGAGGCGCCGGCGCGCTCGCTGGTGCCGGTGCGGGCGTTTCTCGAGCGCGACGGCGCGCCATAAGCGGTGGCAGCCCGGCGTGGCGCCGGCTCCGCGCGCGTGCGAAGTTGCGTGGATCGGTCACCTCCCTCCTGCCCGTCCCGCCATGCGTCTGCCCCCCATGTCTCGCGCTGCCACGCGCCTGCTCGCCACGCTCGCCGTCGTCGCTGCCGCCTCGCGCCCCGCGGCCGCCCAGCCGAGCTACCCCACCAGCTGGGACCCCGCGATCATGGAGCGCCCCGATGTGAAATCGGCGCTCACGCTGCTCGAGCAGCGCTTCCCGCAGCAGGTGGACGAGTGGATCCGCATTGCCGAGCTCCCCGGCAAGTCGAAGCTCGAGCAGGCGCGCGGCGCCTACGTGAAGCAGGTGTTCGAGCAGGAGGGGCTGCAGGTCTCCGTCGATTCCATCGGCAACGTGACCGGCATTCGCAAGGGCACGGGCGGCGGCCCCACCATCGCCATCGCCGCGCACATGGACATCGTGTTCGGCCCCGAGGTGAGCAGCGGCAAGGTGCGCCGTGTGGGCGATACACTCTTCGCACCCGGCGTGGGAGACAACACCGCCAGCGTGGCCAACATGCTCGCCGCGCTGCGCGCCATGAACGCCACGAAGTTCACCAGCAAGGGTGACATCATCTTCATAGGCACGGTGCAGGAGGAGCTCGGCCTCAAGGGCATGGCCTACTGGCTCGACCACAACCCGGCGCCCGACCTGCTCATCGTGCCCGACGGCGCGTTCGGCGCGGTATCGTACGGCGCGCTCGGCATCTACTGGACCAAGTACGTGTTCACCAGTCCCGGCTCGCACACGCTCGCCTCGCGCGGCAAGCCCACGCCGGTGCGCGCCGTTGCTGAGGCGATCGAACGCCTCTATGCGCTCGAGTTTCCGGCCCTCCCTGATGGCGCGGTCATGAACATCGGCCAGGTGCACGGCGGCGAGATCTTCAACTCGATCCCGCAGGAGCTCTACTTCACCGTGGACCTGCGCAGCCCTGACCCCGTGCTGCTCGACTCGCTCGACCGCACGATCACGCGCGTCACGCAGCAGGTGGCCGACGAGATGAAGGTGGGGCTGCGCGTGGAGGTGGACCAGAAGAACCAGGCGGGTGGCACCGAAAAGCAGCTCGAAGGAGCACGCGCCCATCCGCTCGTGCAGACGGCGGTGGACATCAACCGCGCGCTTGGCATCAGCGTGGGCATGCCCGGCGCGCGCGAGGCGGTGCCGACGGGTGCGACCGACGCGAACGTGGGCGTGGTGCGAAAGATTCCCAGCATCGCCATCGGCGGATCACGCGCCTCGGGCGCGCACCAGCTCACCGAGTATGCGCTGGCCTCCACGGCGCTGCCGAGCACCAAGCTGCTGTACCTGCTTACGGCCACGTTCGCGGACGGCATCAAGGTCGTGCCGCCGGCGCGCGTGGTGCCCTGAGGGCGGTGAGGGTCAGCTCCACTCCGCGGGCCGACTCAACGAGACCTCCGATTCGCCCCGAACCAGCAGTTCGCGGTCGAGGGTGAGGAGCGTGGTACCGGCCCGCTGCGCCGTCGCGACGTAGACCGCGTCCGCACCGCGCAGCGCGGCTCGTGCTGCGATGCGACTCGCGCGTGCGGCGAGTCGATGGTCGAGCTCGTGCACCACGAGCCCCGGCAACGTGAGCGCGAGGTGTCCCATGTCTTCTGCCAGCGCCACGTCGCGGGTGCGCCGGGCGATCGTGGCGCACACCTCGATCACGAAGAGGCCCGGCTGGTGAATGGCGAGTCCGCTGGTGAACACGCGCTCCAGCGCTCGCGCGCTCTCACGATGGGCGGGCTCTTCGGGCGACATGGCCGCCAGCCAGACCGACGCGTCAAGCGTGACCCCGGCGTGCTCGATGCGATCCGGTTTCATCGTCGATCCCGCTCCAGTGACTCCACGAGGCCCGCTTCGCCGTGCATGGCCTGCGAGACCTTCGCTGACATCGAGCGCCACTGTTGGAGCCACGCTTGCCGTGCCGCATCGAGCGCAGGTGGGGGAGCGGTTGCCGGAGAGCGGCCCTCGGAGGGCGTCGCCGCTGGCGGCGAGTTCGGCTCGAGCGCTTCATCGACTGCAAGCGACGACGCGGGAAGCCTGTCCTCGACCCATGCGGTGAAGAGGCTCGTGGCGACCTCACGGACCGTGCGGCCCTGCAGCGCGCTCTTGGCCTTCAGTTGACGGTAGAGTTCGTCGGGAAGATCGAGGCTGGTCTTCATTTCTGAAATATGAAACCGTATTTACGGTTTTACCACTCCGGGATTCGGCGAGGTTGACTCCTCAACGCGGCCGCGCGCGCTCGTACTGCCGGGGCCAGGCCACGTCGGCGCCGAGCGCGTGCGCGGCGGACAGCGGCCAGTGCGGGTGACGCAGCAGCTCGCGCGCCATGAGCACCAGGTCGGCCTGGCCGCTCGCCACGATCGCCTCGGCCTGCTGCGGCTCGGTGATCATCCCCACGGCGGCCGTGGCGATGCCGGCCTCGCGGCGCACCTGCTCGGCGAGCGGCACCTGATACGACGGACCCACCGGAATCTGCTGGTGCGTCACCAGCCCGCCTGACGAACAGTCGATGAGGTCCACGCCGAGCGGCAGCAGCAGGCGCGCGAGGCGCACGGAGTCCTCGGCCGTCCAGCCGCCCTCGGCCCAGTCGGTGGCCGAAATGCGCACGAGGAGCGGCAGCTCGTCGGGCCACACCGAGCGCACCGCCGCGGTCACCTCGCGCAGCAGGCGCACACGATTCTCGAACGGACCACCGTACGCATCGGTGCGCCGGTTGCTGAGCGGGGACAGGAACTCGTGCAGCAGGTAGCCATGCGCCGCGTGCAGCTCGATGACCTGGAAGCCGGCGTCGAACGAGCGTCGCGCGGCGTCGCGGAAGGCCTCGATCACGCGCGTGATGCCGTCGAGGTCGAGGGCGACGGGTTCCGGGTACGTGTCGCTGAAGCGCAGCGCGCTCGGCGCCATCACGTTCGTCCAGCCGCCGTCCGCTGGCGGCACCGTGCCCGAGCCTTCCCACGGCCGCTTCGTGCTCGCCTTGCGCCCCGCATGCGCGAGCTGCACTGCGATCGCCGCCCCCTGCGCGCGCACGAAGGTGGTGATCTCGCGCAGCATGGGCACGTGCTCGTCGCGCCAGATACCGAGGTCATGCGGACTGATGCGCCCCTCGGGCAGCACGGCCGCAGCCTCGCTGATCACGAGGCCGGCCCCGCCCGTGGCGAAGCCGCCGAGGTGCACGAGGTGCCACGCGTTCGCGAAGCCGTCGGTACTGGAGTACTGGCACATGGGCGAGACGCCCACGCGATTGCGCAGCGTGACGCTGCGCAGCGGGAATGGTGTGAAGAGCGCGGACATGGTGTGCACGGAATGGGCTACAGGGGCGCGAGCAGTCGGGCGAGCAGTTCGGGCAAGGCGTGCAGCTGGTCCACGTGATCGGGGGCGCTGTTGCCGGCGAAGCCGAGCAGCGTGAAGCCACCGGAACGTGCCTCGGAGAGCTGCTGCATGCCACGTGGTCCCCACGCGAGCACCGGCGCGCGGCGCAGGTCGAGCGCAGCGAGCAGCCAGTCGGCGGTTTCGGTGGTGCTCGCGTAGGTGCCGGGAAAGATGGTGGAGTGCGACACGAGAAAGCGTGTCTCGCCGCGCACGGCGCGCCGCGCGAAGTCGGCGAAGGCAGTGAGGTTCGTGGTATCGAGTGCGCTGCCGTTGGCGAGCGGCGTGCCCTCGGGCACGTAGCTCGTGTGCATGCCATCGAGCAGGAGCACGCCGTGCACGCGGGCGGCGTGCCTGGGCTCGCGCAGGATCACACGCACGGCGCCGTGGCCGGCGGAGTACGCCGACAGCGTGAGACGTGACACGTGCGCACTCGTGCCGGTGATCGCCGCCACCGCGCGGGACACGCCCTCGAGCAGCGAGTCGAGCACGGCCGGATCGCTGAACGCGCGATGATACGCGCCCGACCCCGCGCCAAGGTTCACGACGGCGGCCACGGTGCCGTCGCCGAGCGCGTGCACGGCCTGCTGCGGCAGCCATGCGGCGCCGTGAAAGTGCACCACGAGGTGCACGTCGCGTCGCTGCCGCGCCGCGCGCGGCACGAACAGCACGACAGGCCGGCCGGCGGGGCCGGCAATCGAGAGCGTGTCGCCGTCGAGCGAGCGCGGCGTGAGGCGCTCGTGCGCGCGCGTCGTCTCCACCATGGGCGACGCCTGCTGCGTGGCGGGCGGCGAGGTGCCCTGCGCCGCCAGCGCCGAGGACACGGCCAGCGCGGTGGCGACGGCCAACCGCAGCGGGAGGAGGTTCGGGGTACGCACCGCGCGAAGGTGCACGCGGGCGGAGGCGCGCGTCAACGGCTGGCGGGGCCCGCCCTCGCGCTGCACCATAGGCCATGCCTCGCCTCCTCGCGTTCCCCGTCGCGCTCGTTGCCGCCCTCGTGCCGCTCGGCGCGCTGCAGCCCCCCGTCACGCTGCGCCCGCTGCAGCCCACCCTCTTCGCCGCGCCGGGTTCGCTCGTGAATGCACTGGCCGACGTGGACGGCGATGGCGACCTCGACCTCTTCGTGGGCTTCAACGGCACGCCCAACCGGCTCTATCGCAACGACGGTGGCACCTTCGCCGAGGTCGCGGCCGACGCCGGACTCGCCGACGCGCGCGCCACCCGTGCCGCGGCGTTCGGTGACATGGACGCCGATGGCGACCCCGACCTGCTGCTGGGCTTCGCCCCCGGCGCCGGCTCGGCGCTGCGCCTCATGCGCAACGAGGGTGGGCGCTTCACCGACGTGACGGTCACCGCAGCTCTGCAGCTCGAGGCCGGCGCGGTGCGCCAGCCCGTGTGGGTGGACGTCGATGCCGATGGCGACCTCGACCTGTTCGTGGCCTTTCGTGACCGCGCGAACATGCTGTTCCGCAACGACGGTGGCCGCTTCACGGACATCGCGGCTGCGGTGGGACTCGACGATGCGCGGCGCAGCGTGGGCGCCGTGTGGGCCGACCTCGATGCCGACGGCGACCTCGACGTGATCGTGGGCAACATGGACGGCGATGCGAACGGCGTGTTCCGCAACGATGGCGGGCGCTTCACCGACGTGGCCGACGCGTGGGGGCTCGCCTGGGGCGGGCGCACACCGCGCGAGGCCACGCACGGCACGGTGCGCCCGTGTGTGGCCGACGTGGACGGGGACGGGCGCCTCGACGTGATCACGGCCAACTACGGACCGCCGGGGCTCTTCCTCGCGCGCGACGAAGGTCGTTGGCTGGACGCAGGCACCGCGTGGGGCATGGCGGTGGACGGACGCTACGACAGCTGCGCACTCGCCGACCTCGATCACGACGGCCGGCTCGACCTGTACCTCAACGGCACCGTCACGCAGGGGCGCAACTGGCCCGACTACCTGTACCGCCAGGTGGATGGCCGCTTCGTGAACGTGATCCCGGAGGTGCTCGCCGCGATCCCCGCCGACCACGGCGTGCAGTGGGCCGATCTCGATGGCAACGGCACCGCCGATCTCGCGCTCACGGGGCAGGGGCCGCACACCGTGTTCGCGAACGTGCTGCCGGCCGACGTGGCACGGCGCTCGCTGCAGGTGCGCGTGCTCGACGCCCGTGGACGGGCCACGCGCGCGGGCGCCGAAGTGCGCGTCTACGCCGCGGGCACGCGACGGCTGCTCGCCACTCGGCTCGTGGATGCCGGCTCGGGCTACGACGCGCAGTCCGACGTGGCGGTGCACATCGGATTGCCCGAGGGCGGCCGCGTGGACGTGGAGGTCACGTGGCCGTCGGCCGGCACTCGTGCGGTGACTCGGCGCGCCGGTGTCGCGGTGAACGGACGCGACGTGCTCGAGGTGCGCACGCGCTGACGCGCCGGAGCGGCGCTTCTACGGCGTCTGCAGCAGCGTTCGGATCTCCGCCTCGCGCCCCGGTCGCACGAGCCGCCCCACTTCGGCGCCATCGCGCATGGCGACGAGCGTGGGCCACAGCTTCACGCCGAACGAGCGGCCGAGCGGGCGGCCGGCGCCGTCCTCGATCTTGAGGTGCGCCGCATCGCTGTCGGCGAGCGCGCGCTCGAGCGCGGGCTGGATCGCGCGGCAGAACCCGCAGTCGGGTGCGCCGAACTCGAGCAGCGTGAGGCCGGGCGTGCCGTCCACGACGGCGCGCGTGGGTTCCTGGGCGAGGTAGTCGGCCGTGAAGGGCATGCTGTGTCTGGGTGTTGGAGTCGATGTGCGACGAGGATCAGAACGTGAGCCGCATCTGCAGGCCGGCCACGCGCCATGGCACGCCCGCGTCGGACACGCCGGGCGCGATGCCGAGCTGCATCGGCAACGCGACCGCGCGCCACCGTTCGCCGCCCACCTTCGCACCCACGAGCGCGCCCACCAGTGCACCGATTGGTGCGCTGTAGTAGGTGATCGGTGACGGCAGGTCGCTGGTGGCGGGTTCGAGGGCATACATGGTGCCGAACGCCAGCAGGCCACCGGCCACCGCCCCGCCGAGCACGCACGCCACGCGCGCGCGCCCGTCGCACGGACCGGGTCCGTCACTCACCGCGATGCGCGTGGGCGCGCTGCGCGCGATGCTCACGGTCACGCCGTCCGCGCGCTGCAGCACGAGTGTGCCTTCGTCGACCGCGGTGAGCGTGCCGATCGTGGGGCCGGGACGCGACACGCGCACGCGGTCGCCCACGCGGAGCGATGTGCCCGCCTGCGCCGATGCGGCGGCGAGTGGCGCGCACAGCAGCAGCGCGCCGGTCAGCGTGGGCCACAGGCGCCGCGCACGCCATGCACGCGCTCGGAATCGTGTGATGGACATGCGTGAACCTACCGCACGATCAGGGAGGTGTCAGTACCCGACGGTCCGGGAGCGCGGCGAGCCGCTCGCGCAGCTCCCGCGCAACCTGCACGAGCGCGGCATCGAGCTCCCGCACGAGGCTGCCGTAGTCACCCGGCGTCCAGCGTCCGTCCCGATAGTCCGTCACGCCGCGCGCGAGCAGGGAGTCGTCTTCCGGACGCAGCACGTCCCACGCGATCTGCACGTGCACGCCCGCGGAGTTCGCGAGCGAATCCTCGATCCCCTCGAAGCGGGAGACGCGCAGGCGCACGAGCACGTCATGCTGCGACCGCGCCGGCCACGGCGCCACGTCCACGGCCACGCGTCCCGGGCCACTCGACAGGTGCGCGGCTACCGTCCGGTTGATGCCGGCCCCCAGCTCCTCACCCCAGCGGTGAAACTCCGATGTCACGATCTGGTGCGCGCCGCGGCGCACCACGATCGCCGGCGTGGCTAGGTAGGACGCGAGCTCGATGCGCCGCAGTCCCATCATGAGCAGCGGCGCGTCTGCCGTCGCCGCGCCCGGTGTCGGGACGGCCTCTGCGCTCACGAGCGCACCGCCAAGCACGTACTGCGAGAGCGCGGGTGACGTGCGCGCGAGTGAGAAGCACCCCGCGAGCGACAGCAGTCCGAGCGTGAACAGTCCGTGCGCGAGCAACCCGCGCGTGAGCGGTCCGCGCGTGGTGCGTGTGAAGCCAGGCATCATTTCCGCTCCGGCGGCTTCTTGCCGCGAATCATCATGTCGGGGTTCTGCTCCAGGGACTTGATGAGCAGGCTGAGCGCCTCGGCGGCTTCCTGCATGCTCGTCAGGGCACCCTGCAGCGCGTAGCCGGTGCCACCGTCGGCGGACAGCAGGCCGCGCATGTCGTCGAGCGTGCGCCGAAGCGCCTTGAGCGTCTCGATGGCCTCGGTCGTGGTGCCCGTGATCTGCGCCTCCATCGGATCGATGGCCGCGTTCGCACGCGCCGCGAGCTGTTCCACTTCCGACATCGTGCGATTGAGCTGGGCGGTGGCGCCCGGGATCTGACGCAGCGCCTCGCGAATCTCGGGCGCCGCCACCAGCTCCTGGATGGACTTCGCCGACGCCACCACGGCCTGGTTGATCTCCGGCATGTTGATGTCGGCGAGCAGCCCGTTGATCTGGCGCAGCACCGTGAGCATGTCCGCGACGAGGCTGCCGGCGCCCGTGCCGAGCGCCGCCATGAGCGAGGGCGACGTGGGAATCTCGGGGTATCGCGTGGCGCGCGATTCGAGCTCGGGCGGCGTGGAGTCGGAGCGGTAGCTGAGTTCGACGTAGAGCATGCCCGTCACGATGCTCTCCATCTGCAGCTGCGCGCGCAGCCCGTTGGCGATCTCCTGCCGCAGCACGGTGGTGTCCGCGAGGTTCACGTAGCTGCCCATCGGCGTGGTGAGCTGTGTGAGGTCCACGGCGAACTCCACCGGCACCTGGAACGTCTTGTCGCGCTGGTCGATCTGGATGAGCAGCCGCGTGACCGTGCCGATCGGCACGCCCTGGAACTTCACGGGGGCACCCACCTCCAGGCCGTTCACCGACTCCTGGAAGAAGCTGATGAACGTGGAGCGCTGCTGGAACCACGTGGTGGAGGCGAGCGTGGCAACGCCCGCGACGGCGAGCACGAGCGCGCCGATCAGGAACAGCCCGATCGCCTTCGGGTTGGCGCGAATGCTCATGGGAGGCCCTCGCTGCTGCGCGTGAGAAACCGATGGACTTCCTCGTTGGGCGGGTTGTCGCGCAGCGCGGACGGATCGCCGAGGGCAGTCATGGTTTTCGTGGTGATGTCGAGGAAGAGCGCACGGTCGGCGATCCGGAAGATGCTTTCGAGGTCGTGGCTCACCACGACGATCGTGGTGCCGAGGCTCGCGTTCACCTCGAGGATGAGGTCGTCGAGCCGGCTGGCGCTGATCGGGTCGAGTCCCGAGGAGGGCTCGTCGAGGAAGAGCACATCGGGGTCGAGCGCGAGGGCGCGCGCGAGGGCGGCGCGCTTGCGCATGCCACCGCTGATGGCGGACGGATAGAACGCGTCGAACCCGCGCAGTCCCACGAGGGCGAGCTTGAGCGCGACCAGGTCGGCAATGGCGGGCGCATCGAGCGCGGTGAACTCCTCGAGCGGCAGCGCGACGTTCTCCGCCAGCGTCAGGCCGCTCCAGAGCGCCCCGTTCTGGTAGAGCACGCCCATGCGCCGGAGGAGTCGCTTCCGTCCCGCGGCGTCGGCCGTGGTGAAGTCCTCGCCGTCATGCAGGATCGTGCCGTCGGAGGGCGGCTTGAGGCCGATCAGGTGCTTGAGCAGCGTGCTCTTGCCGCTGCCGCTGCCGCCCATGATCACGAACACCTCGCCGCGCGCGATCGAGAAGTCGAGCCCCTCCATGATCATCAGCGAGCCGTAGCGCATCGTGAGGTGTTGCACCTCGATGGCTGGCGTCCCGCTCGCGGTGGACTCGGCGGCTGGCACGGTCATCATACCTCGAGCAGCGCTGCGAGCCAGTCGATCACGGCATTCGCCACGATGATGAGCGTGATGCCGAGCACCACGGCGGAGGTCGTCGAGCGCCCCACCGCACCGGCGTCCGAGCCGGTCTGCAGTCCCTTCATGCAGCCGGCGAGCCCGATGATGAGGCCGAAGATCGTGCCCTTGAGCACGCCCAGGACGGCATCGCCGAGCGAGACCGCCGTGAGCAGCCCACCGATGAACTGCGTGGCCGAGAGGTCGAGCATGCCGATGGTCACGAGCATGCCGCCCGCGATGCCGACGGCGTCGGCGTAGATGGTGAGCAGCGGCATCATCACGAACAGGCCGAGCACGCGCGGCAGCACGAGGTGCTCGACGGGCGACACGCCCAGCGTGACGTAGGCGTCGATCTCCTCGGTGATCTTCATGCTGCCGAGTTCGGCGGCGAACGCGGCACCGGTGCGGCCGGCCATGATGATCCCGGTCATGAGCGCACCCATCTCCCGCAGCATCCCGAAGCCCACGAGGTACGACGCGTAGTAGCCGGCGCCGAACCGCTTGAGCACGACCACGCCGAGGAACGCGATGATCACGCCCACGAGCAGCGCGATGAGCGTCACGATGGGCAGCGCGCCGCCGCCGTTGGACTGCACCACGACCCAGAACGCGCGCCACGGCATGCGCACGCGACGTCGCAGCAGGTCGGCAATGGCGGTCGCCACTTCTCCCGTGAAGGTGGCCATCGTCATTGCGTCGTCCCACACACGCAGTCCGGCGACGCCCAGGCGCGCGAGGCGTGGCACCGTCGGTGTCTCGATGTCGGCCGAGCGCTCCGGCACGGCGCGGGCGAGCGCGAGCAGCCGGGTGACCGGCGCCGGCAGCGCAGCGGTGTCGAGCGTGACGTTGGCCGTCTCGCAGTAGTCTTCGCACTGCCGCAGGTACACGAGCAGGCTGCTGTCCCAGCTGCCGAGCGCGGTCGTGTCGAACGCCAAGCGGTCGATGGCGCGCGAACCGGCCGATGTCTCGGCGCGCGGTTCGAAGCGCGGTGTGTCGCGCTCGATGGTCCAGGTGCCGGCGAGCACGGCCACGAGCGTGCCGTCCCGCTCGGTCAGCTCCGCCGTCGGGGTGACGGGCGTCGTCGCAGCGGTGTCCGGCGACGACGGCATATGGTCCCTCTCCCGTGGCAGCGTGCGTGCGCCACCCAATGCGGCGCATGACGAAACATCGGGTAGACTGACCGAAAGCGCCATCCCCCGCTTGGGGGATGGCGTGGTCCCTCCTCGTCGGGAGCCCCAGCGCGCTGCGTCGGATCAGCGTGCCACGATCGAACGCGCCGTGTCAGCCCCAGAAGATGTACGCGATGGTGATCGCCGCGACCACGCCCACGAAGTCGGCGAACAGTCCCATCGCAATCGCGTGGCGCGTCTTGCGCACGCCCACCGAGCCGAAGTACAGCGCGAGAATGTAGAACGTGGTGTCGGTCGCCCCCTGGAACGTGGACGCGAGCCGGCCCACGAACGAGTCCGCGCCGTACGTCTCCATGGCGTCGACCATCATGCCGCGCGCGCCGCTGCCGGAGAGCGGCTTCATGAGCGCCGTCGGGAGCGCGGGAATCGTGCGATCGTCGATGCCGAACACGGCGAAGAGCTTCGCAAGCCCCTGCGTGAGCAGGTCGAGCGAGCCGGAGGCGCGGAACACGCCGATGGCCACGAGCAGCGCCACGAGATACGGAATGATGCGAATGGCGACCTGGAACCCTTCCTTGGCGCCCTCGATGAACGCCTCGTATGCGTTCACCTTGCGCACCAGCGCCATGAGCAGGAACGCCGAGATCACGCCGTAGAGCGTGACGTTGGCAACCACGTTGGAGATCGCCTGCACGCGCTCCTGCTCCATGCCCGCGAACGTATAGACCAGCGCGCCGATCACGCCGGTGGTGCCCACCAGCCACGCCAGCAGCACCGGGTCGAACAGGTTGATGCGCTGCACCAGCGCCACGCCGATGAGGGCGCTCAGCGTGGCGAAGTACGTGGTGAGCAGGATCGGGAGGAACACGTCGGCCGGGTTCGCCGCCCCGAGCTGCGCGCGGTACACCATGATGCTGATCGGGATGAGCGTGAGCCCCGAGGTGTTCAGCACCAGGAACATGATCTGCGCGTTGGTGGCCGTTTCCTTGTCGGGGTTGAGCGTCTGCAGCTCGTTCATGGCCTTGAGCCCGAGCGGCGTGGCCGCGTTGTCGAGCCCCAGCATGTTCGCCGAGAAGTTCATGATGATCGAGCCGAGCACCGGATGGTCCTTCGGCACTTCCGGAAACAGCCGACGGAAGAACGGACTCACCACCTTCGCCAGCACCCCGATCGCGCCACCGGCCTCACCCACCTTCATGAGGCCGAGCCACAGCGTGAGCACGCCCGTGAGACCGAGCGAGATCTCGAAGCCCGTCTTCGCGGAGTCGAAGGTGGCCTGCGTCATCGCGCCGAACACGGCCGTGTCGCCGCCGATGAGCTTGACCAGCCCCACCACCAGCGAGACGAGGAAGAACGCCAGCCAGATGTAGTTGAGCGTCACGGTCGGCTCGGGGCGGCGGTCATGGCAGCGTGCCGGTGAGCAGCTCCACCATCACCGGCACGTGCAGCTGCATGGTGTCCTCGGTGGCGATGACGGGAAACTCGTAGGTGATCACGGGCACGCCATGCTCCTGTCCCCACGAGCCGAACGAGCCGGGCGTGTCGTAGCCCACGTCGCGCACGAAGGGCATGCCGGTGCGGTCGGCGAGCCGCTGCCCGAGCGCACTGCCGTTGGCGTCGTCGATGCAGGCGAGCGGCGCGTGCAGCGCGATCACGGCGTCGGGGCGAAGTTCGGCAATGAGCGCGAGCAGTGCTTGCGTCTCGGGCTCCGAGCCGGGTGCCGAGCCGGTGCCCAGCACCACATCGCTCGGATCGCCGATGGTGGCGCGGCTGGTGACGGTGCCGGCGCGCCACGACGCCGTGGGGAAGTTGCGGTTCAGGTCCACGCCGTTGGCGTTCGCGCGCGTACCGCGAATGAGCCCGTCCGGATTCGCCGCGAGCACCACGGCCGCGTGCGCGGGTGGCTCGGCGAGCTGACGCAGCGCGCGGGACAGCGCCCACGTGGTCTCGGGTTCCTCGCCATGAATCGCGGCGAAGAGGAGCAGGTCGCATCGCCCCGTGGGGCGCCAGACCTCGAGCGGAAGGCCGAGCACGGAGCGGCCGTAGGTGGTGGGCGCCCAGGGGATGGTACCCCACTGGGCGCGAGGACGGAGGGTCACGGGCGGGGGCGGGCAACGTGGAATCGGCGGCGAGCACCGCGCCGAGACGCGCGGGCTGCCGAACCTGCAGAGGATAGCATTCCGGAGTGGCGCGGCGCCATGTTGCCCGTGTTCACTCCCCTCCTCCGCCCGGATCGGTGCCCATGCTTCGCGTTCCTCGTTTTCTGGCGCACCGCGCCTCGCGCCGTCGTCATCGCGCCCTGCTCGCGCTTGCCGCCACGCTGCTTGCGCCGGTTTCGACCACCCTGACCGCGCAGGGCAACGCTGCGGCCCCGCGCGCCGTGCTCGTGACGGGCGCCAGCACCGGCATCGGCCGCACGATCACGGAGCACCTCGCGGCGCGCGGGTGGTTCGTGTACGGCGGCGCGCGGCGCGCCGAGGACATCGCCGAGCTCAACGCCATTCCCAACGTGCAGGGCGTGCGCCTCGACGTGACGGTGCCGGCCGAACTCGACTCGGCGGTGGCGCTCGTGCGTCGCGCGGGGCGCGGGCTGCACGGCGTGGTGAACAACGCCGGCGTGGCGGCGATGGCGCCGCTCATCGAGATGGACGACCGCGACATGACGTCGCTGCTCGAGGTGAACGTGCTCGGGCCCTTCCGCGTGACGAAGGCGTTCGCGCCGCTGCTGCTCGAGGCGAAAGGGCGCGTGGTGCTCATCAGCTCCATCTCCGGCACGCTCTCGGGCGCGCTGCTGGGCGCGTACAGCATGAGCAAGCACGCGGTCGAGGCGTACGGCGACGCGCTGGCCGCCGAGCTGGCGCCGTTCGGCGTAGGGGTGAGCCTGGTGGAGCCCGGCAACTTCCGGTCGGCGATCGGTCGCACCACGAGCGCGCAAATCCAGCGCGCGATCGACGCGAACCCCGACTCGCGGTACGCCGAGCAGATGCGCGCGCGTCTGGCGGGCATGGCCAACTACGATCGCTATCCTGAACCCACCGCCGTGGCGGAGGCGGTCGCGCACGCGCTGGGCGATGCGGCGCCGCGTCGCCGCTACATGGTGGTGCCGGCGGAACGCGAAGCGGAGGTGACCATTCGCAAGGCGATCGACGAGCTCGTGCAGCTCAACCAGTGGAGCGCCTATCGGTACGATCGCGCGGCGCTGGTGCGCATGCTGGATTCGTCGCTGGTGCGGCACCCGTAGCGGGGACGCATCGCGCCCTTGCCGCGCCGCGTTCCCCTCCGCAGGTTGGGGCGCCCGCCACCGGACACCGCCGGCCCGGGCACTCCCCTCGCAGGTACCGGTGCTCCCGGGGTGGTGGCATGTCGTCGAAGTCGTCGTTCCTCACGCTGCTCAAGGCCGCCGGCCCCGGCCTGCTCATGGCCGGTGCCGCCATCGGCGTGTCGCACCTCGTGCAGTCCACGCGCGCCGGTGCCGACTTCGGCCTGCAGCTCATGGGCGTGGTGCTGCTCATCAACGTGCTCAAGTACCCCTTCTTCGAGTACGGGCACCGCTTCGCCGTGGCGACCGGCAGCAACCTGCTCGACGGCTACAAGCAGATGGGCAGCGCCTTCCTCTGGGCGTTCCTGGCGCTCGCTGCCGTGACCGCGGTGGGGTCGATCGCCGGCGTGACCTTTGTGACAGCTGGACTCGCGCAGCATTTCTTCGGCGACGTGATCCCGCCCATCATGTGGTCGGTGACGGTGATGGGCGTGTGCGTCGCCCTGCTCATCGGCGGCCATTACAAGGCGCTCGATGGCACGATGAAGGCGATCATGGCGGTGCTCGCCGTGGCGACGGTGGTGGCCGTGGTCGCGGCGGTGCTGCACGGCCCGGTTGCGCCGGCCGGCTACGCGAGCCCGTCGCCGTGGACGATGGCCTCGCTGCCGTTCCTGATCGCGCTCATGGGGTGGATGCCCGCGCCCGTGGAGATCTCGGTGTTCCAGTCGCTCTGGATCCAGGCGCGCGACCGCGAGTCGGGGCGGCGCACCACGCTCGAGGAGGCGCACTTCGACTTCAACTTCGGCTACGGCCTCACGATCGTGCTGGCGCTGTTCTTCGTGGCGCTCGGTGCCATGGTGATGCACGGCTCCGGGCTCACGCTGCAGAACTCGAGCGGCGGATTCGCCACGCAGCTCATCGACGTGTACAAGCAGGTGCTCGGCGGGTGGGCCGGTCCGGTGATCGCGATCGCGGCCTTCGCGACGATGTTCTCCACCACCCTCACCGTGATTGACGGCTATCCGCGCGCGCTGGCGGTGGGCACGCACCTCATGGTGCCGCGGCTGGCGGGCTCCGATCGCCTGTACACGGTGTGGATGGCGGTCACCTGTCTCGCCGCGCTGGTGCTGATCACGAAGTTCGCGGCGTCGCTCACGGGGCTCATCGATCTGGTGACCACGATGGCGTTCCTGTCGGCGCCGATCGCGGGCTACCTCAACTTCCGGCTCATCACCTCGAGTGCGACCCCCCAGGCGCTGCGCCCGGGCGCGGCCATGCGCGCGCTCAGCTGGGCGGGGCTCGTGTTCTTCGTGGGGATCAGCGGCGTCTTCATCTGGTTCAAGCTGCAGTAGCGGTTGCAGTGACAAGCATGCGCCACACGCGAGCGTTGGCGCGCGCGCCGTCCGCAATCCGTCGCCTGCGGGCGGGGCAGGGACCGCCCCCGCCCGCCGACGACCCGGATCAGTTCGCGGGCTTCGTGCCCGTGGCCGTCCATTCGGTGAGATCTTCGAAGGCCTGCACCACGGTGCCCGGTGCGATGTTGCAGTGGCCGTACGAGTTTTCGATGCGCTGCAGCAGGTTGCCGGTGGCACCCACGGCCGTGGCGCGGGCGCGCAGCTCGTCCTCGTGGACGAGCGGCACCGCCGGGTCCCAGCGGTTGTGGATGGTGAGCACCGGCACGCCGAGCTCGCCGGTGGGAGTGAAGTGCCGGGAGAGGTAGTTGGTGGACTGGATGTCGGCGCTGTAGCGGGTGACCATCGCGTTGGCGAAGCCGAAGAGTGGCGGGAGATTCGCGGGCGGGAGCAGCGGCATGGCGTTCGGGGCGTACGCCGTGCTCGCGTTGTCGAAGGGCGACTGGCCCGGCGTGAGCGCGACGATGTCGTTGATGCCGCGGGCGTGGAAACTGAGGCCGGCCCAGAGGGAGCCGACGAGCGTCTGGCAGGCGATGCTGGTCGGGTCGAACACGCTGCCGACTGGCGAGAACGGCAGCGGCGCCTGCGCGCTGCTGGCGATCGCGTAGAGGCCAGCCGGATTCGATTGCACCGCGGCACCCACCTGCGGAATCGTGATCACCGTCCCTTCCGGTACGCCTTCCACCGTCCCCGGGAACGCGCCCGGGAAGAACGCGTCGGCCAATGCCTTCACGTGCCCCAGGTACTGCGTCTGCACGAGCGAGCCGCCCACCATGCCGCACAGGAGCAGGGCGCCGTCGTACTGGTCGGGGTAGCGTTCGGCGAGCGCCAGCGCGATGTCGCCGCCCAACGAGTGGCCGGCGAGGAAGCTGCGCGCGGGCTGTCCGTGGAGTGCGGAGGCGAGCAGCCCACGCAGCTGGTGTGTGCGCTGCGCGCCGTCCTTCACGGCGAAGCCGTTGTGCGAGTAGCTCGAGCAGGCCACGGCGTAGCCCATGGCGCCGAGTGCGTCGCGCACTGCGTAGCGCTTGTCCTGGTTGCGCAGGTCGACCGGATCGACGGCATTGCGGAAGCCGTGCGCGTAGAACACGGCATCGCCGTTCCAGTCGCGCGGCACGTACAGCGCGTAGAGCGCGCCGGGGCCCGTGGTGCCTTCGATGATGCGCGACCACGGCCCCGTGGTGGGTTCGGTCACGATGCGCTTCGAGAGCGAGGGCTGGGTCAGCGGGGAGCGGCTCTCGGGAGCGACGTCGGCGGTCGGCGCGTCGCTGCACGCCGCGAGGACGGCAGCCGCAAACACGGCCAGCGTGCGGAAGGGGGTGGAACGAGACACGTCCGGACTCCTGACACGAAGTGTTCCCGCAGGGCACGGGCCTCGGGTAGACCCGCGGAGCCGCCGGCAGCATCAGGATCGGGGCGGCGGCGCGCGCCGGGCATACGGCGCGTGACGTACGCGGGCGGCGACGTTGACGTAGGGACTGCTCGGGGCCGCGTAGTCGGCGGGCAGCGGTTCCGCTCGAGGCGCGGCGGCGCTACTTTGCGATACAAAGTGAACGCGTCCCGTCCGACCGGACGGACGAGACCTCCGTCGGCCTTCGGGAGAACACACCAATGCAATGGCTGCGACGCCTGCGCGGCATGGCCGGCATGGGCATCGCGTGGGCGCTCATCTGGGCGATCGTCGGGGGCGGGGTCATGGAAGGGATCGTGGATCCGCACGGCGAGATCCTCGACATGTGGCCGCAGACGCTGGCCATCCCCGGCTTCCTGAGCGGCGTCGCCTTTGCCGCGCTGCTCGCGTTCGTGGCGCGCCGCCGCCGCTTCGAGGAGCTGTCGCTGCCACGCTTCGCGGCCTGGGGCGCCGCCGCCGGTGCCCTGCTCGGCGGCCTTGCGCTCGGCGCCGGCATCTTCCCGGCCGTGCCGGCGCTGCTCCGCGCCGCCGTCGTGCTCGGGCCCATGACCGTGCTCAACGCCGCCTCCGCCGCTGGCACGCTGGCCGTGGCGAGACGTGCTGCGCGCACCGATCGCCTGCTCACGAACGCCGACCACGACGCACTGCTCCCCGTAAGCGACGGCTCGCCCGAGCCCGACGCACGCCTGCGCTGAACGCCGCACGCGCAGTCGCCACGCGGCGCCTGCGACTGCGCAAGACGCGAAGGCGCGAGGGGCGCGAAAGCGCGAACACTGCCGATGGAGTCGCGGACGCCTCCTCGTGCGGACGGGAAAGTGGCCCGGCGCGTGTTGCGCCTTGACGGTCGCCTCCCGCATGCTACCGATAGCGCCTGTCGTCAGGTCGGTCACGGCGCCTTGGCGACGTAGCCAGCTCCCGCTCCTCGTGCTTCTGCGACATGCCACTCGGGTGGACACGCCGCGCGATCCCGTCGGTGCTGGCCGCGATGCTCGCGACCGGCGCGCTCGGCGCCTGCGCCGCAAGGACACGGGGCGCACCCGCGGTGCGGGATACCGTGTGGTACGTGTCCGCGCGCGCGCGCACCGACGACGGGCGTGACCGCCGCGCGCTCGCGGACACGCTCGAATACGGCGCCGCCATCTTCGAACGCGCGCCGGTGCGCGATCCCTTCGCCGACCCGCTCGCGTTCACGCTGCGCGATTCGCTGCGACTGACGCGCGACGCATTTCGTGCCCAGGTGCAGGCGCGCCTGGCCATGCAGCGCGCCCCCGACGACTACGCCGTGCTCTACGTGCACGGCTTCGGCACCGGCCTCGATGAATGCTGGACACAACCGGTGCACGCGCTCGTGCGGTCGCGCGCACCCGTGCCGTGGATCGCCTTCTGCTGGCCCTCCCACGGTTCCGGCATCACGTGGCCACGCCTCGGCAGCGTGTTCGTGCGCGCCTACGAAGACGACACCACGTTCGTCTCCGCCACGGAGCCCACGTTCCGCCGCGTGCTCGCCGAGGTGACCAACGCGATCGGTGCCGACCACACGCTGCTCGCGAGCCACTCCCTCGGCGGGCGGCTCGTGAGCGAGGCGCTCGCCGGTCACTCCCGCATCGACACGACCGCCGCCGCCCCACTCCGCGCCCTCGCGTTCCTCGCGCTCGACCACGACGCCGCACGATTCGCCGATACGCTGCTGCCCGCGCTGCAGCCACGCGCCCGCCGCATCGTGCTCTACAGTTCGCGACGCGATCGGGCGCTCACCATCTCCCGCCGCATGCACGACAGGCCGCGCGCGGGACTCGCCGAGCCCGCACCGCTCGCGCGCGACGGCCTCGAAACCGTGGACGTGACCGACGCCTTTGCCGCCGACAGCTGGTTCCAGCGCGTCTTCGGCAATCGGCACTCCATTCGCCGCGCGTCCGCGCTGCTCTGGGACCTCACGCACATCGTGGGCCGAGGGCTCGAGCCCGCCTGCCGCGATACGGTCGCGCTGGGCACACCGCGCGCTGACGGCACGTGGCACCTGCGCGCCGGCGCACGCCCCGACACCACACGACTCACGCAATGCCGCCCGATCGGGTCGGCTGCGGACACGACGTCCTCATGATCTGCACCATGCTCCTGCGAACACCACACACTCCACGCACGCGACCGATCCGCGCGCTCTTCTTCGCGGCAACGCTGCTCGGTGCGCACGCGCTCGCCGTCCGGCATGTCGACGCGCAGCCGCGTCGTCCCGACGAGGGGGGCACCACGGCCTCCCTCGGCCAGCCGCTGCGCTGGCTTCCCTCTGTGGGCGTCGTGACGGGCGTGCAGTCGCGCCCCGGGGATCGGGCGGCCGTGACCGAGGCGCGCGTCGGCGCCTACACCGAACTGGCCAACCGCGTGCTCGGACTCGGCGGCGTGCACGCCGAGTTGTACGGCGGCTCGCTGGACACCCGCTCGACCGCCGGCGCGCGCCTCCGCCTCGCCTCGCCGTTCCTCCGTCTGGCCTTCGGCACCGACTACAACTTCGGCACCGAGCGCTGGCGTCCGCACATGTCGTTCCTGCAACCGGTGCGCCGCGGCGGCCTCTTCCGCGACGGGACCGTGCTGCGCGTGGACCTCTTCGCCGGCGCCGAGCCCGCGTTCATGGCCGGCTTCGAGACGCCCCTGCGACGGAACGCGCCCCTCGGCAAGACGCGCGCGCGTCTCGACTACGTGCCGCTGCGCACGGAGCCGTCGCCGGTTCGCATGCCGCGGGTCACGCACCCCGCCGTGCGCGACGTCATGTCCACCGTGCGCGACGCGGCACGCAACGTGCGCTGGCTCACCGTGCCCTGGATGGATCATACCGGGGCTGGCGGGGCCGCGAGCGACCGCGCTGTCGTGGAGCGACTCGAGGCACTGCGCGCACGCCTCGCCGCGATCGGAGGCGATCGTGCCGTGCCCGCCATCGAACGCGAAACGCGACGCTATCACGACGCGCTCGACCTCGCGTTTTCCATGGCGGTCGCGCTCGGCGAGCACGACGTGCGGGGCACGGCGTCCTCGATCGACGGCCACGCGCCACTGCCCGTGGCCCCCACGCCGCTCGGTGCGCGCGTCGCCGAGCAGGCGCGGCGCGTACTGCTCGACGAGGTGCTGCTGCCGTACGATCGGCTGCTGGGGCAGGACAAGAAGGACGACACCCTCGCGCCGTTCGTCGTGCTCGCGCGTGGGGCGTTCCTGCGCTGGCTGCACGTCGCGAGCGAGGTGCCGGATGCCGCGCGCGCCCCGACGCTCGCCGTGTTCTCCGAACTGCTCGACCTCATGGACGAGGCGCGCGCCGACGCCACCCGCGAGTGGCAGAGCGCGCGCTACGCCTGGCTGCCGCTGCAGTTCGCCCTGCGCCCGGAGCAGCACGATTCGCAGGCCGAGATCGACGCCCTGCTCACGCGCGCGACGAACGAGCCGTTCCACGATGGCAACGAAGTGTCGTACGTGATCAACGAGCAGTTCCAGTGGCAGCTCAACCGCACGATTCGCGAGGCGGAGGACTACCATGTGCTCTGGATCCACGACGTGCGCGGCTACGACGCCCAGGGCGATCCGGACGAGATGAGCTTCCGTCACGTGCTGCACTCGTACCTCGCCACGCTCACGGCCCGCGTGCGCGCCTACGACCGCACCGGTCGCCTGCCCACGTACCTCATCCTGCTCGACCAGTTCTTCTACGAGCAGCGCAAGTCAAGCCTGTGGATGACGCTGCTCGAGGACCCGATGCATCACCGCGTCGAACTGCCGCGCGGTTTCGAGGCGTGGGGTGATTCGCTCGCGGCCGCGCAGGCCGAGCTGCGCGCCGTCGTGGAGGGCTCGGCGCTGCTCACCGCGCAGCGCCGGCAGTACGGCGAGGCGTGGCTGCGCAACCTCGTGAAGGTGCACGTCAGCATCACGAACATCGCCGACCCCACCTTCTGGAGCTGGCGCCTGGCCACTGGCTTCCCCGTGCCCGACACGTGGATGCGTGATCATCGCAAGATCGTGCTCTACGACGTGACCGAGCAGGACCCGTATCGTGGCGAAGCGCTGCTCACCGGTGCCGGCGTGGGTGAACACTACGCGAACCTCTCATGGGAGGATCGCTCGCTGCTCGTGCGCGGTCCGGCGGCGCTGGCGCTCAAGGATGCGGCACGCGCCCTGCTCGAGAAGCAGGGCCTCGGCGGGAGCCGACTCCCCGCAGCGCTGCACCCGAAGCCGAAGGCGTACGACTACGATGAACGCGTCGCGTCACGTGACGAGGACGGCCCACGCCTGCTGCGCGCGGCGATCCTGCAGAACGGCACCGGGTTCGACACGAAGGACATCAACGTCGCCAAGGCCATCCTGTACACGCTCATGCCACCCGGATCGGTGATCAAGATCCCCGATTCGCTCTGGAACGGCACCTTCTGGGGCTCCGCGCTGCTCGGCTGCGCCATGCGCGGCGGCCGCGTGCTCGTGATCACGCCGGCCTACGTGAATGCCCCGGCGCGCTCGTTCGGCTCCATCGCCCGCAGTCGCGAGCTGCTCTGGCGTCTGCTCACCGCCTCGCAGGTGCTCGAGGAGGAGCTGGACCGGCACGGCGGGATGCTCAAGGTGGGCCTCTTCAACTCCGAGCTGCCGGTCACGAACATCCCCGCCAAGGTGCTCGGCGTGCGCAACACCCTGCAGCGCTACGAGTGGCTGCACGAACTCTTCGACTTTCCGCCATCGGTGTATACGGGGCTCGAGGAGCTCGCCGCGCAGTACGCCGCAGTGCGCACGCCCGACCCCGACTCCACCGACTTCGAGTTCCGTCGCAATCCGCAGCTGCACATGAAGGCCAACTTCATCGCGTCGCGCGAGGCGTGGCGCATCATGGCGCGCGAGGAGTGGGTGGCGTTCACGCGGCAGTACGTGCCGCGGCGCATGACGCAGGTGGCCGCGCGCGGCGCAGCCGTGCAGTCGTTCGGCCCGCACCCCGATGCGCTCATCGATGTCGGCACCGATGTGGTGCAGCAGTGGTACGACGGCCTGGCCCCCGAGGTGCGGGAGCGCGTGATCTTCCTCACCCTGCTCGGCTCCGCCAACCAGAACGACCGCAGCTTCACGAGCGACGGCGAGGTGGTGATCGCGCTCTCCAACTGGCCGGCGGTGATCCCCTACCTCGACCTGCTCTCGATCATCGGCCAGAGTCGCTGGGTGGAAACGACTGCGGAACTCGACGCGCTCCTGCCACGCCGCAACATGATCCTCACGCGCGTGTCGCACTGGTTCAAGACGATGTTCTGAGTCCGGGCACCATTGCGGCAGGCCAGTGCTTGGTCTGCTGGTACACCCGGCGTCCGGTCGGCTGTGGCCTTCACGCGCGGCAACGCGCTCCCTCAGGGCCGCACCATGGAACCGCTCGTCGCTGTCGCGCAGGTCGTCGTCGCCTTGTCAGTGCTCTTCGTCTGGGTGGTCCGGCTCCCGAACGTGGAGAAGGAGTTCACGGAGTACGGCCTGTCGGACGTGGTGCGCAACGCCGTGGGCGCTGCCAAGATCTCGGCGGCGGCGCTGCTGCTGGCCGGCCTGTGGTATCCCGGCCTGGTGCTGCCAGCCGCGCTGACGATGGCCGTCTTCATGCTGTTCGCGCAGTACTTCCACTTCCGCGTGCGGCATCCCGCGTCGAAGTACGTTGCCTCGCTCGTGCTGCTGCTGCTGTCGCTGTTCGTGGCATGGTCCGCTCGCGGCGCGATGGCCTGAATGACGCGGTTCACCCTCCTCGCCGTGCTCTCCGGCGTGGCGTTCGTCATCTACGGCGTGCTGTGTCTCGGCGCGGCGAGAATGGCCGACGAGTTCGAGCGATTCGGGCTGGCGAAGTTCCGCGTGCTCGTCGGCGCGCTCGAGGTGCTCGGTGGTGCGGGACTGCTGATCGGGCTGTGGTACCTGCCGCTCTTTCTCCTCGCGGCGTCGGGACTCACCGTGCTGATGCTGCTCGGCGTGGGTGTGCGTGTGCGGCTGCGCGACGGCGTGCTGCTCACACTGCCGGCGTTCGTGCTGTTCGTGATCAACGGCTATCTCGCCGTGGCGGCGTGGCAGCGGCTGGTGGCGTAGGCGCGACCAGCCGGCCACCGCGCCATCGCTGCCGGTCAGGGACCGCAGGGGAGTGTTTCCCTCGAGATGCGCTCGCCGCGCACACGCGCCGTTCCGAGGTGGGCGAGTGCGATCGTGCCGTCCACGCGCATGGGTCCCGTCGGGTCCTGCGTGAAGCGCATGGGATAGGTGGGCTGGTACGGCGGCGTCGGGGGCGGACGCACACCGGCGAGTCGCGCTTTCGTCATCGAGTCCATGCGCGCCACGGAGGCCGCGCGCACACGATCCTGCATCAGGCGACGTTCCTCGGCCGACAGCATCGCCGGGAACAGGCGTTCGTCGAAGGCGCCGTCCCACACGCCGGCGCCGTTCGGTGCGGGCTGCCCGTGCCACGGCATGTACACGTAGGCGATCGTGCGATCGCCGCCGTACTGACAACTCGGAGCGAGCCGGTCGATGAGCGGCGCGGCGGTGGCGAGCAGGTCGTAGCTGCGCGGGTTGGGCGGTGCGAGCGTCGTGTCGCCGCCGGTGCGGAAGCTCGGGGTCGCGTACGTGGGGCGCGCCACGGTGCGCACGTACAGCAGGCGCGTCGGCTGGCTGTCGATCGTGACCTCGAGTCGGAACGTGCCGGCCACCGGAATGCGCAGCGCCTGCAGACGCGCCGCGTTGAAGACGCCGAGCGCTTCGTGAATGAACGCCGTGGCGGGGTAGCGTCCGGCAAGCGAGGTGTCGGCGCGCAGGCGCTCGGCCCAGGCCAGCGCCTGCACGGTGTCGAGGCGCGCGTCCGGCTCCCAGAGTTCATCGTACAAGCGGAGCAGACGTTCGACGCCAAGGCGTGGCCGCGGCAGGCCGTCGCGCACGGTGGTGTCGGGCGACGGATCGCGGTACGGCTGCAGGAAGGGTGTGATGTCGAGCGTGGGCAGGTCGCCGGCCCAGTGCTCGCGCGGGCGCAGCGTGGCGGTGAACAGCCCGCTCATGGAGTCGGGGAGCCAGCGCGCACTGCGCCCCCACGGCACGGGACGGCAGTCGGCCGCATAGTCCCACGGCACCAGCAGCACCTCGCGCACGCCCGCCGGCAGTGCGCGTCGTGCCCGCGCGCCCAGCCGGTCCACCCGCACACGCTGACCGTGCACGGCGCGCGCCGTGCCACGCCCGAAGTGTCCTGGCGCCTCGACGAATGGCATGGTGCCGGTGCCGGCGAACACGGTGTCGGCCGTTGGCGTGCCGAGGAAGGCGAGGCGGCTGGGGTGCCGGTACGCCCACGGGGGAGCGAGCGAGCAGGCGTGCGCCGGTGTGGCGCCGAGCGCGAGCGCGAGCGGTAGCGCGGTGATCAGCGCGGCGGGGAGGGGCGAGTGACGGACCGAGGGTCGCATGCGGCGCTCCGGAGGCAGGGGGGACGACGCCTCCAACGTGCAACGCCCGCATGAACCGGTCATGACGGCTCGATGAAGAGTTGATGACGAGCGGTCACGCCGGATTGGTGCGTGCCGTCGCACCTGTGCCATACTTCAGGCCGTCCGCTCCGTCCGCTCCTCCAACCGCGCTCCGCATGGTCCGCTTTCTCCTCGCGGCACTCGTCCTGCTCGCCGCCCCGCTGCTCGCCCCCGGCGCCGACGCCCAGCGCGTCGAGGCGCCCCGCGACGACGCCCGCTTCTCCTTCTATGGCACCGGCCCGTACCGCGCTGCCGTGCCGCGCCCCGACAGCCTGCTCGGCTTCGCCATCGGGACGCGCCACACGCAGTACCACCAGCAGGAGCGGGTGCTGCTGGCGATCGCCAATGCGGCCAGCGACCGCGTGCGCGTGGAGGAGATCGGCGTGACCGCCGAGGGGCGCCCCATGCGCATCTACCTGGTGAGCGCGCCGGAGAACATCGCGCGGCTCGACGCGATTCGTGCCGATCTCGACCGCATCGCCGATCCGCGCGGCGCCACGCCCGAGCAGATCAGCGAGGTGGTCGCGCGCACGCCGGCCGTGGTGTGGTTCAGCGGCTCGGTGCACGGCGACGAAGTGCCGGGGTTCGAGGCGTCCATGCCGCTGCTCTATCACTTCGCCGCCAGCGAGAACGCCGAGGTGCTCGCGCGGCTGCGCGACGCGATCGTGGTCATCAACCCGAGCTCCAACCCCGACGGTCACGAGCGCTTCGCGGTGTGGAGCAACGCGATCGCCGTGGGCAGCGCCGAGCCGCAGGCGCTCGAGCAGCAGCGCAACCAGCCGTGGAGCATTTCCGGCCGCTTCAATCACTACCGGTTCGACATGAACCGCGACCTCATGGCCATGACGCAGCGCGAAGTGCAGGCCATCGTGGGTGGCATGCTGCGCTGGCACCCCATGGTCACGGCCGACCTGCACGGCTACACGTCCACGTACTACATGGCGCCGGCCGCTCGGCCGGTGAACACGAACATCTCGCAGTGGCCCTTCACGTGGAGCGAGCGCATCGGCAAGGGCAACGCCGAGGCGTTCGACCGCTACGGCTGGCTCTACTTCGTGCGCGACGCATTCGACCTGTACTACCCGGGCTACTACGACTCGTGGCCGTCGCTCACCGGCGCCATGGGCACCACGTATGAGACCGATGGCGGCCCGGCGCTGCTCAAGAAGCGCGACGACGGCACGCTGCTCTCGCTGCGCGACGGCATCGCCAAGCACTTCGTGGCGTCCATCGCCACGTTCGAGACGTCGGCGCGCGGCGCGCGCGAGATGGTGCGCGACTACGCCGCCTTCCGCCAGCGTGCGATCACCGATGGCCGCAACGGCACCATGAAGCGCGTGGTGTTCCTGCCGGGCAACGACCCCGCGCGTGCGGCCGAGCTCGCGGCGGCGCTCATGCGCGCGGGTGTGGAAGTGTCGCGCGCGTCGAGCGGTTTCTCGAGCGGCAAGGCGTGGAGCTACCGAGAGGACGGTTCGCGTGCGCGCGAGTTTCCGGCCGGCGCCTACGTGGTGGACCTCGCGCAGCCGCAGGGCAAGGTGGCCAAGGCCGTGCTCGAAGCCGACCCCGAGCTCGACCCGGTGTTCGCGAAGGCGCAGCGTGACAAGTTCCTGCGCAACCAGCAGCGCTCGCGCAGCGCGAGCGACCAGGAAGGCTACGAGTTCTACGACGTGACGGCGTGGGCGCTGCCCGTGGCGTTCGGTGTTGAGGCCTACTGGACCGAAGACGCGCCCGCGGTGCAGGGCACGGCGCTCTCGCTCGCGAACGGCGTGCGCCTGAACGGCGAAGTGCTGCCGCACGCGATCGCTGGTGGCATCGTGGAGGGACGCGATGCGCGCTCGGCATTCCTCTGGAAGAACGATCGCAACGGCGGCGCCAAGCTGGCGGCGCAGCTGCTGCAGCTGGGCTATCGCGTGGCCGTGGCCGCGGAGCCCATCCAGACGGGTGCCACGAACTGGCCGCGCGGCACCTGGGTGGCGCGCGTGGGGCGCAACGACAGCACGCTCGCCTCGCGCGTCGACTCGCTCGCGAAGGCGGCCGGTGTGGAGGTGCGCGGCGTGAGCACGGCCTTCCCGGAAACGGCGCAGTACGGCACCGGCTCCGGCGTGGTGGTGTCGCTCAAGCAGCCCAACATCGCCGTGGTGGCCGACGGCACGTCGCACACGAGCTACGGTGCGGTGTGGTGGTCGCTCGAGCAGCGCTACGGCATCAAGTTCACGCCGATCAGCGTGGGTGCGCTCGGCGGTGACCTGTCCGCCTACTCGGCCATCCTCGTGCCGAGCGGCAACCTGGGCAGCCTCGGCACGGGCGCGAACCTCAAGCGCTGGGTGGAAGGCGGCGGTGCGCTGGTCACGTTCGGCGCGGCCACGTCGTGGGCCACGCGCGAGGACGTGGGGCTCACCTCCATGCGGCGCATCCAGTGCGAAGCCTCGTCGGCCAAGCCCGCGCCGGCCAAGGAGGCCCCGCTCGATTCGCTGCGCGCCGCGGTGAGTCCGAACGCCTGCGCCGACCAGCCGGCCGACCTGCCCGGCAGCCACTTCGACGTGGTGCTCGACCTCACCAACTGGGTCACGCTCGGCATGGAGGAGCGTCGCTTCCCGGTGCTGGTGAGCGGGAGCTCGTTCTACACGCTGTCGAAGGATGGCGGCAACGTGGCCGTGTTCCCGACCACGGGCACGCTCCGCCGCGGCGGCTTCGTGTTCCCCGACAACTCCGAGCGCCTGCTCAAGGGGAGCGTGTTCGTGGCGCAGGAGCGCGTGGGGCGCGGCAACGTGGTGCTGTTCACCAACGACCCCATGTTCCGCGGTTGGTGGCGCGCGCTCGACCGGCTGGTGTTGAACGCGCTGCTGATGGGCGGGAGCTTCTAGCGGTGCGCGGCGGGGGCGTCCGGGTGGGCGCCCCCGCTGAGCAGTGCCCCTCAGCGCTCCGCGCGCCCGTCCCGCTTCGCCTTGAGGTCACCCACCACCTTCCACACGAGCAGCACCAGCGGCGTGCCGTGCAGGAAGAGGTCGAAGATGTCGATCGGGCGGCGCAGCGTGCCGCTGGCCAGCATGCCCAGCTTCTCGACGAGGTGCGGCTGCTGCCCGATCGGCTGGAGGGCCATCAGCAGCGCGAGCACGATGAGGACGGAGTACGGGATGCGACGCATGACGAATGCGTACTCCGTCCACCGCGCGCCCGCCAGCGGCCGCCCCGGTGATTGGCGGAAACCGGGCGCGATTGACGCCTGATGGGCATCCCCTCACGCTCCCGGAGCCCTGCATGCGTCGCGCCTCGTCCGTCTTCCTGCTCTCCGCCCTTGCGGGCACCCTCACCGCCTGCGGGTCATCCGGCGATGCGCCGTCATCCGGCGACGTGGCCGCACCAGCGTCCACGAGCATGACCGGCGCGATCGTTGAGGCGGCGAAGCGGGAGGCCGCCGGTGTGCGCACGAACCCGCTGGCCACGCCGCTGCCGGGCAACGTCGCGCCCACGTTCACGTACGGGGTGGTGGCCGACATGACGTCGCCGCTCAACGCCACCGTGACCATGCGGCAGGTCGCGCTGCAGGCGCAGGGCATCGACGCCCGCAGTGCCTACGCGGCGATCGCGGCTCAGTACGAAGCGGCCGGCTTCCGCACCCGCGGCATGACCGAGGAGAAGGGCGCGTTCACGGGCGGCTTCTCGATCGGCGGCGAGGGGAACGGCCTCGTCGCCGTGGACGGCGGCGGCACCTATGTGATGCTGATCGCGTCCCCGGCCAAGGCTGGCGGCGAGGCCGAGCAGAACGGCATCTCGGCGAACGTGCGCTTCACGATCTACTCGCCAAAGACGCCGTGACGACCGTCAGGAGTCGCTGAAGGACTGGTCCGCGTCACCGCAGCAGCCGCGGATCGAATGCGTACGGCGTGATGTGGTCGATCACGACGTGCGCCGCGTCCTCATGCAGCGGATTGATCAACAGGTTCCAGCCCCCCTCCACGATCACGCTCGGCACCCGAAGCGCGAGGGTGCGCGATTGGGTGAGCCAGTCGTCTCCGATGCGTTGTGTCGACGATGGAATCGGTGACACTTGCCAGTCGCGAGGAAGCCGCGCATCCGGAAGCTGCTCGATGGCGTGGTCAGGGATGGTGGCCGCAACCAGCGAGTAACCGAGCGGTGGCACACCGCTGCCACTGAGGTGCACGAGCACCTCGAGCACGGCCAACGCTGAACTGTCCGACGCGTATGCGACGCGCGATCCGCGACTGTTCCACCGCCCGCCATGCAGCCGGGCGCCCTCGCCATCGAACGCGCGCTCGGCGTATCGTGTCTTGGTCAGGCGCCAGACCCGCACGGCTCAGCTTGGAATGCCGTGGACCAGTCGACCGATGAGGTGCTCGACCTCGATCGCGCCAACATCGGTGGACGCGAAGTCGAGCGGCGCGCGTCCCCCCAGGGCAAGCACGGGACTGGTGAGCCAGCCTCGCGCCGCGTCAGTCTGTCCCTCGAACAGTTCGATGGCGCGACCGACGATCCGCGACAGGCGCACGAGCCGGTCCGTCTCCTCTGGTGAGAAGCGGCCCGATTCCTTTCGGCGGGCCATCGTGCGCTCCGGAATCTCGGCGGCTTGTGCAATGAGACGTGCGGGCAAGTCCGTGTTGCGCTGAAACCGGACGAACGCCGAAAACGAGAGTCCGCGCCGCACCTGTTCATCCACGTGCAGCGGATCGTAGCGACGCGAGCCGAACAGGGCGACGTAGTAGTGTCCCGAGCGGTGCCCCGTCTCCGCCTGGCGCAGCAGCTCCGCGACGTCGGCGGGCAGCTTGGGGGTGGTGGCGATCATGATGACTCCCGGTTGCCGTATGGCGTAAGCTACGCTGCCATCTGGCGACCATCAAGCAGGGATCCGCCGCCCGTCTCCGGTCGGCACCCGCCCCCGGGTCATTCGACCCGATGAACCTGCGCCTCAGCGGCGTAAGACTGAGGCATGAGACCACACCTCCGCCTCCGCTTCCTCGCTCCCGCGCTGCTCTCGGTCGCCGTGGCCGCCTGCGGGAGCGACGCCGTTGCCCCGATCGCCGAACCGCTGCCGCCGCTGGCTGCGGCCACGTGGCATACGCATGCTGCCGAAGGGCAGCCGCTGCCGGCCCTCGTCGCGCACCACCTCGAGGGCGGTGTGCTCGTGCAGGACTTCCTCGACTCCGCGCAGCTCGAGGTCACGGCCGACGGCCGCTGGGAGCGAAAGCTCTGGATGAGCCGCTATCGCGACCAGATGTACGCGAGTGCGGTGCCGAGCCTCGAGGTGGGCACGTGGTCGGCCACCGATACCGCGTACGTGTTCGTGGCCGAACCGAGCGGCCGCCGCTTCGCGCTCGCCTCGCTCACCCCCGGACAGGTGGTGCCGGTGCCGCTCCGCGCCGTGAGCGAGGGGTACATCGCGGCGACGCTGCGCACGGTGCCGCCCGAGCCGTCCATCGTGGGCTCGTACCGCGTCACCGAGGTGCGCGGGCAGCCGGCACCGGCGCCGATCTACGTCTTCAACGACTACCCGGAAGACGGGCGCCTCAAGAGCATCCACTTCATCGTGGACTCGGCCAGCGTCCAGCTCGCCGGCAACGGGCGCTACACGCACCGCATCCACTTCACGGAGTGGGAAGGGCCGAACGGCGGCGCGCCGGAGCGCGTGCGCATTCGATTCGTGCACACGGACCACGGCTCGTGGTCGCGCGACGGCACGCTGGTCCGCTTCACGTCGGGGTGGCTGCAGAACCACACGTTCAGCGGCACAACGTACGACGCGCAGCGCATGGAGCTGCTGCACGGGCTGTCGCACGGCGATCCGCCAGTGCCGGTGCGCTACGCGCGGGACTGAGTCCGCGCCGCGGCGCGGCGCCGCCCCGATGCACAACGGTGACCCGCGGGCCGCACCGGCGCCAGCGTCGGTGCGGTAGCTTTCACCTTGGCCTCCGCAGTGCGCGCTCCGACCCGTTGCCTGGTCTGCCGGCATGTCCGACCTCGTTCTTCCTCGTCGTGCCTTCCTCGGTGCCGCTGCGGCCGCCGGTGCCGCTGCGGCGCTGCGCTCGACGGGCGGCACACTCTCCTTCACGTCCGCACCGGCGCTCGTCACCTCCGAACGCCTGCGGCCCGTGATGCCGGGCGGCGTGCAGCTCGGCGATCCGCTGGCGGATCGTGTGCTGTTCTGGTCCCGCGCCGACCGCCCCGCCCGCTTGCACGTGGAGTGGTCCACGAGTGAGCGCTTCACGAACCTGCGCCGGCTCACCGGTCCGGTCGCGCGTGCGGATGTGGCGTTCACCACCCACTTCGACCTCACGGGACTGCCGGCGGGGGAGACCATCTTCTACCGCGCGCGCTACGAGAGCGAGGCGGCGCCGGGCGCGTTCAGCGAACCGGTGACGGGCGCCTTTCGCATGCCGCCGCGCGCCGCGTCGCGTCCGCTGCGGGTGGCCTGGTCGGGCGACATGGTGGGGCAGGGGTGGGGGATCGACGCGTCGCGTGGCGGCCTGCGCATTTACGACGCGCTGCGGCGCGCCGAGCCCGACGTGTTTCTCCACTCCGGCGACAACATCTACGCCGATGGCCCGCTGCTCCCCGAGGTGCCGCTGCCCGACGGCACGGTGTGGCGGAACCTCGTGACCGAAGCCAAGGCGAAGGTGGCCGAAACGCTCGACGAATACCGCGGCAACTTCGCGTACAACCTGCTGGACCCGCACGCGCGTGCGTTCAACGCGAGCGTGCCCGTCATTGCGCAGTGGGATGACCACGAGGTCGTGAACAACTGGTTCCACGAGCTCGTGCTCGAGAACGACCCACGCTACACCGAGAAGCGGGTGCGGGTGCTGGCCGAGCGGGCTAAGCAGGCGCTCTTCGAGTTCCTGCCCATCCGACGTCATCCCGACGAGCCCGGGCGCGTGTATCGGTCGTTCTCCTACGGCTCGCTGCTCGACGTGTTCGTGGTGGACATGCGCAGCTATCGCGGCGCCAACTCGAACAACCGGCAGCGCGAGGCGTCGGCGGCCACTGCGCTGCTCGGTGACACGCAGCTGGCGTGGCTCGAGCGCGGGCTCGTATCGAGCCGCGCCACGTGGAAGGTGGTGGCCAGCGACATGCCGATCGGGCTCGTGGTGGGCGACGGGCAGCGCAACGGCGAGCCGTCGTTCGAGGCGGTCGCCAACGCCGACGGGGGCGTGCCATCGGGGCGCGAGCACGAGATTGCGCGCCTGCTCGGCGCGCTGCAGCAGGCGCGCGTGCGCAACGTGGTGTGGGTCACCGCCGACGTGCACTACTGCGCCGCACACCACTACGCCCCCGATCGCGCGGCCTTCACCGCGTTCGACCCCTTCTGGGAGTTCGTCGCGGGCCCGATGCATGCGGGCACCTTCGGGCCCAATGCACTCGACGGGACCTTCGGCCCCGAGGTGCGCTTCCAGAAGTTCGCGAGCCGGCCCAACCAGCCACCGAGCGACGACCTCCAGTTCTACGGCACGCTCGACATCGATCCGGTCTCCCGCGCGCTCACCGCCGCGCTCTGGGATGTGACGGGCGCTCGGCTGTGGTCGGTGGAGCTGCCGCCGGCGCGGTCGTAGTCCGAAGGTGCGCGGGATCAGCCGCGCGCCGGCTCCGACGCCGCAGCGTGGACCGGCGCAGCGGTCTGCGCCGTCGCCATCGCGCCGCGCTCCCACACGCTCACGCCAAGGTAGAGCAGCAGCGCGCTCGCGAGCGACGCGAGGAACGGCGTCGACAGGCCACCGTACGTGGCACCGAGGTACACCGCGAGCGCGCCCACGAGCGTGCTGCCGGCGGCCCACGGACCGCCCACGCGCGTGAAGAGGCCGAAGCACACCGTGACCAGCGCGCCCGCCGTGCCGAAGCTCGAGGCTTCCTCCACGAGCGCGAACACCCCCTCGGCGCTGCTCGCGATCGCCCACGCGGCGAGTCCGCAGGCGACGACGCCCGCGCGCGCCATGCGAAGACGTGCGCGCGGCTGCTCGATGCGCAGCAGCGGCACGGCCACGTTGTGGGTGAGCAGGCCTCCTGCCGTGAGCAGCGTCGTGTCCACGGTGCTCAGGATGGCCGACACGAGCCCGCCCGCGAACAGCACGTACAGCACGCCGGGCAGGTGTCGCTGCGCGAGCGTAGGCAGGAGCTGCTCCGCATCGGCCAGCCCTGGCACGAGCACCGGGCCGGCGAGGCCGAGCACCACCGGCACGAGCCCCAGCAGCAGATAGAGCCCGGCCGCGAGCAGCGCGCTGCCGCGTGCGATGCGCGCGTTGCGCGTGGAGATCACGCGGGTCACGAGTTCGGTGGCCACCACCGAGCCGCACACCGGAATGGCCCACGTTTCGGCGAGGGCGAGCCACCCGACTGACTCAACGGGTGGGCGCGCGGCGGCCGCCGTGCGCACCGTGTCGAACAGCGCCTGCGCGCCACCGAGGTCGGAGCCCACCGCGATCACGAGCACCACGAGCGAGATCGCGAGCACGCCGCCCTGGATCACGTCGGTGATCGCATCGGCAAGCATGCCGCCGAGTGTGGTGTAGGCGATCGTGAGCAGCGCGGCCACGCCCACGCCCAGCGTGATGTCGATGGTGGCCGAGGTGCTGGCGAGCACCTGTCCGAAGGCGCGCACCTGCGCGGCGGCCCAGAGCAGCGAGCCGGGCACGAGCACGATCGCCGCGATGCGCGCCACGGTGGGGGAGTAGCGCTGCGCGTACAGGTCGGCGAGCGTGGTGAGGCCGAGTCGCCAGAGCGGCACCGCGAACACGAGCCCCATGAGCAGCAGGCACAGCGCATACCCGAACGGCTCCGCGCTCGTCGCACCCACGCCTTCACCGTACACGGTGCCGGCCGCGCCGATCACCGTCTCGGCGCCGAACCAGGTGGCGAAGATGGTGAAGGTGCCGAGCCCCCAGCCGAGCGAGCGGCCGGCCACGAGGTAGTCGTCTTCCGAGCGCAGCCGGCGCGCGATCACGGCGCCGATGCCGAACTGCAGGAGCAGGTAGCCGAGGAGGGTGAAGAGGGTGGGGGTCACGGACGCCGATGATACGTCGGGCGCGCGCGCTGGGGAAGCGTCAGGGCGTGATCATGGGCGCGGGGCAGTGTCGGGCTCCTCCGGCGCCGCGCGCATGGCCGGCCGCTGGTCCGCATTGGCGACGCGCCAGCCGATGAGGGCCATGAGCTGCGCCGAGCGCAGCGGCCCGCGGAAATCCCAGTCGGAGCGCACGGTGTCGCTGGGCTGATGGTAGTCGCCACCCGGCTGCAGCCACTGGCGGGAGCGATCCACCCACTCGGTGCCGGCGGGGGCGCCGATGAGCATCAGCCCCGGAACGCCGCGCTGCACGAAGGCGAAGTGGTCCGACCGGAAGAAGAATCCCTGTTCAGGATAGGGGTCGGCGATCGGTGTGACGCCGATGTCGGTCGCGGCCTGCGTGAACACGTCGCCGAGTGTGGACTGTTCGGCGCCGAGTCCCACGGCCTGCGTCATCGGTCCGTACACCTCGCTGTCGGAGGCGTCGAAGTTGAGCGCCGCCACGACCTGTTCGATGGGCCAGCGGTTGGCCTCGATCCAGGCCCTGGTTCCCAGCAGCCCGTACTCCTCACCCGTCACGGCGAGGAACAGCACGGAACGACGTGGTGCGAACGGCTGACGCGCGAACGCCTCGGCGACGGCGAGCAGCTGCGACGTGCCCAGCGCGTTGTCGATCGCACCGCGGAAGATCGCGCCGTTCGCGTCCGTGCCGAAGGCGTCGTAGTGTGCGGAGAAGACCACCACCTCGTCGCGGAGCGCCGGGTCGGCCCCGCGAACGAGCCCCACGACGTTCGACGAACGGACCGGTTGCGCACTCCGGCGCAGCGTGATGCTGACGCGTTCCCGCAGCGGCCTGGCGTCGACGTTTCCGGCAGCGGCGGCAGCCTTCCTCTCGGCATACCGGCCCTGCAGCAGGCGATCGGCCGCTTCATCGGAGATCGCCAGCACCAGTGGAGCGCCCCCAGCCGGTGCCGCCTCGTCGTTCACGCGTGTCACCCGGTCGCGCATGAGACGGCTCGCCACCTCGTCGAACGGACGATCCGGCTCGGCGAGGCCGGCCACGAGCAGCGCCCGCGCCTGCATGAGCTGCTCCTGCGTCGCCATGGTCGCCGCCATGAAGGCGGCCGTGTCCACGCCGGGCGGAACGTCACCGAGCGTGAGGACGATCTTGTCGCGCACATCCACGCCGCGCAGGTCGTCGCGTCCCGTCGCACTGTCCCGCATGCCGTAGCCCACGAACACCAGCGCGCCGGACACATCGAGGGAATCGCCGTCGGGCGTGGTCAGCACCGCGAAGTCCCGGGCCGGCCGCAGCGTGTCCGCGCCCATCTGCAACATGCTCGCGTCAGGCGAGAGCCGGCTCCGCAGGAACGGCACCGTGTGCAGGAACGAGCCGTCATCGCCGGCCGGATCGAGTCCGACCGCTCGGAATCGCTCCGCGATCCACGCCGCGGCGCTGTCGGCGCCCGGCTGACCCGTGCCGCGCCCTCCCAGCGCCGGTGACGACAGATGGCGCGTGCCCTCCTCGATCGTGCCTCGCTCGACCGACTCGAGGAGCGACTGCTCCGGCAGCCCGTCCGCGCAGGCGACGGCGAGCAGGGTGCAGGCGACGAGGGCGGAGGTCACGAGCGGCTGGCGCATGGGTCGGTCGGGTTCGGGGGGGCGGAGGCGGTGCGGGCATCAGGCGCTCATCATGCGCAGGTCAGGCGCTGATCATGCGCCGCGGAGACGGGCATCGTGCATGCCTGCTCAGTCGTCGGGCCCGGCTGACGTCTCTCGCAGCTGGAAGATGTTCCCCTCTGAATCGCTCGCATTCCGCACCACGAAGCCGGGGCCTCTCCACTGCTCGGCGAAGAGCTGGCCGCCAAGTGCGTGCGCGCGGTCCTCGGCGGCGGCGAGTGAGTGCACGGTGACGAAGAACTTGATGGCGGCCGAATCGCGCAGCTGCGGCGGACTCGAGATCGCGACCTGCTCGGCCACGTGCGGCGGCATGGCGTGCACGATGAGCTGCAGGTCGGGCGACCGCAGCACGATCATCTCGTCAGTGCGGTGCGTGGCGATCATGCCGAGCACGGCCTCGTAGAACGCGGCGAGCCGGTCGGGGTGCTTGGCGTAGATGAAGACGCCGGCGCGGGCGGGGGCAGCCACGAATGCTCCGAGTGAGGGTGTGATCGGGCGCGTGCGCCCTCAGGGCGCGGCGTGTCCCGGCGGTGGCCCGCTCGGATGGGCGCGACAGGCGGGTGGTTGCTCGACGCTGTAGGCGAGGCTCGCGATGCGCCATCCGGTGCCCACGCGCACGAGCGTGAACACGTCCACGCCGCAGTGCGACCACGTGCCCTCGGCGTACAGGTCGTGCGGCAGCCACACCATGGCGACGGTGCCGGCGATGCGCACCTCCGGGTCGAAGCCGCGCTCGATGATCGGCGGGCGCCTGCCCTGCGTGCGCTGCTGCGCGGCGGTGCGCACCGAGTACGTGCCGAGTCCCTCGCGTTCGCGCGAGGGAAACACCTGCGCCTCGGGGAGCATGAGGTCGGAGAGCGCCGCCACGTTGCCGGTGTTCATGTGCGTGAGCGCGGAGTCGACGAGTGCGAGCACGGCGGCGCGCGTGGGTTCGACGAGCAGCGGCCCGCCGGCGGCGGTGGTGGCGGTGGCCTGGGCGGAAAGAGGTGCCGATGCGGTGAGCAGCGCGACGAGCGCTCTAAAGGTCTGCAGCCGCGTCGTCATGGAGTGCCCTCCGTGGAGGTGCTGGTGTCCGGTGCCGGCGGTGGCCCGGGCGGAAGGTGTCCCTGCTCGGGGCGCCACCATGTGTCGGGCGCGGCCGGTTCGGGTTGCGCCGCCGAGAGGTTGCCCGGGCTCACGCTGGCGTGGATGAAGTTCTCCGACGGCACCGGCTCGCCCGCGAGCCGGCGCAGCATGGCGAGCTGCCCCACGTGCGTCATCGCATCGGCGAGCGGCCCCTGCAGCAGCTGCTCGTCGGTGAGTGCGCACGAGAGCGTCACATCGTCGAGGTCGCGTGCAAGCAGTGTCAGTTGCTCGTGGAACCGCTGCACTTCCGCCGCGAGCGTGGGGAGCGCGGGTGGTGCATACTCTCCACCGTGGAAGAAGGTGCGCGCATAGCCCATGAGGCCGCTCATGTGCCAGAGCAGCTCGTGCGGCGAGCGCGAGGTTGGCGCGACGCGAAATGCGTCGAATGTCGGCGGCGCGCCACGCAGCGCCTTCTGGGTGCGGTAGGCGAGCGCGGCGAGGAAGTGGCGGAGCAGGCGGCGGGATTCCGTCATGCGGAAGGAATATGCACGTCGAGTCACGGACACGCGCAGCGAGACGGCGCGCTGGCGGAGGATCCTCTCCATGGTGCGGCCCTTCACCTGCGCGGCAGTCGCTCCCAGTCGGTGAGCGGCACCGCGTGCCACTGGTGCTCCGTGTAGAGCAGCCGCACGATCGCGCTGTCCGGCGCGATGCGCAGCACGGTGCCTACGCGGCGCGCCCGGCTTCCATCGACGCGGATGCGCGTCAGCGAGTCCTCTGCAGGCTGCGCGGACACGTTGGTCGTGGCGACGCCTGCACTCAACGCGACGGCGCTCAGTGCGACGAGCGCGGCGGTTGCGGGCGATCGCAGGATGCTCCGGGCCAGGAAACGATTTCGCATCGGCGGTGCTCCGGTTGGCGGGCGTGAATCGTCCGTGTACTCGAACGGCGCTCGGGGCCCGGTCCGAGCCGCCCGACGACCTCAATACTGGGCCGCAACGCCGGACGCCGATAGGGCGCCGGGAGGTGGCCGGCGGTTGCGCACCACGCACCGTTCGCGCAACGTCGTGGGCAGGCGTATCGACCACGGCTGCGCCTCCCACCCAGGTCCCGCCATGAAGCACTCCAATCGTCGCGCTGGCGCGCGTCGCGGCCCGATCGTTCGCTGCGGCACCGTTCGACAGGCCCTCGCCCTCGCGGTCCTCGCGACCGCGACCGTCGCCGCCGGCACGGCCCACGCACAGGACGTGCGCATGCCGCCGGCCGAGCGCGTCGACGCGATCTTCGCGCGCTACGATGCGACCACCACGCCCGGGTGCGCCGTGGCCGTGCTGCACGCCGACAGCGTGATCTTCCGCAAGGCGTACGGCATGGCCCACGTCGGCTTCGGTGTGCCGATGACCACGGCCACGACGTCGTGGATTCCCTACTCCGAGGCGCGCACGTTCGTGGCGCTCGCCGTGGCCATGCTCGCGCGCGATGGCGCGCTCTCGCTCGACGGTCCGGTGCGCCGTCACGTGCCGGAGGTGCCGGCGTACGCGGCCGACGTGACCGTGCGGCACCTGCTGCACCACACGAGCGGACTGGCCGACTATGGCGCGCTCGACTTCACGTTCGACCTCACCGACCGCGTCTCCGACGACCAGATGTTCCGGGCGCTCGAACGGTGGGGCCGGCTGGGCTTCGCGCCCGGTCGTGGCCACATGTACAGCAACACCGACTACGCGCTGCTGCGCATGCTCGTGGAGCGCGTGTCCGGCCGTTCGCTGCACGACTACCTGCACGCCACGCTGCTCGACCGGCTCGGCATGCGCAACACGTGGCTGGGCGTCGAGCAGGAGCAGGTGCCGGGCGCCCATTCGATGTTTCATGGCCCCGACTGGCGTCCGGTGCTGCGCTACCGCATTTCGCCCGTGGGACGCATCTCGGTCACCACCAACGTGGACGACCTCGTGCAGTGGGCGCGCGCCGTGCGTGACAGCACGAGCGGCGTGCTCGCGCTGCTGGCCTCGCTCGAGGGCGGCAAGCCGGACACGGCCGACACGTACGGTCTCGCGTATGGACTCGCTCATCGTACCGTCAATGGACTCGAGCTCGAGGAGCATCGCGGTGTCGAAGGCTACCGCTACCTCACGCGCGTGCCGTCCCTCGACCTGTCGACGGAACGCGATGTCGTGACGGGCGCGCAGATCGGCGACCAGCTGCGGCGCTACGTGGCCGTCGAGCCGACCGCCGAGATGCAGCAGAGCTACGTGGGCGCCTACGACGGCGAGCGGGTGGAGGGCACGCTGTACGTGACGGTGGACAGCGGGCGCGTGATGCTCGCCGCGCGCGGGCTCGCCCCACTCGAACTCGCGCCCACGACGGAGGCAGACGTCTTCCGCGTGCCTGACTACACGCTGCGCTTCACGCGCGATGCCGCGGGCCGCGTCACGCATCTCACGCTCGACGCGCGACGTGTGCAGGGCATGCGGTACGCGCGGCAGGAGCGGGGTTCACCCTGACGGGCGTCGCCCTGACGGGCTTCGGCCCTGCGCAGCCGGCGCATTTCCGCAGCGCCCCTGCGTGCGCTCACCGCACCAGCAGGTCCACCCGTCGGTTGCGCGCCTTGTCTTCCGGCGTGTCGTTGGGCGCCACGGGACGCCGCTCGCCATGTCCACGCGTGCGCAGAATGCCTGCGTCCACGCCCGCGGCGACGAGTGCGTCTCGCACCGACTCGGCGCGCGCCACCGACAGTCGCTCGTTCGCGGCCGCCTCACCGTCGCTGTCGGTGTGCCCCTCCACGAGCACGCGCGTCGCGCCGCGCGCGCGAATGAGCGTGGCGGCGGCCGTGATCGACGCCTGCGCCTCGGCCTTGAGCGTGCTCGCGCCCACCTCGAAGAGCACTGCGGCATCGAGCGCCACGCGCAGCGCCGAGCCCACGGCCGCGATCGCATCGATGTCGGCGCCGGAGTGCCGTCCACCGCACGTGCGACTGCGGTTGGTGAGCCGCACGTAGCGGTAGACGTCGTCGGGATCGATGATGCCCTTGAGCTCGAGCTCGGTCTGCGCCCCCTCGATGCGCCCCACCTCGAGCCACGTGGTGCCGTCCACCGACACGGCAAGGTCCGTCGCTTCCACGGCGGGCCCGATCTCGAACACGTACAGGTCCGGCCCGTCCACCTCCACGAGCGCGTTGTCGTCGAAGCGCACCACGAGCACGCCGTCACAGCCGAGCGAGAGGAAGCCCGGCGCACTGGTGCGCGTGTAGTCGGGTTCGCCGAGTGCGTGGTGTGGCTCCGCCCACACGCCCGACGACGGTCGTGCGCCGGCGGTGAACGTCACGACCGAATCGGCGAAGGAGGCGGCGCCCTCCGGCAGGCAGATCGCGCGGCGCCCCTGGCCGTACACGATGCCGGCACACTCGGCAGTGCTGCGCGACTGCGCGGAGGCGGGAGCGGACATGAGCGCGAATGTCAGCGCGGCGGCGACTGCAGCGGCGGCGGGGCGACGCGAGTGGTCGCGACGGTCGAAGGCAGCGGACATGATGGGCACACTGGGCGGGAACGAAGACACGCGCCGAGGCTCGGCGCGGCGTGCACACATCCCCAAGCTACGGAACGAACGGTCGACGGCAACCCGATGTGATGCGGCGCGATGGGTCAACCGGTTGTCCGTGCGGCGTCGTGACACCCGTTGACGTCACCTGACGAGGCCCCGCGCGGTGCGGCAGCCCATCGCGGTCGCGCGTTACGACCGGCCCGCCTCGCGACGCCACGCCTCGAGCGACTCGACGCGCGCCTCCAATGTGACCAGACGCTGGTCTGCGCCCGATGCGCCCGATGTCGAGTCCCCGGCGGAGACGACGTCGCGCACCGCGCGGGACGTCGTTGCCTGCGCCTGCGCCCGCGTCGTCACCACCCCGGGGGCGCCAGCTCTTCCGTTCGGACCACGCAGGACGAGCGAGATCAGCCATCGGCCCGGGCCGTGCAGCCAGCACAGGCGGAACGCCCGCTCGCCAATCGGCATGCGCATCGGGCTGCGCAACCACAGCACCGTCGCCGCGGAGAAGCAGCCCAGGCTGTTGAAGAGCAGGGCGACTCCCAGCGGACCGGTGCGATAGCCTCCCGTGCCGAGCGGAACGCGCAGCTGCATCGCGATCAGCAGCGACGTGATGCCGATGCCGAGCATGAGCCAGCCCGTACGCACCGATCGTCGTCGGTCGGCCAGGCGCAGCGCATCGACACGTGCGGCCGCGCGCACGCCCTCGGCCTCATCGACCACGCTTCGCAAACCCGCGAGCACCGCAGGGCGGTCGAACCCTAGGCGCGTCAATCGCTGCGCCTCGCCCATCGCCTGCCCCAGTCGCGCCAGGACCACGGTGACGAGGAGCACGAACGGGATCAGGCTGTCGACGTCGTCGAGGTGCGTGTCGGGGTTCAAGCGCGCGAAGAGCACGGCGCCGATCAGCGATGCGAACAGCACCACCATGCCGATCGTGCCGAGTTCGCTGGCCAGCATGCGGACCGGCAGCGGAATATCGGGGCCGGCGAGCTGTGCCCGCTCGAGTGCTTCCACCAGCGCCGCCGCATCGGTGAAGCGCTCCGCCGGTTCCTTCGCCAGGCAGCACCCGATCACCTCGGCCAGCGCGGCTGCCACATCGGGGCGCTGGCTCGCGATCGACGGCAGCGCGGTGGTGAGCTGACGCGCGAGCACCTGCTGCGTGGAGCCGCCCGCCATCGCGACGCGCCCGGTGAGCGCGAACCACGCCACGAGCCCGAGGCTGTACAGGTCGCTGCGCCCGTCGATCGTGTCGCCCGTGGCCTGCTCCGGACTCATGTACTCCGGTGTGCCCACCACCTCGCCGATCCGTGTGAGACCGTCGGCGGGCTGCGCCGCCGCCGTGGTGCGCCGTGCGATGCCGAAGTCCATGACGAGCGCGCGCCCCGTGGCGCGATCGAGCATGATGTTGTCCGGCTTGATGTCGCGATGCACCACGCCGCGCGCGTGGGCGTACGCGAGCGCGTATGCGACGTCCTGCAGCATGCGTACGGTCTCGCGTCCGGTGAGCGGACCGTTGCGCGCAACGCGTTCGGCGAGGCTTTCGCCTTCCACGTAGCCCATCGCGAAGGCGAGCAGGTCGTCCTGTTCCTCCACGGCGTGCACGGGCACGATGTTCGGATGCGAGAACGACGCCGCGATGCGCGACTCGCGCAGGAACCGGTCGCGGAGCGCCGAGTCGTGCGCCACGTCCGCGGGGAGCACCTTGAGGGCGACCGGCCGGTCGAGGCGCAGGTCGCGCGCCAGGTATACAGCACCCATGCCTCCGCGACCGAGCAGGCGCTCGACGTGATAGCGCGACCCGAGCCGGGTGCGCAGCGTGGTCAGTTCGGCGTCGGCCATGCGCAAACATACGACGCGCGCACCCTCGTGGGTGAGTCAGCGGCCGCGGCCGAGCCGGCCGGTCTCACGCCGGTCGAGGTCGCCGGGTGCTCCTCGACGTCTGGTCCACCCACACGATGGCTACGCCGCAGGCGACCGCAGTCCGATCTCAGGACGCGCCGCGCTCCCGCGAGGGCGCGAGCAGCTGGTCCACCGCCGCCACCAGGTCGCGCATCTCGAAGGGCTTGGCGAGCATCGGGGTGCCCGCATCGACATCGCGCACGAGCTGCTCGCTGTCGGAGAATCCGGTCATGTACAGCACGGGCAGGTCGGCGCGTCGCGCGCGGAGGGTGCGAACGAGCGTGGGCCCCGATTCCACGGGGAGCACCACGTCGGTGATCACGCCGTCGATCCGGCCGCCGCAGTCGTCGAACTGCGCCCGCGCTTCGGTCGCATCGCCCGCCTCGAGCACCATGTACTGCGCCTGGCGCAGCGCACGCGCCGCCACGCGACGCAGCGGTGCGTTGTCTTCCACCACCAGCACCACGCCGCGCGCCGACGCGTCGCGGCTCGTGGCGACGGCATCGGCCGCGGCCGCCGAGGCCGCGACGCTCGCGGGCAGGAAGATGCGAAACGTGCTCCCGACGCCCTCGCGGCTCTCCACCGTGACCACGCCGCGCATCTGCGACGCCAGCGACTGCACCATCGCCAGCCCGAGTCCCGTGCCTTGCCCCACCGCCTTCGTGGTGAAGAACGGTTCGAAGACATGCGGCAGCACGTCGGCCGCAATGCCGGTGCCGCTGTCCGCCACCGAGAGCACCACCCACGGTCCGTCATGGCCGCCGACCGGCACGGCGCCGGGTCCCACGTCGTTCGCCGAGGCTTCCAGGCGGAGCGTGCCCCCCGAGGGCATGGCATCGCGCGCGTTCACGGCCAGGTTGAGCAGCATCTGTTCGAGCGCGCCGGCATCGGCGGTGGCCACCAGGTTGGGCGACTGGAACGCGAGCGACACGGTGATGTGCTCGCCGAGCACGCGCTGCAGCAGCGTCGTCGTGCGCGTGAGCACCTCGGCGATCGGCACGCCGGTCACGTGAATGCGCTGCTGGCGGCTCAACGCGAGCAGCTGGCGCGTGAGGGTGCCGGCACGCTCGGTCGCATCGTGCACTTCCACGAGATCCTGTCGCAGGGTGCCCGGGAGCTGCTGGTCGGTCAGCATGAGCTCGGTGATGCCGCCGATGACCGTGAGCAGGTTGTTGAAGTCGTGCGCCACGCCACCGGCCAGCCGGCCCACCGCCTCCATCTTCTGCGCCTGCACGAGCTGCGCCTCGAGCGCGCGCTGTTCGGTCACGTCTTCCACGATGCCGATCGCCGAATCCACCTCGCCTTCGGCCGTGCGGAAGTAGCGAGCCCGCAGCACGAGCTCCCGCACGGCCCCGTCACCGCCGCGCCGAATGCGAAAGGCGAACTCCGTCACGTCCACGCCGCTGGCGCGCGCCGCTGCGCGCTCGGCGGCCAGACGGTCCCGGTCATCGGGGTGCACGAACGCGAACCAGCCATTGCCCTGCAGCTGCTCGAACGTCGCGCCGTAGATTCGCTCCATGGTGGGGTTGATGAACTCCACGCGGCCATCGCGCGTGTTGCGGAACACGCCCACGGGCAGCTGCTCGGAGATCACGCGAAAGCGTCGTTCGCTCTCGGCGAGCGCCTGCTGCGCGCTGGCGCTCTCCCGGTCGGCGGCGCTCCATCGCCGCCAGAGCAGGCCGAAGAGCACGCCGAGGCCGAGGATCGTGGCCGACAGGATGGCGAGTGCGACGCGGTGCCGCTGGTCGTCGCGTCGCTGGGCGTCACTGCTGTTCTGCGCCACCAGCAGGTCGATGCTGTCGGCCAGGTACGTGAGGTCGGTATAGGCCGAGCGCAGCCGCACACTGGTGCTGTTCCCCTGAGGGAGTTGCAGCAGCGAGTCGAACTGGGCGACCTGACCCGCGAGGCGGCCGACGGCGTCACGCAACGGGGAGGCGGGGAGTGCGACGACGGCGGGCACGGCGCGTGATCCGTCGCGTCCGCGCTGCCAATCGGTGAGCAGCAGTTGCGCGCGGCGGATGGCACCCGTGACGAGGCTGGTGTCGACCGACACATCGCCCCCGTCGAGGCGCGATCGCAGCAGGAACGCCGTGGACACCTGGCTGCGCACTCCGTTCGCGATGCGCGCGGAGGAGGCGGTGCGGTCCAGTGTCCGACGCGTCTGCTGATGGCGCCACTGCAGCGTGGCGGCTGCGGCGATGGCGGCGACGAGCAGGACGCCGACGAACGGCCAGACAACGCGACGAAGGATGAGGCTCATGGCGTCGGCGAGGCCGCGTCCTGCGCTCGAGCGGTCGGCGTGTCGACGAGGCGTTCGATGCCGAACCGTCGCTGCACGTCGCGGTGCGCGGGGGTGCCGAGCACCTTCGCCAGCGCTCCGTCGATGACGTCACGGAAGGTGGTGTCGCCAAGGCGGAGGGCATAGGCCGGTCGGCCGAGCGCCATGGCCTCCATGGCGCTGTCACCGGGGAACGCGAGCGGAATCACCGACAGGTCGGCGCTGTCGCCGCGCGTGTCCCGCAGGAGGGTGAGCGACACCGTGGACAGGGTGAAGGCATCGGCGTCGCCCGAGCGCACGGCGGCGCGTCCGGTTGCCGGATCGGGCACCGTGCGCAGTTGGCTCGGCTGCAGACCGGCGGCGAGCGCGAGTCCTTCCTCGGCGGAGCCGGCGATGATGGCGAGGCGGCGTCGCCGATCGGCCACGAAGGCGTCGAGTGTGGTGAGCCGCTCGGCATCGGGGCGTCGTACGAGCAGTGCGACGCGATCATTCAGCGTGGGACGGGTGAAGCGCACCGACCGCGCACGCTCGGGCGTGATGTACATGCCCGCGGCGATGACGTCGAACTCGCCACGCTGGAGCTCCATGATGAGCGAGCCGAATCCGGTGGCCACCCATTCGATGCTGTCCACGCCGAGCTCGCGCATCACGAGGCGGAGCACCTCGGGGCTCTCGCCCGAGACGCGCCCCGTGGAATCGACTAGGGCGAATGGCGCTTCCACCGCGTAGCCCACGCGCACGATGCCGGTGCGCTGCACGCGCTCCCAGGTGCTGCGCTGCTCGGTGGACGTGCAGGCCGCTGCCCAGGAGGCCAGCGCGATGACGGCGCCCGCCGCGCAATGACGCGTGAGGCGGGACGGACGCGGGCGAGGGGACGGTGCAGATGGGGTCATGGCGGGGTCGGCTGGCAGTATCAACCGGCTGGTGCCGAACATGCAGCCGTCGGTGCCGGTTCCGCGTGCACGTGCACCTCGTGGCGCCGGGACGCGTTCGACACCGGGGCGCGCCTTCATCAGCGCCCGCGTTGCGGGGGGCAATGGCCGCGGTAGCTTTGCGGGCAGGCGGGTCTCATTCCGGTCACGTCACTTGCATCGGGGAGGGGGGTGGCATGGGAGTCACGTTGCGCGCCGTCTCGTTCACGCTCGCGTTGTTGGCCGGTGCGGCGATCCCCGCGGCGGCCCAGTCCGTGGCGATGCCCGCGCCGGGCACCGCCATGCGTGTGTTGCCGCCCCCGCCCGCGCGCCGACCGGTGATCGGCACGTTCCTCGCCGTGCGCGGGGACTCCCTTCTGCTGCAGGCGCAGGGGAAGGCCGACACGCTGTGGTTTCCACTCGCCCTCGATCGCATCGAGGTGCAGCGCGGAACGAAGCGACGGACCGGAGAGCTCGCAGGCAAGGGGGCGCTCGCCGGTCTCGCATTCGGCCTGCTCTACGGAGTGGTCGGACCGAGGTCGTGTGACGAGTTCCTCTGCTCCGAACGGGATGAGTGGCCCGTCATGACCCTGCTCGCCGTCCCCGCCGGTCTCGTGGTGGGTGCGCTCTCGGGGATGGCCTCCGAGGAGAAACGCTGGGTGCCGCTGCTGCAGCCGGCGCGAAGTACATCGACGGGCGGGCCGGGGCTGGCGCTGGGCGTGCACGTCGCGTGGTAGGCGGGGCGGCGCGTGCGGCAGGCTGAACGTCGCGGGTATCTTCGCATCATGCGCCCCACCTCACGCCTCTGCCGCGCGACGAACGCCTCACCCGCGCTGGCCGCGCTCGCGCTGGCCGCGATCTCCCCGCTCGCCACCCTGCGCGCCCAGGGTACGAGCCCGGCGCCTGTCGACCTCACCGCCACCCGCTGCGACGGCTGCGCGGAGTGGAACGAACCGCAGCGTCCGTTCCGTGTGCACGGCAACACGTGGTACGTGGGCACGCGCGGGTTGAGCGCGATCCTCGTCACGTCACCGGCGGGGCACGTGCTGATCGATGGCGGGCTGCCGGAATCGGCGCCGCTCATTGCCGCGAGCATTCGCGCGCTCGGCTTTCGCATGGAAGACGTGAAGGTGCTGCTCAACTCGCACGCGCACTTCGACCACGCCGGCGGCCTCGCGGCGCTGCAGCGCGCGTCGGGCGCCGAGGTGGTGCTGCATCCGTGGAGCGCGCGGGTGCTGCGACTGGGCACGTCGCTCCCCGACGATCCGCAGTTCGGACTGTACCTGCCGTTCCCGGGCGTGCGCGCCAGCCGCGAGGTGGCCGACGAGGAGGTGGTGCGCGTGGGGGAAATCGCCCTCACGGCGCACTTCACCGGCGGGCACACGCCCGGCGGCACCACGTGGAGCTGGCGCTCCTGCGAGGACGGCCGCTGCTGGGACGTCGTGTACGCGGACAGCCAGACGCCGATTGCGGAGGACGGCTTCCGGTTCTCGTCGAACACACGCTATCCCACCGTGCTCGCGGACTTCGAGCGCGGGCATGCACGCATCGAGCGGCTCGCGTGTGATGTGCTGCTGGCGCCGCACCCGGGGCTGGTGGCGACGTTCGAGCGGCTGGAGAAGCGGGAGGCGGGGGGGCGGGAGGCGTTTCGGGAGCCGGGGGCGTGCCGGGAGTTCGTGGCGGGGGCGCGGAAGCGGTTGGTGGAGCGGCTGGAGAGGGAGAAGGCGCCGGAGTGAGCCGACTCGCCCGGCGCACGAGCGCGCCGGGAACCGCCGCGCGCAACGAGCACTACACGAGGAGTGTGCGCAACCGGCGCCGCATCACCCTCCCGCGAGCCGGGAGTACGGCCAAGGAGCTCGCCCCCATGTGTCTCGTGCATCCGACGCTCGTGTGCCGAAGCACGCGGTGACACGATGATCCGACTCGCGATCGGCGCGGCGATCGCCCTCTCAAGCCTCGGTATGACCACGGACCTGCTGCGCCTCGACGCGACGGCGTCCGGCGCGACCGTGCCGCCCGGGTGGACGGTGCGTGCCGTGCGCGGTGTCGACGCGCCGACTTCGCGCATCATCGACTCGGCCGGTGTGCGCTTCCTGCGCATCGAGGGACGCGGCACGGCGGCGTGGTACGGCCAGCGGCTCACGCTCGCACCCACGCCCGGCAGCCAGCTCACGTGGCGGTGGCGCATCCCCGTGGCGCCGCAGGGCGCCGACCTGCGCCGGAAGGCGACCGACGACGCGGCCGCGCGGATCTTCGTGTCGTTCGACACGCCGACGCGCTTCGGTCGGGCGCCGCGCACCCTGTTCTACAGCGTGGGGAACGCGGAGCCCGACGGTTACGAGCGGGCGAGCTTCGTGTCCGGCGCCCTGCATGTGATCCGGATTGCGCCGCCGGCGAATGGCGCGTGGGCCACCGTGACGGTCGATCCGATCGCGGACTACGTGCGGCTCTTCGGCCGCCAGCCGCCGAAGATCACCGGTGTGGGCCTCCTGCAGGACTCCGAGCAGACCGGGTCGCTCGCGGTGGCGGACCTCGCGGTGCTGGAGTGGAGTGTGCCCTGAGCCGTCGATCGGCGTTGTCGCGCTGGCCCCACGACCGCTACCGCCCCTCCGCTCGACGTCGCGCACCTCGGCGCCGTGCCGGTGCGCGGAGCACGCGCGAGCCGCGACGTGCTCCGCCGCGGACCGTCGCGCCCCTACACGCCGTCGATCGAGATCGACCGCTGCGCCGGCCCCGCCGGCTCGCCCCCCACGCGCGGCCGGTTGTGCTGCAGCGGCACCGGGAAGCCGAACTGCCACTGGCTGTTCTTCCGCTGCTCGGCCGTCACGCCGCTGATGTTCACCAGGAACGGGAGCAGCTCCCGCTGCTGCGGCTGCACGATCCCCTGCACGATGTCCACCTGCTCCCAGAAGATCGGCCAGTAGCGCTTCGTGGTGGCCTGCACGCTGTCGAGCGCGGCCTTGCCCGCCGCCCCGTCCTCCTGCGCGGCGAGGAAGCGCGCGAGCGGGAGGTACAGCGCCCGCACCTGCGCCGAGTAGACGCTGTCGGCCGCGAGCAGCTGCGTGATCTGCTCCTTCGTGAGGAACAGCGAGTCGCTCTCGGCCAGCAGCATGCGGTGCAGGTTCGACGTGCGGCTCAGGTACAGGTCGGCGATCGAGTCGGTGCTGCGGCGCGTCCACGCGGTGCGTCCGCTCGCGGTGTCGCGCGTCTTCACCGGCTCGAGCGCGCGGCGCAGCGTCTGCAGGTCGTACGGCACCGACAGGTCCAGCTGCACGTCGAGCACCACGCGGAACGGGATGCGCGCGAGCGTGCGGAAGGCGCGCGTGTCGCCGAAGCGCGGGTTCACGTCGTAGCGGAAGCGGCCGGCGGCGGCATCGTAGCCGCGCGGCACGAGCAGCACGGGATCGGGCTGCGCCTGCGAGCCCCAGCCGCGCAGGCGCTGCTCGCCGTGCAGGAGCTGGTCGAGCCCGGCGAGCGGGTTCTCGAACACCACGTTCACCTGTGCGCGCCGCCCGCCGATGCGCGGGATGTTGGGCTGCAGCACGAGGTTCATCTGCTGCGTCCACGGGCCGCGGCAGCTCATGCGGCCCGCCACGCGCCCCGCCTGCGCCGTGAGGCACCCGCGCACATCGGCCGGCGCCGAGGCGAGCAGCGCCTGCAACTGCGTGCGCGTGACGGCGTCGGGCTCGCTGGCCGCCTCGGGCACGAAGGCCCGGTCGTTCGCGCGGCCATCACCGTTGATGTCGCCACGTACGATCGGCGTGAAGGGCGTGCCCGACTGCAGGCGCGTGAAGAGCGTGAGCGCACCGACCTTGGGAATCCCCACGCCGGCCTGGAGCACGAACGCGTGCCGCGCGTCGTTCACGCCGGCGCCCCATTCCGTTTCGCGCGGATCGCCGAAGGTGCCGCCGTCGAAGCCGCGGTACTGCTGCCGCACCTGTTGAATGGTGTACGACGCCGAGAACATCACCGGTGGCGGACCGCGCCGGCCGCGGAAGATCTCGGGCTGCACCGTGGTGGTGAGCTGCGTGCCGTAGCCGCGCAGGTCGCTCGTGCGGAGCGCGACGCGTCCGTAGTCGCCGGAGCGGCGCGCGTCGCGCGCCGACACCGCGCCCGAGCCGGCGTCGATCGCGCTCGCCGGCACGAACATGGGCCGGTCCTGCTCGCTCGCGAGGCGGAACGCGGTGACGCCGCGGAAGTTCGCATCGAGCGTGCTGGGCTGCGACAGGTCGTAGGAGGCCAGCCCGTCCACCTTGAGCATCCACCCCTGCATGCTCGACGCCCAGCCGAGCGCGGCGCGCCAGCTGCGCGGCACGTCGAACGACGGGTCCACGAGCGTGACCGCGGGTGCGCGCTCGGCGAGCGAGCCCGTGCCGTCGAGACAGCTCGACGGCAGCGGCGTGGTGCCGGCCGCGAAGCCGGTCCAGTCGGGTGTCGGCACGGCACTCCCCACGCAGGAGAGCGCGAGCGTGCTCCCCGCGATGCCGGCGCCCACCATGGCGTCGGCGAGTGTGCCGGGCCGGTACAGGTCGCGGAACTCGCCAATGCCGCCGCGCACGATGCCCATGGAGTTGCGGAACCACGCCCCCGTGTTCGTCACCATCTGCCCGTTGCCGTTCTCGCGCGAACGCGAGTAGGTGTACGAGAAGCCCACGCGCGGCGACACATGCACGCGTCGCGGCGCGATGCCGGTGCGCACGCCGAGCGCCTGCTCGAGCGCGGGGTTCACCGGCGGCGCCTCGCCGAACGCGCTCCCTTCCACGCGCACCCCCGACAGGAGGCTGAACCAGCGATTGGGGTTCCACTGATGCGCGAACGCGAGCGCGCCGTTGTACGTCGTCGCGCGCCGCGTGGGCTGCGAAAGCGTGCGCTGGTACGACGCAGGGCGGTTCGCCGCGAGGTCCTCGAGCGACATGAAGGTGTAGGAACCGAGCGCGTTCGGCTCACCGTCCTGCACGAGGCCATCGGCGCGCAGCCACGCCGACGTCTTGAAGCGGTGCGTGCGTCCCTGCGCGTTCCACACCATCTCGTTCGCGCCTTCGACGGTCCATCGCATGTCGTCCACGGCGAGGAACGGGTTGCCGCCGAGCTGCAGCGCGACCACGTCGCTCGCGGCGGCATCGCTCGCCGACCGCGCGAGCACGGTCGCGCCCGGCAGTGCGAGATACGGTGTGCTGCGTTCCCGCACGCGACTGGCCGCGAGCCGGTTCTGCATGAGCGTGTAGTAGCCCGCGCCCACGTAGCGGCTCTGCAGCAGCTGCGCGCCCACGGTCTGCTGCACCTGCTCGCCGCCCGCTCCGGGGCTGGCGAGCGGGCCGAAGCCGAGCGCGCCCTCGGTGGTGCGTGAGGCGAAGCTCGTGAGGGTGAGGGTGCGCAGCGTGTCGCGCACGTCGTCGAGGCGACCGAGCCACGTGAACTGGCTCTGCACGCGCGACGCCGGTATTCCCGCTCCCACGAGCGGCAGGCCGACGCTGCCGGCCACCAGCTGCACGCGACGCGCCGAGTCGGGGGAGAGACCGGCGCGCAGGAGCGCCTCCGCGCTGCCGCCCACGAGCGACGCCGGGTCGCTCACGGTGCGGCCCACGTCGAGGGCGACGTTGTACGTGAGGGCGCGGCGGATGGCCTCGCCGTCGGCGCCGACGCTTACACGAAACCCGCCGTTCGTGACGCCGAGCGCGCGGCCGACCGCATCGGTGCGCTGCAGCTGCGGCGCGTTGAGCGTGGCGAAGACGTTGCGATTCTGGTAGTTGCGATCACCCGGACCGAGGCGCACGTCGATGTTGGCGCCGGCGAAGCCGCCCCGCGTGGCATCGAAGGTGGCGCCGGTGACGCGCACCTCGGCGCGCGCGGCGCGCGGCAGGCCGCCCGCAGGGAGCGCCATGCCGTTGAGCGTCGTGAGGTTGGAGCTGGCGGCTGCGCCAAGGATGCTCGGGCCGCTCGGCGTCATCGTCACGCCGGGGATGGTGCCGGCGATGGTGGCGAGGTTGCCGGCCGCGTTAGGACTCACGCGCGCCTGCACGCCCTGGTCGTACTGCTCCGCCGCGCCGACCTCGCGCTGATACGGGGTCGCGAGCTGCGCCTGCGCGCGCACCGGTCGATTCGCACTCACGCGCACCTCGGCGAGCAGCGCCAGGTCGGGGGCCAGGGTGAAGTCGGCCACGATCTCACGCGCGCCGCCGAGCCGCTCCACGCGGCGGCGCGCCGAGCGGAACCCTGGAGAGGCCACGTAGACGAGATAGTCGCCCGTGCCGGGATCGAAGCGCAGGCTGTAGCGGCCCGCGGAATCGGTCACGGTGTTCTGCACGAGCCGATCCGGGCCGCGCGTGATGATGACCGACGCGCCGATCACGGCGCGTGCCGAGTCGTCGACCACGCGGCCGCGCACGACCTCGGCGGCCTGGGCGGCGAGGCGAGCAGGGGCAAAGGCGGCGAGGAGACACACCGCCGCCCACCAGTGGCGGAGACGAGGGCGGCGGAACGAGGGCGATGGGCCGGACATGCGGCGGGGGAGCGGGGAGTGAGGCAGGCAGCGCTTGGCGTTGGACGCATTCCGGCCACGCAGGGTTTGCGTGCGCGAGCGAGGAGGACCATCACGCAGCGGTTGCGCCTCGACGTGATGGCTGCTGGCGCGCCGCATCCGGTGCACCATACGGGATACTCGACCGCGGCGTTTCGCCGCGCTGTGCTCCGGCTGGCGGCGTGCCGCTGCGACTGTTGCCGCTCGGCGGCAAATGGCTGGGCCTCTACACCGCACGCGAGACGGACGATGCGGCCACCGATCCGTTCGGTCGGCATCTGCAGTTTCCGTACACGGTGATCGACGAGGGCCCGCTCGCGCGACGCACCCTGTGGTGGCGACCGTGGACACGATGCAGCGCTTCGACGAACGCGTTGCGCACATCACCAGCTTCGCGGCCGTCGAGCAATCCCCCGTGTTCCTGCACGGCCGGTTCGTGCGCAAGCCCGGCCGCGACGAGCCGCTCTGGCCGCCCGATTCGGCGGGGCTGCTCATCGCACACAACACGCGCATCGACCGGGCAGGACGGTTCGCGCTCACAAATCTCGACACCACGCTGCGCCGCGTATGGACCGCCGAGCTGCCCCTCAGCGACGCACCGTCCGACGGGTACATGCGCACGAGCATCTGGCCACTGCCCGGTCGGCTGCTCCTCGCGGGCGAGCTCGCCACGCTCGACGGCGAGATCGTGCGCCGCGACGTGCACGTGGTGTCGGTGGAGCTGTCCACCGGCACTGTGTCCGCATGGAACCTGCAGCGGGACGGGCCGCCCTGAGCGGGTCGCCGTCCAGGAGCACGCGTTCCATCTGCGCTGGTATCGATGCGCTTGTCGTCGGCCGCGCTCCCCTTACGGACGAGCTGGGAAGGGCGCCGCGACCTTCAAGCCGGAGATGGATTTCCGGAGTGCGGTGAAGTCCGCGTCTCTTGTGACGATCGTCCAGCCAAACTCCCGCGCTTGACATGCGAGCAGCACGTCGCTGAGCCGACTGGCCGAAGGCGCAGCTCCCACGACCACCGATGCGCGTCGCCACGCCGCGGCGCTCGGCGCGAGGATGCGCCCCCGCCGGTCAAATGGCGCAAGAAACTGCTGGTCGAGTGCTTCGCGTGCCTTCGGCGTACGCGCCCCGGCTGTGAGTTCCGCGACCACGACGCTCGAGAGGACGGTGGACGGCAACGCCCAACTGAGGAACGCCTTGAGCCGGTCGAGCTCCGCTGACTGCCGCAGTGCGTCTACGAGAATGTTGGTGTCGAGGGTGTAGATCACTCGGCGCGGCGGGTCGGGACGTCGAGCCCACCGGCCGCCACCAAGGCGTCAAGCCCGCGGAAGACCTCTGCGCGAAACACGACGAGATCCAGCGCCGCGTCCACGGCGGCCGTCTCGGTCTCGACGCCGAGCGCCGCCTTGGCGGCATCCAGCTTGCCCTGATCGATGAGCATGTTCTTGCGGCGGATCACGCGGCGCGTCCTGGCCATCGCTGCCTCCCGGAGGGTACCCTTGGAAGGTAGAACCCGATACAGCTCAGAGCAAGTCTTGATCTGTATAACATGAGTTGGGCTGCAGAGAATCGCGGAAGACGAGGCGTCAGCTCACGCGCTCGCGCAACGTAGCGCGTGTCGTCATCGAGCGGTCGCTCCCGCCCTGCTAGAAGAAGTAGAACGTGCCGCCGCCTGCGGTCTGGGACGGAAAGCGCGGGTTCACCACGGTGTTGAAGATCGAGCCGAAGGTGTAGCTCACGTTCACGAACGCGCCGTAGAAGTAGTTGGTCTGCAGCACGCGCTGACGCACGAGGATCTGTTCGTCGGTGAGCTGGCCACGCGGCAGGCCGATCTGGTCCCGCACCCGGGCGTAGAAGCCATTGATGCCGATCTGGAGTCCCTTCGTGAGGCGCAGGTCGACACCGCCAGAGAAGCGGGCGTTCCACTGGTGCGACTGCGGCAGGAACTGCGAGCCGGACGCCGACAGATTCACCGATCCCCACGGCTTGCGTGCCACCCACCCCGCGAAAAGCTGGTGCCGGGCGCGGGTCTCCTGGTCCTTGCCGAAGATGGTGGTTTCGTTGAAGCGGTAGGCGACGGGGCCGATGGTGTACAGGAACGTGAGCCGTTCGCGCGTGGCCCGCGCGTACGGGAAGACGTTGTACTCCACGGCCGGTCCGGCGAAGAGCTGCATCGCTTCGTTGCCGAAGTCGGACTGCGAGGCGAGCACCTTGCCGCCCCACGACCAGTGTTCGCCGGCGCTGCGGACAACGAGCCCGTTCATGAACCGGCTGCGCAGGTTGTTCACGAACTCGCCGCTGGAGAGCGTGAAGCGCTGACTCTGCTGGTCGAGGCCGCCGGTGATCACCACGTTCAGGTCGGCCGTGGTACGACGGGCCGAGGCGTTGAGTCCGTAGAAGCCGAAGCTCTGCTGCTGCTCGCCGTTGAGCGAGGCGTTGCCACCCACGCGGAACACCCAGAAGTCCCACGGGTCGCGCGTATTGGCGGGGTTGGCCACCGCGCCCACGTCGCGACCGGTGGGCGCGCGAAAGGCCACGTCGATCGAGCGACCGAGCGGCGTGCGGGCCACGTAGCGCGCGAGCCCAATGCGGAGCAGGCGCACGAGTTCACGCTGGCCCACATCGTCGGCGTCGTTGGGGAGCGTGGTGGTCACGAGCGTGTCCCGCTCACCGTCGAAGCGGCGCTGCCCCAGGAAGGTGACCGTGAGCTCCTGCCCGCCGGATCCGGTGCGCAGCGTGGTCACGAGCAGCAGCACGTCGGCGTCGATACGGTCGCGCATCCAGTTCACGAAGGGAATTTCGACCACAAAAAAGTCCCGATCGCAGAATCGGGACTGACAGTCGAGAAACACCTTCACCGCGTCGCCCTGCGCCGAGGAATCGGCGGCGACGGGAGCGCTGGGGAGCGGCGCGCCGGCGGGCTGCGCGGCGACCGTGCGCGTCAGCAGGAGAGTCGGGGCGGCGAGCAGCAAAGCCGCGGCGAGCGCGCGAGCGTGACGGAGCATGCGGCAGGGGGCGGGAGGGGGCGGGAGGGTGGCGGGAGGCGACGCGCGTGCGCGGTGAGCCCGCGAATTGACACGCGCAGTCGGGGGATGGTTCCCAGCCGATTTCGGAGGCGTCGTCAGCGGTTCGCGTAGTGTCAATGATCGCGCGAAGTTCGTCAGGCGCGTGGAGTGACTGGAGTGATCCCCAAGCACGGCCTGCTCGTAGCGCCGGATCGGCTCCGGCGGCGTGGCCGACGGCAATCGGCCCAGTCTCAGGCGCCGTAGCTCGGCCGTGAGGTCGAGCGCGGAATGTCGTAGTGGGCGCAATGCGCGTGCTTGTCCACCGCTGGGCGCGCCCACTGGCGATCTTGCCGTTGTGAGTGATGGCCTCGACAACCGCAGCCTGCTTCCGCAATCCCGCGCGAACAACCTGCTTGGCCTCCAGAACTGGCTGAGGTCGTCGGGCTCAGAATCCGAGCACGATACCAACATTGTGAGGGCGCGCAGCGAATCGGATGGCGGCGGTAAACTGCCGGACGTCACCCATGCGTCCAAGAGCGCACGCGAACGTACGCATGCCCTGATTCTGTGAAGCATCTATCGCTGTTCAAGGCCAGGATCCCCGCTGTCCCTACTGAGGCGCTCCATCGGCTGCGTCGTGGGACTCGGCCGCTCTGGCTGGAGCGTGACACGATGGGAAGAGCGGCACCCAGCGTCGCGGGCGAGTGGGCAGCGGTGGCACCCGAGCCTTGGAGTGCGTGAGTTGAAATCAGGCCGTCGTCATTCGCGCGGCGTATGTGCGTTCCAAGGCCTCGGGCGTTGCGTCGCGGTAGCTCACTGAGCGATCCGCGACACTGACTGACCGCCATTCAGAACCTGACCACACCCCTATCGTCGACCAGCACCACGGCCAGGGCGCCGGGGCTCAGTGTTGCACTGACGTTGCTTCGAGCCCAGCCGGCGGTATCCCGAAGAAAGAATCGGCCATCACCAATTGCGCTGTCGAGATCCGCCCGATACTGACACGACCCGGAACTGCCGGGAAGTTGACGCAGCGCCACCACGCCCGAACTGGGAAGCTGCAGGCGAACCTGCGGCATGGTGCTCGACAGAACCATTTGGCGGCCGTAGGCCGCGACCTCCATTTGGCATGCCGCACCGGAAGCAGTGATCGCGAGTGTCGGGCGTCGGTGTACGTACACCGTGTACCAAGCGGTTCTCCCCGACCCGGACGCCGCCGACGCGATGATGGAGGTCGAGCCTTCGGAGATCCCGGTGACCACGCCATCGGCCGAGACGCTCGCGATGCCGGGGGACGATGAGGAGTAGCCGGCCACGCCCGCCCGCTCACTTCCGACGCCGTAGCCATGGAGTTGAAGCTGTCCGCCCGGGTAGATCCGGTTGTCCACAGACGTGACCCCCAGCCAGTCGCTGGTCGCCGGCTTGCCAACGATCGTGAACGTCTTGGTCTGTCGGGGATCGGCGACGGAGCGCGCCGTGATCGTTGCCGTTCCCTCACCCACGACGACCACGAGCGCCGGCTGGCCGTCGCGAGCCCGCTCGGCGGCTTCGATCGATGGGTCGGCACGACTCGCCGCGAGCCCCGCTTCACCAACCGCCGTCAGCGAAACGGGGTCGCGGCCGGTGGCGCGGGGGAGTGGGGTCACCCGAACGGCATTCGTGTCGCTCGACGTCCAGGTCACGGAGGGGTCGGGCGTCCCGAGCACTCTGGCAAGGTAGGTGCGGGCTTGACCGACATCGAGTTCTCGCGTGCTGCACCCGCACGGGCAATCGCAGCCGAGGAACACGTCGAGTTCGACGTTTCCACCCGATACTCCGGGCTCTCCCGCAGGCCGGGGCTGCAGCAACATGAGTGTGATGCCCAGCGTTGGATTTTGCTGCAGGACCCACGCCAGTGCGCGATCGGTATCCACGGTGAGTGTCTGGGCGATCGACAACAGACAACCGGCGCCAGTCGGTACCGGGAGGCAGCCGGGCAAGGACGTGACCAGGTCCACCGCGCCAACGCTCTCCGTCAGTGCTCCGTTGTCCTCCCCGGCCAGCGCGTTCCAGATCCCGACGGCGGTGGACGCGCACCCCGCAGCGGAGATCCAAAAGATCGGGGCGGTGGGCGGGGCGGCGATGACAGCGACGCCTGACGCCACGCACGCGGCCACACCGACGGCCCTCCCCCCCCACGCGAGCGCGTCGTCCAGCGTCCAGTCGCTCGCCGCGGCTGACATCGAACGGGGGCCTGCACCGAACGCGTGCAGCCAGCTGCTGCGAGGGCGCTCGAAGGGCCGCTGGACGTGCGGTGGAATGCGGACGGCACGCTCGATCCGCACGCCGTCCGCTGTGACTACCGCTACGTCGACCGAATCGCCGCGGTAGTTGGCGAAGAGAAGGGTAACCGTGCCGAGCACTGCGCGCGTCGGCCGACCCTCGGCGTCGCCCCATACAGTCAGCGACTCCCCCGCGGGGGCGCGCCAGGTGGCAACGCGGGCGGCTTCGCCGGGTTGGATCGCGCTCGCCTGCCGCACGAGGAGCCGGTGGCCGCTCAGGTGCACGGCGAGTGCCGCACCGCCTACGTCCGGAACGAACGTGGCAATGGTCGAGTCGCGGAACGCCGCCGCGGCCACGCGCACGTCAACAGTCTCCCGTTTGCTGCTGTCAGCCTCGGCGACGGCCGTGATCTGTGCCGTGCCGATTCCGACGGCACGGAGAGTACCGTCAACACCGATCATGGCCACTGCAGAGTCGGAGGTCGACCACCGGATTCCGGCAGAGTCCGTGCCGGTAACGGTGGCCTCGAGGAGGCGCGTGCCCCCGCGGCGCAGGAAGACAGCCGTGTCGGCGAGGCGGAGGACGACCGGCGGGAGGGTTGTCACCACACTCGTCGCACTCCTCGTGGTATCGGAAAGCGAGGTTGCGATGATCGCGGCGGTTCCCAGCCCCTTGGCGCGTACGACGCCCTCCCCATCCACCGAGGCGACGGAGTCGTCCGAAGTCGACCAGCGGACGGCGCGATTGGTCGTCCCCTGAACCGTCGCCGCGATCGACCGCACCTGTCCGACCCGCAAGGTAAAGGTGGAAGGCGAGATCGCGACCGTCACGGGTGCGGGGGGCGCGGCTGGCGCGACAGGCGACGTCACGGTGATGACGTCAGCGGCCGATCCGCACGCGGCGAGGAGCGCGGCGAGAAACGGGACGGCAGAGCGCCTCACGAAAGAGCACCACAAGAGCGAAACATCACTGGCCGCTGGGAGAAGGAAGCAGGGAGCCCGTCACAACCGGGACTGCAGATGCGTTGACCCGTCATTGCATCGAGCCCGGCCGATCGTATTGCGCGCCGCGGACTCCTGCAAGCCCTTCGCTCCCTCACTACCGGTGACTGAACGAACCATCACTTCTTCCGCGTCGCTACACGCATGTGACCAGTGTACCGACACTGTCAGAGCAGATCGTACGGCACGAGCCTTCGGTGAATCCACACGCTGCTGCGCAGCGAGTAGTGCCGATGCGGCGAGGCGTGTGAGACGAGAGGCCCGTTTAAGCACGCGTAGCGAAGCGTGCCATGGTGCGGCGTGTATGCCGGGTGACGACGCGGGTGTGGCGCTTGATGCAGGTGCGCTTCGGAGTGGAGTTCCCAGACTTTCGCGGCGGGTGCAAAAGTCAACGTCGTCAACGAGAGGGAGAGCCCATGCCTGCGAGGCCCAAGGCAGATCGCGTCCGCCGGAAGTACGAGTTCATCAAGGCGCATCGCACGCAGTTTCCGACCGAGGTGATGTGCCGAGAGCTGGGTGTCGCGCCCAGTGGGGACTACCAGTGGTTGAAGTGCCCGCAGTCAGCCCGGGCGGTGGAGGATGCGCGACTGTTGCGGTTGATCCGCGCCTCGTTCACCGCAAGCAAGGGGATTTACGGGGCACCGCGGGTGTTCCTCGATCTGCGGGAGGCGGGCGAAACGTGCAGCAAGCACCGGGTCGCCCGCTTGATGCGAGAGAACGGGCTCCGTGCGCTGCATGGCTATCGGACGCGCCGCTGGGAGGTCGGCAAGCCGGCGGTGCTGACGCCGAACCTGCTCCAGCGCCAGTTCTCACCAACAAAGCGCAACGCAGCCTGGACGACGGACATCACGTACATCCGGACGTGGCAAGGGTGGCTCTATCTCGCGGTCGTCATCGACTTGTTCTCTCGCAAGGTGGTCGGGTGGGCCGCTGGCCCAACGATCCATCGTGAGCTGGTCTTGAACGCGCTGGCCTCGGCGAACCTTGCGAAAACATGGAGCCGAGGCTCCACAACCGCTTCCGTACCTGCGCTCGTCGCAGCAATCGTCGTTAGCTTGCGCACCACGAACGCTGACTAACTAAGGTGTGGGAAGCCGAATTCGCACAGGATCGGAGAGCACCGGGCTCGCGTTGCATGCCGGCTTCGTGCCGGAAGGAACGCCGAGTGTTCCAAATGCCGTCGCGGCAGTGCCGAGAGCCGTGAGAAGCTCGGATGCCTTCTGGGTCGGCTCTGCATTGACGGCTGTCAGCAATCCGTTGGTCAGCGAGACGCTGAACTTCGCGGAACTAAACCATCCCGAGGCGTTTCGAACGACCATCGGTTGTGAAAGGTCAGGCAAAACCGATGTCTCTTCCTTCTGGATTGTGAGCTCGCAAGTGCCAGGCGCACTGCCGATAACCTTCCCCTTATCGTCAACGAGCGTGGTAAACCGATGGGTGAACTTCACGAGCATTGGCTGATAGAACACGACACCCTTCACTCCGTCAACGCGATCGAGCGCATCAGGCTGCAGGCGCGACACGCGAACTTGTCCGGCACAAGCCTGCACGCTGAGCAGCGCGACGAGGAGAAGTGGCACGGCTTTCCGTGATGTCATCGTGTCCTCCAAGTAGGGCAGTCAAGCTAACGCGAGCTATCTGGAGCTATCGAACTTGAGCATCTGCAGCATAACCACGCGCTGTGAGACGGGCCGAGCCTGGTCGCCCGCAGGTGCAAGGATGCTGAAGGTCAAGACTTATGCTGCTTCACTGCGTGGCGATCCACCTGATAGCTCAGTCCACCTAATCCCGGACCGCACCACCGCAAAACACCACCGCCCACCCACGTTGCACGTGGGTGGGCGGCTCTGCAAGCAAGCTCTACTGTGGCACACCAGACTCGACCATTCGCGCGAGCACGCACGTCAACGCGCAAACCAACTACGCGCCGTCCTCCTCCTCCCCCTTCGCTCCAGGCCCATTCAGCTTGTTGCGCAACGTGCGCACGGAAATGCCGAGCAACTCCGCCGCCTTCGTCCGGTTCCCGCCGCTCGCCTCGAGCGCATGCTCAATCAGCACCCGCTCCGCCGCCGCGACATCGAGACTCTCGAGCACCACGGTCCCCGGCTTCGCCACTGCAACGGGCTGCGTCATCACCCCACCCGCCGGCGTGAACCCACCGCCACCGTTCGCCCCCATCGCCGCCGCCTTCGGCCCGCGCGGCCCCGGTGCGCTGAGCGAATGCGCCAGCCCGAAGCGCGTGCCCTCCAGGCAGTGCGGCTGAATGATGGGATCCGGCGTGAGGATCACCGCGCGCTCGATCACGTGCTGCAGCTCGCGCACGTTGCCGGGCCACTGGTACTCCTGCAGCGCGCGCAGCGCGTCGGGGCTGAACCCTTCGATCTTCTTGCCCAGGTCGTTCGCCACGCGCATCGCGAATCGCAGCGCGAGCACGGGCACGTCGTCCAGGCGGTCGCGCAGCGGCGGGATCTGGATGGGGATCGTGCTCAGCCGGTAGTACAGGTCCTGCCGGAACGTGCCGCCCTCCACCTCGCTGGCGAGGTCGCGGTTCGTGGTGGCGATGATGCGCACGTCCACCTTGATGGGACTCGTGCCGCCCACCCGCTCGAACTCCTGCTCCTGCAGCACGCGCAGCAGCTTGGCCTGCAGGTCGAGCCGCATCTCGCTGATTTCGTCGAGCAGCAGCGTGCCGCGGTGCGCGCGCTCGAAGGCGCCCTCCACCCGCTTGATCGCGCCGGTGAACGCGCCCTTCTCGTGGCCGAACAGCGAGCTCTCGATGAGCCCCTCGGGGAGCGCCGCACAGTTGAGCTGGATGAACGGCTTCTCGCGCCGGTCGCTCTGGTCGTGCAGCGCGCGCGCGAACAGCTCCTTGCCGGTGCCGCTCTCCCCCTGCAGCAGCACCGTGGCGCGCGTGGGCGCGGCCATGCTCACCGTCTGCAAAATGCGGCGAATGGGCGCAGAGTCGCCGATGATGGCGCGCTCGTTCCGGTACTGCAGCACCTCGCGCCGCAGCGCCTCGTTCTCGCGGCGCAGCCGCACGTACTCCAGCGCCTGGTCCACCGCCAGCTCGAGCTGCTGTGGACGCACCGGCTTGGTGATGTAGTCGATGGCGCCGGCCTTGATGGCCGCCACCGCGTGCTCGATGCTCGCGTACCCGGTGAGCATGATGAGCGGAATGTCGTACCCCTCCCGCCCCAGCATCTCCAGGAACTCGAGCCCCGTCAGCCCCGGCATGCGATAGTCGGAGATGATGAGGTCGATATCGCCGCGCGGCAGAATCTGCAGCGCCTCGGGCACGTTGCGCGCCCCCACGGCCGCGTGGCCGGCCCGCTCCAGCGTGTCCTGAAGGATCAGGCCGACGCTCGGTTCGTCATCGACATATAGGATGGTGGCCATGCGGACGGGACGGGGGCGGACAGGATTGCCGGGCGAACCGGCGCTCAAGTTTCCGCGCGCCGAGCCGACATTCGTGAAATAGACGTGCGCCGGCTGTGACGTGCAAGACATGCCGGCCGGTGATCCTGCTCACGAACCCGGACGTCCATGCGCGTCACCAACCAGATCGTGCTCCGCAACTCCGTCAACGCCCTGCAGACCAACCTGCAGGGCATGGAGCGGGCGCGCACGGACCTCGCCACGGGCCTTCGCCTGCGGAAGATGTCGCAGGACCCGACCGCCGCCGACCAGGTCGTGCGCGCCGGCAGCTCCATGCGCGCCATCGAGCAGTTCCGGCGCAACATCCGGATCGGCGTGGGCCGCGTGGAGACCGAGGAACGCACCCTCGACAGCCTCACCAACGTGCTCACCCGTGGCCTCGAACTGGCCATCGGGCAGGCGTCCAGCACCGCCACGGCCGAAACGCGCCTCGCGGTCAAGGCCGAGGTGGATGCGCTCATCGACTTCGCCGTCGGCCTGGGCAACGTGCGCTTCGGCGACGAGTTCCTCTTCGGCGGCACACGGGGCGGCGAACAGCCCTTCCGCAACCCGCTCACCCTGGGCGGCGAGTTCACCAACCTCACCGACGCGCTCGGCGACCCGGTGAACCCGAGCGGCAACATCGCCATCGAGATCGGCGACGGCCGCTTCCTCACACCGAACCACAACGGCACCGAGGTCTTCCTCGACACGAACGCCCTCCAGGCGCTGCGCGACTTCTCCGAGGCGCTCGGCGCCGACGACGTGCCGGCGATCGGGACCTCCATCGACGCGCTGCGCGACTCGATTTCGAGCGTGCAGTCGCTCGTGGGACGCGTCGGCGCGCGCGCGAATGACCTCGATGCCGCCGAGCTCTCCCTCGGCGACCTCGAGCTCACCCTCAAGACCTTCCGCTCCGAGCTTCGCGATACCGAAGTGGACAAGACGATGGTCGAGCTGGTGGGCAAGCAGACGCTGTACCAGGCCGCGATGTCGGCCACCTCGCGAGTGCTTGGATTGAGCCTCGCCAACTATCTCTGAGCGTGACCGTCGACGGATCGACCGGTCCCGTCCCGCCCGAGCAGTCCATGTCCGTTGTCGCGCCTCGCGCCTCCAGCCTGTCCGCTTCCGAACCCCTCACCACCCAGGCCGCCGAAGGCCGCACCGTCGCCTCGGCGCTGCTCGGGGAACTCACCCTGGCCCACGACCAGCTCATCACGTTTCCCGAGGGGCTGCACGGCTTCCCGGCGGAGCGCGAGTTCGCGCTGGTTGCGGCCGCACGTGACGGCTTCTGGTGGCTGCAGTCCACCGCCGAACAGGGGCTCACGTTCCTGCTCATGGACCCGTTCCGCGCGCAGGAGGGCTACGAGGTGGACCTCGGGCCGGGCGACGAGGCCTTTCTCCAGATCACGACGCCGGATGACGCGCTCGTGCTCACCGTCGTGACCCTGCCGGCGTCCGCGACCGGCACCGCCACCACGAACCTGCGCGGCCCGATCGTGTTCAACCTCGCGCGCCGTCGCGCCCGGCAGATCGTGCGGGCGGATGAGCGCTATGGCCTGCAGGTGGCGGTGACGCTCTGAACGGCGAGTGGGCGCGCCGGTCTCTCTTCAGGAGACCGCGCCCAGCCCGAGTCGCTCGGCGCGATAGGCGCCGTCGAGGATCGACTGCCACCACGCGCGGTGTTCGAGGTACCAGGCCACCGTGTCGGCGAGCCCGTCGGCAAAGGATACCCGCGGTCGCCAGCCGAGCTCACGCTCGAAGCGCGTGGGGTCGAGTGCGTAGCGTGTGTCGTGGCCCGGCCGGTCGGTCACGAACCGGATCGCCGTGGCGTGCGGGACGCCGTCCGGCCGTGGGGCCAGGCGGTCGAGCGTGTCGCAGAGGGCGGTGACGACCTCGAGATTTCGGCGCACCGCGCGCGCGCCCACCAGGTAGGTGCTGCCGGGCGTGCCCGACTCGGCGAGTCGAAGCAGCGCGGCCGCGTGATCGGTGACGTGAATCCAGTCCCGTTCCTGGGCGCCGTCGCCGTAGACGGGGAGCGTGTCGCCACGCAGCGCCCGCACGAGCATGTGGGGAATGAGCTTCTCGGGGAACTGGAACGGGCCGTAGTTGTTGCCGCAGTTCGAGACCACCACGGGCAGTCCATAGGTATGGTGCCACGCGCGCGCGAGATGATCGGCCGCGGCCTTGCTGGCCGAGTAGGGTGAGTTGGGCGCGTAGGGTGACCGCTCGGTGAACCACTCGCCGGGCCCGGCAGCGCCGAAGACCTCGTCGGTGGAGCAGTGCACGACGCGAAATCCCTCGCGCAGCATCGTCGGCGCGTCGCTCCAGTAGCTGCGGCAGGCGGTGAGCATGCCCTCGGTGCCAAGCACATTGGTTTCCACGAACCGGCGCGGGGCATCGATCGATCGGTCCACGTGCGATTCGGCCGCCAGATGAAACACCACGGTGGGCTGCACGGCGTGCAACGTCTCGAGCAGCCGGTCGCTGTCGCGGACATCACCCACCACGAGGGTGTGGCGGGGATCTGCCGGCCAGGTGCCGTGGGTCGCGAGCGGGTTGGCGGCGTAGGTGAGCGCATCGTAGCTCACGACACGCTCGAAACCGGCGTCGAGCAGGTGACGCACGAGGGCGCCACCCACGAATCCGGCGCCGCCGGTCACCACGGCGCGGCGCGGGAGCGACAGAGTCGTCATGCCCGCGCTTCCGTCAGGCGCGCGCGGAGCACGCAGGGACGCGGCCGTTCGGCCGGCCACGTGACGCTCCATGCCGAGGGCGAACGGGTCCCGAAAAAAGTGCCCACGTCACGCTCAAGTTCTCCGCCGAGGTGCCGAAAGAAGAACGTGACCGGGATCCACATCGCGGACCCTGGAGAGGCACGGATGCCTCATCAACCATCATGGAGGAAGGACCATCATGCGTATCAACACCAACGTCGGCGCGCTCCAGTCCTCGCGCAACATGTTCGTGAACAACATGGCCACCGAGAGCAGCATGCGGAAGCTGAGCTCGGGTCTGCGCATCAGCCGCGCCGGTGACGACGCGGCCGGCCTGTCGATCGCGAACAAGCTGCGCGCGCAGAGCCGCTCGCTCGTGCAGGCGGGGAACAACGCCCAGCAGGGCAACGCCATGCTGCAGATCGCCGAAGGCTCGGCGCAGACGCTGCAGCGCATCCTCGAGCGCCAGAAGGAGCTGGTGATGCAGCGCGAGTCCGACAACAATGCGTCCGTGGCGACCACCCTCGACGCCGAGATCACGGCGCTCGGCACCGAGGCGCAGCGCATCGTCGACTCGACGAACTACCAGGGCTCGGCGATCTTCGGCGAGACGCTCGAGTTCCAGGTGAACGACGGCTACGACGGCGGTGCCGGCGACACCATCTCCGTGACGCTGGCCGCTCCGACCGTCATCGCGACCGGTGCTGCTGCCACGCTTGTCAGCGTGGACGGTGCCCTCGATGACATCAACGACGTGCTGGCCTCCATCGGTGCCGGCCAGAACGCCCTCGACTACACGACCGAGAACCTCAAGACGGCGGTGGTGAACCTCCGCGCGGCGGAGTCGACCATCCGCGACGTGGACATGGCCGAGGAGATGGCGCAGTTCACGCGCAGCAACGTGCTGACGCAGGCGGCGCAGGCCATGCTGGCGCAGGCCAACCAGTCGACGCAGGGCGTGCTGCAGCTCCTGCGGTAAGCCACGACGCGATCGTGAACGTACGAACGCCCCGGGGCCGGCACTTCGCCGGTCCCGGGGTTGCGGCCTAAGCGGAGGGACATGTCATGACGGCACCGATTGCCAACTTCAGCGGATTGTCCAGCGGTGTCCAATGGAACGACATCGTGGCGTCCATCGTGGCGGCCGACGAGGCCCGCCTCGTCAACCCGATCACCGCGCAGCTCGAGCGTGGCACGGCGCAGCGCGAGGCGTGGACGCGCTTCCGCACGCTCGTCGATACGCTCAACGAGTCGGCGCGCGCGGTGCGTGCGCCAGGGTTCGGTGGCTTCACCGCCACCGCGCCCGTGAGCGCCACAAGTGGTCGCGCGCTCTTCACTGCGCAGGCGTCGAGCCTCGCCACGGCCGGTCGGTATCGTGTGGAAGTGCTGCAGCTCGCCGAGACGGCGCGGCTGGGTGGCCGAGCGTACGCCAGCCGCACGGATGCGCTCGGTCTGACGGGTGATTTCGCGATCAACGGGCAGTCCATCGCCATCGAGGCCACGGACAGTCTCACGCAGGTGCGCGATCGCATCAACGCGGCGAACACCGGTGCCACCGCGACGGGTGTGTCGGCCAGCATCGTCTCCGATGGCGGCACGGGCGGACGGCTGGTGCTCACGCGCACCACGCCTGGGGCCGACGGCATCACGCTCACCGACGGCACCGGCGGCATGGCGCGCGAGTTCGGCTTCCTCGATTCGCGCACGCGGATGGTCTCCTCCATGACGGATGCCATCGCGGCGTCGCTCGGCATTGCCGTGAGCCCGCCACCGGCCAGCGTGCGCGTGGGCGATCAGCTCATCACCTTCGACCTCGCGACCGACTCCCTGGCCACGATCGTGGCGCGCATCAACGCCGCGGGCGGGCAGGCGGCAGCCGAGGCGGTGACGTTCGGCGACGAGACGCGCTACCAGCTCGTGACCGATGGCAACGTGCAGGCGGTGGACGGCGACGCGAACAGCCAGGCGGTGCTCGATGCGCTGGGCTTCGGCGCCGGCACCACGGGTGCCGTGCGCCAGGTGGTGCGCGGCGGCGCGCTCACCGACACGAGTGATGTCGTGGCCACTGCGGCCACGCCGCTGGCCGGGCTCCGGCTCGATGGCACCGATGTCGCGCTCGCCAACGGCGACGCCATCAACGTGCGCGGGGTGCGCGGCGACGGAACCGAAGTCACCATCGGCATCGCCATCGATCCCGGCGAGACGCTGCAGGACCTGCTCGACAAGCTCAACGACGCCACCAGCGGCTTCGGTGCCGGGGACCGGCCGGCGACGGCATCGCTCGGCCCCGACGGGCGCATTCGCCTCGCCGACAGTGCGGGCGGCGCGTCGCGCCTGTCGTTTTCGCTCGACATCGTGCGCGCCGATGGCTCCACGGGCTCGCTCGGCTCGTCGAGCATCGAGACCGCCGGGCGGCAGCGGGAGCTGCAGGCCGGTCGCGACGCGATCATTCGCGTGGACGGCACCGAGTTCGTGCGCAGCACCAACTCGATCACCGACGCGATTCCGAACGTGACGCTGTCGCTCACCGAGGCGGAGGTCGGGACCGCAATCGACCTCGACATCGCGCGCAACGAACAGGGCGCGTCCGATGCCGTGAAGAAGCTCGTGGACAGCTACAACGCGATTCAGACGTTCTTCAATGAACAGCGCGCGTCCGACGCGCCGCTCTACGCCAACTCGCTGCTGCGGAGTGTGGTCAGCAGCTTCACGGCGGCGCTGCGCACGGAGACGGCCACGAACGCAACGTACTCGCGGGCCACGCTCATGGGCGTGACGCTCGACCGGAACGGCGCACTCACCTTCAACGCCGACACCTTCCGGCAGGCGCTGGCGGCCGCCCCGACCGAGGTGGAGGCGCTGCTCGGCTTCTCGGGCATCGGTGGCGCCTTCGTGGGGGCCACGGACCGGGCCACCGCGTTCAGCACGGGAGCGATCAGCACCCAGGTGCGCTCGCTCGATTCATCGGCCGAGCGGCTGCGGCTGCGTGAGGCGGACGCTCGCCGGCGCATCGAGGAGCGGCGGGAGGCGCTGGTGCGGCAGTTCACGCAGATGGAGGCGGCCCTGAGCCGGCTCAGCTCGCAGGGGAACGCGGTCGCGGGGCTCACCGCCTCGCTGCTCAACAATCAGCGGTGACGCCCGATACTCACGAGTGACTGCTGTTCGTCCCGCCACCACTGCTCCCTTCCTGCTCCGTCATGTCCTACGCGACACAGGCCGCCAACTACCGCGATCTCGAAGTGCTCGGCGCGCCCCCCGAGCGACTCCTGCTCATGCTCTTCGACCAGATGCTCGTGCAGTTCGAGCGGGCCCGGTTGGGCGTGGAGCGCAACAACGTCGAGATGCAGGTGGTGGCGCTCACGAAGGTGCGCGCCATCCTGGGCGAGCTGCTCGCCACGCTGGACTTCGAACAGGGTGGGGCGATCGCCACGGAGCTGGGCGACCTCTACCAGTTCCTGCTCGTGCAGTTGCTCGACCTCGGCAAGCGCCCCGATGTGGCCAGACTCCGCCGGCTCGCCGGCATCGTGGCGACCCTGCGCGACGGCTTCGCCGGCGCCGCGGAGCAGCTGACCGCCGTGAAGCTCTCGGCGTGACCCGATGATGCCCGACACCCGAACCGAGGAATGGCTCGCCATGGTGCACCGCTTCGATGAACTCGGACGGGCGACCGAAGAGGCGCTCGACGTGAACATGGCGCAGGTCGGGCAGCTGCTCGAGGAGCGCGACGCGCTGCTCGCGCAGCTGTCGGCCGCGCTGGCCGATCCGGCGCAGGCCCCGTCGAAGCCGGTGCCGGCTCCGGTGACCGAGGCGCTCACCCGGTCGGGCACGAACACGGCCATGCTCATCACGCAGGTGGCCGAGCGCACCGATGCGCTGCGTAAGGCGCTCCGCGAGCTGGACCGCGGCGCGCGCGCCACGCAGGCCTATCAGGTGTCTTCCGGCTCGTACCCGCAGGTCGATGCCCGCCGCTGAGGACACGGTCCGTCCGGCCGTTCCGCCGGCGCGCCCCGAGGGCGAACCGCATCTCACCTTCGAGATGCTGCTCGCCGACACGCTGCACGAAATGGCGGTGCACGAGGACGCGCCGGAGGCGGCCCCCGATGCCGTGGACCGGCTGCGCGATCACGCGCTGTCGGCACTCCGGCTCGACGGCGGCGCGCCGTCGGTCCGACCGTTCCACCATGCCTACCTGACGCCCGCGGCCAACGCCGTGGTGCCGTCGCACCCGCCCCGCCTCGACGTCCGGTCCTGACCGGGCCCCGCCGGGGGCCTTCCCGGCCGGTCACCCTGACCGATTCAAGTTACACGCTCTTCCTGCCGATAGTCACAGGCGGAGGAGGAACCCAACCATGAAGATCTTCGGCAGCTACGATCCGATTCGTCCCGACCGCCCGGTGAGCCCGGTGGCGCCGACGAACACCCAGGGGCAGGCGGCACCCACGCCGGTTGCGCCCGTGTCCAAGGCCGACTCGGTGCAGCTCTCCGAGTCGGGCAAGTCGATGGCCCGCAAGCTCGACGGCGAGTACCGCGACACGCTCGACCCCGAGCGCACCGCGGCGCTGCGTCGCAAGGTGCTCGAGGGCGCCTACAACACGCTCGACGTCGTCGACCAGGTCGCGCGTCGCATCCTGCAGCGCGGCGACCTCTAGGTCCGCCGCCGCTTCCCCAGACCGTCACCTGGAGACCCCGCGTCATGAAGTTTCTCGTCGTCGACGACTCCGCGACCATGCGGCGCATCGTGGTCAACTCGCTGCAGCGCATCGGCTTCACCGACACGGTGGAAGCGGCCGATGGCCAGGAGGCGCTCGCGCGCTTCGACGGCTCGATCTCGTTCGTGATCACGGACTGGAACATGCCGAACATGAGCGGGACCGACTTCACGCGCGCGCTGCGCAGCCGCCCGGACGGCGTGAACGTGCCGGTGCTGATGGTGACGGCGCGCAGCGTGAAGGAAGACATTCTCACGGCGATGGAAGCGGGTGTGAACAACTACATCGTCAAGCCGTTCACGCCGCAGGTGCTCAAGGAGAAGATCGACGCGCTCCTGCCCGCGGCCGCTGCCTGACGGAGCCCCAGCCATGAGCTCACACCGCACCGCCCAGGTGCTCTACGAGACCGAGGCCGCCCTGCGCCTGGTCGATCGCGGCCTCGATGGGCTGCGAGACGAGCGCCCCGACGCCCCGCCGGCCTTCTTCGAAGGCGGCCTCTCCGAACTGCCCGCGATCCTCGAGCGCGCCAACGCGCAGATCCTCGGCGTGCTCGCGCGACTGCGCGAGAGCCGCGCCGCGATCGAGACCACGGCGCTCGAGAAGCTCGCGTCCACGCACGAGAAGATCAAGGAAGTCACCTCGGCCACCGAGGACGCGGCCATCAACATCATGGACGCGTGCGATCGCGCCACGCAGATGGTGGACGAACTCGACGCGATCGACGCCGAGCCGGCGCCGAACCGTGAACGCGCCGGCGAAGTGCGCGGCACGCTGCGCGACGAGCTGTTCATGATGATGGGTGCGCTGCAGTTCCAGGACATCACCTCGCAGCAGCTCGCGCACGCCTCGGCGGTGCTGGTGGACATGGAAGCGCGCCTGATCGACATCGCGCGCCTCTTCGACACCAAGGTGGACGTGTCGTCCTTCGTCTCGCAGGTGGCGTCGGCCGCGCCGGACGAGAAGACGTACGACCCGAACGCGACCACGCGCGATTCCGAGTCGCGACAGGCGCTGGCCGACGAGATCTTCACCGCGGCGCGCTCGAACGCAGCCTGATACAGCGCGGCGCGCACGCGATCGACGACACGGGGCACCCTCCACGCGAGGGTGCCCCGTTCGCGTTCCCGGCGGTCCCGCTCAACCTTCGCCGCGGACGCGCCGACACTGCAGAGCGACCGCGCGCCACGCAGCGCGCCCGACTTCTCCCTCGCACAGCCGCTCCGTGCATCACCTCACCCTGGACGACGCCGCCACGCTGCTGCTGCAGCTCGAGGCCGGCGACCTGGACGACCTCGCGCGCCTGCGCGAAGCGCTCACCACCCTCGTCTTCGAGAACCGCGTGCCGATCACCGCGCAGCCGCACGTCGCGCGCGCGGCACGGCTGCTCGGCACGATCACCGACGGCAGCGCCGACGCGCCGGCCGCGGTGCTCACCGACGTGAGCCGCGCCGTGGAGGCGGCCATGAGTGCGGCCGATGCGATCGAGTCGGCGGCGTCGCTCAGCACACCGCCGAAGGTCGCCGCCGTGAAGGCACCGAACGATGTCGTGCGCGCGGCGCCGGTGGAGGTCGTGCCGCTGCCGGGTCCGGTGGTCGCATCGGCCCCGTCCGACGATCCGTCGCTCGACGTGCTCCCTGACGACACCGACCTCGACCTGCTCGGCGACTTCCTCACCGAGAGCATCGAGTCGCTCACGGCGGCCGAGTCCGCGCTGCTCGAGCTCGAGGCCGACCCGTCGCACGAGGAGGCGATCAACACCGTCTTCCGCGCCTTTCACACGGTGAAGGGCACGTCGGCGTTCCTCGGGCTCGGGCGCATCGCGGCCTTCGCGCATGAAGCTGAATCGCTGCTCAGCCGCGTGCGCGACCAGGAGATCGCCTACACGCGCGCCTGCGCGGAGCTGTCGCTGGCGTCGCGGGACATGCTCATGGCGCTGCTCGATGCGGTGCGGGAAGCGGCGGCGCATACCGGCGCCGGCGCGCGGCCCCTGCGCGTGCCGCAGGGCTATCACGCGCTGCTCGACGCGCTCGCGACGTACGATCCGACCGCAGAGCTCACCCTCGTGCTCTCCGCCGCGCCGGCGAGCGCTGCTTCGCCCGCGGCACCGGTGGCTGCGCCCGCGCCCGCGTCGCCGGTGGCTTCGGCTGCGCCTGCGTCTGCGTCTGCGTCTGCGCCCGCGGCCATGCCCGCGTCCGCGCCCAACGCCACGGAACCGGCGCGCGCCGCAACACCGGCGCCCGGTGGGGACGCCACGATCCGTGTGCGCACCGACCGCCTCGACCGCCTCATCGACATGGTGGGCGAGCTGGTGATCGCGCAGTCCATGATCGCAGGCGACTCCGAGCTCGACCAGCGCGTGCAGCACGAGCTCACGCGCAAGATCACGCACGCCGGCAAGATCGTGCGCGAGCTGCAGGACCTGTCCATGTCCATGCGCATGGTGGAGCTGCGCCCCACCTTCCAGAAGCTGGCGCGCGTGGTGCGCGACACGGCGGTGAAGGCGGGCAAGGAGGTCACCTTCACCGTGACCGGCGACGACGTGGAAATCGATCGTCAGCTCGCCGACCTGCTCGGCGATCCGCTCGTGCACATGGTGCGCAACGCCGTGGACCATGGCGTGGAGCGTCCCGACGAGCGCGTCGCGTCGGGCAAGGCGCGCACCGGCAGCGTGCGCCTGCAGGCCTATCACGCCTCCGGCAACGTGGTCGTGGAGCTCGTCGACGACGGTCGCGGGCTGCACCGCGAGAAGATCGTGGCCAAGGCGATCGAGAAGGGACTCATCGAGTCCGACAAGGGGATGAGCGACAGCGAGGTGTTCAACCTCATCTTCGCCCCCGGCTTCTCCACCGCCGAGAAGGTCACCGACATCTCCGGGCGTGGCGTGGGCATGGACGTGGTGCGTCGCAACCTCGAGGCGATCCGCGGCCGCATCGACATCACGTCGTCGCCCGGACAGGGCACCACGTTCGCCATCCGCCTGCCGCTCACGCTGGCCGTGACCGACGGCATGCTCGTGCGCGTGGGCCAGGAGCGCTTCGTGGTGCCCACCACGAACATCCACATGAGCTTCCGCCCCGAGCCCGGCATGCTCTCCACCGTGGTGGGCAAGGGCGAGGTGGTGCTGCTGCGCGGCGAACTGATGCCGATCGTGCGGCTGCACGCGCTCTTCGGCGTGCCCGACGCGGTGCGCAGCCCGGTGGACGGGCTGCTCATGATCGTGGGCGACGCGGAGCGACGCACGGCGCTGCTCGTGGACGAGCTGCTCGGCCAGCAGCAGGTCGTGGCCAAGACGCTCGGCGAGTCGCTTGGCAAGGTGCCGGGCATCTCCGGCGGCGCCATCCTTGGCGACGGCCGCGTGGGGCTCATCCTCGACGTGGGCGAGACGGTGGCGCTGGCGCAGGGCGGCGGCGCGGCGGCGCACGGCCGTCACGCCGAGCGCGCGCGCGTCACACACGCGGCCTGATCGACCGTCGCCGGACACACCGCCCTCAACTCTGCGCCCGAGCGCGCCGATACCCTAGCCGACGGGGCGCGGATGCTGCGCGCCTCCCACTGCCTTCACCCGAGCCCTGGTCATGAGCACTGCCACGCCCCCCATCGCCGACGCCCGCGCCGGCAAGTATCTCACCTTCTTCCTCGGCGACGAGGAGTACGGCCTCGAGATCCTCAAGGTGAGCGAGATCATCGGCATGCAGCCGATCACGCGCGTGCCGCGCGTGCCCGAGTTCGTGCGCGGCGTCATCAACCTGCGCGGCAAGGTCATTCCGATCACCGACCTGCGCCTCAAGTTCGACATGCCGGTCGTGGCCGGCCGCGACGAAGTCATCATCGTGGTGCAGATGCGCGGCGTGCAGACGGGGCTGGTCGTCGATCGCGTGAGCGAGGTCGTGGCGATCGCCGCGAGCGAGGTGGAGGATGCGCCCGCCTTCGGTGCGGGGATCCGCACCGAGTTCCTGCTCGGCATCGGCAAGACCGGTGGCCGCGTGAAGCTGCTCGTGGACATCGACAAGGTGCTCGAGGCGAGCGACGTGCTCGCGATCGAGTCCGCGCTCGTTGCCGCGTCCTGACGGCCATCACCACGCTGCGCCCATGACCACGCTGCTGCCCGTGCACGGCATGCTCGGTGAGGCGACGCTCGCGCCGCACCACTTCGAGCGCATCGCCGAGCTGCTGCACGACCATGCGGGCATCCGCATGCGCGCCGGCAAGGAAGGGCTCGTGCGCGCGCGCCTCGCGAAGCGGCTGCGCGCGCTCGGGCTCACCGACTTCGACGCCTACCTGTCGCTGGTGGAGCGGGAGCCGTCGCGGCGCGAGTTCACCGAGATGGTGGACGTGCTCACCACGAACAAGACGAGCTTCTTCCGCGAGCAGGCGCACTTCGACTTCCTGCAGGACGTGGTGCTGCCCGCGTGCCCGGGGCCGATCCGCCTGTGGAGCGCGGGGTGCTCGAGCGGCGAAGAGCCGTACACGCTTGCCATGCTCCTCCACGAGGCGTGCGATGCACAGGCCGTGCGATCGGCGCGCATCCTCGCCACCGACATCAGCCACCGCGTGCTGGCCACGGCGAAAGCCGGCCGGTATCCGGCGGAGTCGCTGGCGGAGGCGCCCGCGGGGTGGGTGCCGAAGTACTGGCGGCCCGTCGCCGCCGGCGAGGGCCGGCCGGGGGAGCCGCCGCGCGTCGAGGCCACCCAGGCGCTGCGCGGGCTCATCCAGTTCGGCCGGCTCAACCTGATGGAGCCGTGGCCCATGCGCGGTCCCTTCGACGCCATCTTCTGCCGCAACGTCATGATCTACTTCGACAAGGCGACCCAGCAGGAGCTCGTGAACCGCTACTGGGCGCTGCTGCGGCCGGGCGGCTACCTGTTCGTGGGGCACTCCGAGAGCCTCACGGGGCTGACGCACCGCTTCACCTACGTGCAGCCGGCCGTGTATGTCCGCTAGCGCGCTGTCCATCGTGGACGCACTCGCGCAGGCGCGCGGTCGCGCGTCCGATCGCGTGGTGGGCGTGGCCGACGTGCGCGTGTCGAACGACACGGGCGAGCGCCTCATCACGTACGCGCTCGGCAGCTGCCTCGGCATTGCCGTGCACGATCCCGTCGCGCGCGTGGGCGGGCTGCTGCACGTCATGCTCCCCACCGGGTCGATCGATCCGGCGAAGATGCAGGCCAAGCCGGCCATGTTCGTGGATTCAGGCGTGCCACTGCTGTTCAAGGAGTGCTACCGCCTGGGGGCCACGAAGGAGCGCATGATCGTGAAGGTGGCCGGTGGCGCGCACGCCGGCGCGCGCGAGGAGGACGACCGCTTCCAGATCGGCAAGCGCAACGTGCTGGCGCTGCGCAAGCTGCTCTGGAAGAACGGCGTGATGATCCACGCGCAGGACACGGGCGGCGTGCAGACGTCGCGAACCATGTGGCTCGACCTCGCCACCGGGGCGGTGACGCTCAAGGTGAACGGCGTCGAGTCCCCGCTCTGACCATACGCCCCATGGCATTCAACATCCTGGTTGTCGACGACAGCGCCGTGATGCGCACCATGATCGTGCGCACGCTGAAGATGAGCGGCGTGCCCATCGCCTCGATCCACGAGGCCGCGCATGGCGAGGAGGGGCTGCGCGTCGTGCAGGAGGAGTGGATCGACCTGCTCCTGCTCGACGTGAACATGCCCGTGATGAACGGCGAGGAAATGCTCACGCGCATCCGCGCCGACGAGCGCACGCGCGACCTCGCCGTGATCATCGTGTCCACCGAGGGCAGCGAGACGCGCCTGGCCAACCTGCAGGCCATGGGTGCCGCGATCGTGCACAAGCCCTTCCCCCCCGAGACCCTGCGCGAGACCATCCTGCGCGTCACCGGAGTCACCGATGTCGAGTACTACGGCTCAGTTGCTGCGTCGAGCGACCAGCTCGACTTTTGAGGATCTCGCGTTCCTCGTGCTCGACGACGAGTGCACCGAGGAACAGGCGCAGGCCCCGCTCGATGCGGCCGTGGCCGTCGAGTTCCACGGCCCGGTGCGCGGCCGCCTCGTGTTGTCCGTGTCGTCGTCGCTGCTGCCGCTGATCGCCGCGAACATGCTCGGCGAGGAGCAGGCGCGTCATGTGCCGCTGCAGCGCGACGCGCTCGGCGAAGTGGCGAACGTGGTGTGCGGCAACCTGCTGCCGCTCGTGGCCGGCGCGGAGGCGGTGTTCCGGCTGTCGGCGCCCGAGTGGCTCACGGAGGCAACGGTGTCGCGTCCCGGCGACGAACCGGACGCGACGCTCACCTGCGGCGCCGAGCAGGGCCGCGTGGACGTGCGCCTGTTCGTGTTCGGTGGCGAGCGGTCGCACGCGCTCACGGATTCGTCGGCGCTCGCTGCGGGCGCCGTGTCGTGACCATCGTGGCCGGCCGCGACCGTCCGCCCGGCGCGCCCATTCGCGTGCTGGTGGTCGATGACTCCGCGCTCGTGCGGCGCATCCTCTCCGAGGCGCTCGACCGGCACCGGGACATCGAGGTCGTGGGCACGGCCACCGACCCGTACGTGGCGCGCGAACGCATCGTCGCGCTGCGGCCCGACGTGGTCACGCTCGACGTGGAAATGCCGCGCATGGACGGGCTGTCGTTCCTGGCCAAGCTCATGCGCCACTTCCCGATTCCCGTGATCGTGGTCAGCTCGGTCACGCCGCAGCACTCCGAGGCCGCGATGCGCGCGCTCGCGCTCGGTGCCGTGGACGTGATCGCCAAGCCTGGCGCGATGCACGCCACGGCCGAGGTGACCGACGAGCTCGTGCGCGCGGTGCGCGTGGCGGCGCGCGCGCGGGTGGAGCGGTTGGTGACCACGCCGGAGCGCGAGGTCGCGGCGCGACCGGCGATCGCGTCGATCGACGCGACGCACAAGCTCATCGCGATCGGCGCGAGCACCGGTGGCACGCAGGCGATCGAGGCGGTGCTGCGCCGCTTCCCGGTGGACGCGCCCGCCACCGTGATCGTGCAGCACATGCCCGAGCATTTCACGGCCTCGTTCGCGAAGCGTCTCGACGGCGTCTCGGCGATGACGGTGCGCGAGGCGCGCGACGGTGACGTGCTCGCCCCGGGCCTCGCGCTGGTCGCCCCCGGTGGCCGGCACCTGGTGATCCAGGCCAGCGGCGCGCGATGGGTGGCGCGTGTGAAGGACGGGCCCAAGGTGCATCATCAGCGCCCCGCGGTCGACGTCACCTTCCAGAGCCTGGCGCGGTGCGCCGGCCGCAACGTGGCGGCCGCGCTGCTCACCGGCATGGGCGCCGACGGTGCGCGCGGCCTGCAGGCGCTGCGCGAGGCGGGCGCGCACACCATTGCGCAGGACGAGCAGACGTCGGTGGTGTGGGGGATGCCGGGCGAGGCGGTCAAGCTCGACGCGGCCTGCGACGTGCTTCCCATCGGCGACGTGGCCGACGGCCTGCTCGCCGCGATCGGCCGCGAGGCGGTGCCGGCGTAGCGGAAATCGGCCGGCCGTCACGGCGCCGGCCGGTGGCGCCGACCGCTCAGCTCACGGGCAGGTAGACGCGCGCGATCGTTTCGCTCCCCTCGCGCACGAGCGCGAGCTGCCCGTTCGCCGCCCATGCGGTCGCCCGCGCGATCGCGAGTCCGAGTCCGGCCCCGCGCACCCCGGTCTGCGAGGTCACGAACGGGTCGCACGCCGACTCGGCCAGCTCGGGCGGGATGCCCGCGCCGCGGTCCACGATCTCGAGCACGGCCCACGTGCCCGCGGCCACGGGCACGGCGCCGTCCACCACGGGCGCATCGAGCTGCACGCGGCGCGTGCGCACGGACACGATGGCGCCGTCCGGCGAGGCCGTGCGCGCGTTTCGCAGCAACTCCTGCAGCGCCTCGGCCAGCGCCGGCGCCGGCGCGGAGACGTGCGCCTCGGACGTGGCCTCCACGTCGATCGGACCAAGCCCGCCAGCGTTCGCCTGCGCGACGACCGCGATCACGAACCCGTCGAGCGGCATCGGGGCGCTCGGCGTGACGGGCGGATACAGGGCGCGACCGAACGCCGACGCCCGCTGCATATACGTCACGGTGGCGTCGGCCGCCTGACCGATCTCCTCGAGGTCGGGGCGGATCGGCGAGTCGGGCGGCGTGTCCGCCAGCACCAGTTCGCTGTACGTGCGGATGACCGTGAGGAAGTTGCTCAGGTCGTGCGTCATGCGGCGCGCGAAGAACGCGAGGGCGTCGGTGCGTCGGCGGGCTTCGGCGAGGGCCTGCTCGGCGCGCTGCAGCTCGGCGGGATCGGCGGTCATGAACGTGGGGCGGAGGGAGCGGATCGCGGTGGGTGCTCGGGCACAGCGGCGCGGGTGGCCCGGCCGTAGCATATTGCACGAATACTCACCCGTTGCCGGCCGTTCCGCCCGCCCCCGTCCTGGAGCCCGCATGTCGCTGCCGTCCGCCGCCGCGTTCGCCCGTTCGTTCCGTTCGCTGCCGCTGCGCCTCGCGGGGGTCGGCATCCTCTCCGCCCTGCTGGCGCCCGAGTCGGCCGAGGCGCAGGCCCGCGTCGCGGTGCCGCCCGCCGCCCAGCAGGTTGATGCGGCGGTGCTGCCGCTCCCGGAGGCCATGCGGGCCGGTGCCACGGTGCTGGGCTACCGCACCGCCGGCAAGCTCGAGACGCTGCGCCAAGGGAGCAACGGCATGCGCTGCCTGGCCGACGACCCGACCGACGAACGCTTCCACGTGGCCTGCTACCACGACTCGATCGAGCCGTTCATGGCACGCGGCCGCGAGCTGCGCGCCAACGGCGTGGTGGGCGCGCAGGTGGACACGGTGCGCTACGCCGAGGTCGTATCCGGGAAGATCGTCATGCCGAAGACGGCGGCGCTCTACCAGCTTACCGGCCCCAAGGGCGACTACGATGCGGTGAAGAAGGCCGCGCCGCAGTCCAAGCCGCTCTTCGTGATCTATGTGCCTGGTGCGACGACCGCGTCCACCGGCCTGAGCACGGTGGCGGCGGTGGGCACGCCGTGGCTCATGTTCCCGGGCACGCCCAAGGCGCACATCATGTTCACGCCGAGCATGTAAGTCGGCGTGCCACGGCCGCCACGCCTCAGTCGCCGCCGGCTCGAGGAGGCGGCCGCCTACCTGCGCAACGCCGATCCGAAGCTGGCGCGGGTGATCGACGCGGTCGGGCCGTGCACCATGCTCCCCGCGCGCGAGGGATCGCACTTCGCGCACCTCGCGCGCGCGATCGTGTACCAGCAGCTCTCCGGCAGCGCCGCGGCCACGATCCACGGGCGCGTGGCGGCGCAGCTCGGCGGCGCCGTGGAGCCGCACGCGGTCGCGGGCGTATCCGATGAAACGCTGCGCGCGGCCGGCCTCTCCACCGCCAAGACGCGCGCCCTGCGCGACCTCGCCGAGCGGGTGCTCGACGGCCGGCTCCAGCTCGAATCGGTCGATGCGATCGACGATGACGCCGTGATCGACGCGCTCGTGCAGGTGCGCGGCATCGGGCCGTGGACGGCGCAGATGTTCCTCATGTTTCGTCTGGGCCGGCCGGACGTGCTGCCGGTGCTCGACCTCGGCGTGCGCAAGGGCGCCCAGCGCATGCACCGGCTGCGCGCGCTTCCCGACGCGGCGCGCCTCGAACGGCTGGCGGAGCCGTGGCGGCCATGGCGCAGTGTCGCCAGCTGGTACTGCTGGCGCGCGCTCGAGCTCTGAACGCGGAACGCCCCCGTGCACCGGCGGGTTGGTCTCCTGTGAGCAGCCAACAGTTCTCCCGATCCCTGCGCGTCCCCGTTCCGGTGGACACCCTCTTCGACTGGCACGCGCGTGATGGCGCGTTCGAGCGCCTCGCGCCGCCATGGCAGGAGGTGCGCGTGCTCGAGCGGCAGGGAGGCATTCGCGACGGCGCCACCGTGTCGCTCGAGGTGCGCGCCCTCGGCGTGCCCACGCGCTGGCACGTGACGCACCGCGACTACATGCACGGCGCGCGCTTCGTGGACGAGATGAAGGGCGGGCCATTCGCGCGCTGGGTGCACACGCATGCGTTCGCGGCGGAGGGCGAGCAGGCCTCGCGCCTCGACGACAGCATCGAGTACGCGTTGCCACTCGATGGCCTCGGTGACCTCGTGGCCGGCGGCTTCGTGCGCGGCACGCTCGAGCGCACCTTCCGCTATCGGCACGCCCTGCTCGCGCACGACCTCGCGCGGCATGCGGCGTACGCCAATCGTCCGCGCCTGCGCATCGCGGTGACCGGGGCGACGGGGTACATCGGGCAGCAGTTGTGTGCGTTCCTCACGACCGGTGGACACACCGTGGTGCGTATCGGCCGCGGTCGCGTGCGCCCCGGCGTGGTGGATGTGTCGTGGGACCCGGCGCGCGGTGAACTCGATGCGCAGGCGCTCGAGGGCGTGGATGCGGTCATCCATCTTGCCGGCGCGCCGATCGCCGAGCGATGGACGCCGGAGCATCGTCGCGCGATCGTGGAGAGCCGTGTGCAGGGCACGTCACTCATCGCGCGCACGATCGCGGGACTCGCGCGCAAGCCGAGCGTGCTGCTGTCGGGGAGCGCGATCGGCTTCTACGGGGCACAGCGCGGTGATGAACTGCTCGACGAGTCGAGCCCGGCAGGTGATGACTTTCTCGCGGACACGTCGCGCACATGGGAGGAGGCGACGCGTGCGGCCGAGGAGGCGGGCATTCGTGTCGTGCACCTGCGCACCGGGATCGTGGTGGGCGTGGGCGGCGGTGCGCTCGCCAAGCAGTGGCCGCTCTTCCAGGCGGGGCTCGGTGGCCCGCTCGGCGGTGGCGCGCAGTACATGAGTCCGATCGCGCTCGACGACGAGATCGGCGCGATTCATTTCTGCCTCATGCACGAGGCGCTACGCGGCCCGGTGAATCTCGTCGCGCCCACGGCGGTCACGAACGCGGAGTTCGCGCGGCAGGTGGGCGCGGCGATCGGCCGACCGGCCGTGCTGCCCGCGCCGGCGTTCGCGGCGGAGCTGCTGTTCGGGCGCGAGATGGTGCAGGCGACCGCCATGGCGAGCCAGCGCGTGAAGCCGTCGGTGCTCGAGGCGCACGGATTCCGCTGGGCGTGGCCCACGGTGCAGCAGATGGTGGCCTTCGAAACGGGACGCGAGGACTACGTGGCGCGGTAGATTGCGCCATGCTCGACGCGATCACCACCTCCCACGCGCTGGCGCTCGCGCTCTTCGGCACGCTGCTGCTGCTGAGCGTGGTGTCGAGCCGCGCGGCCGAGCGCACCGGGCTGCCGCTGTCGCTGCTGTTTCTGGGTGTGGGCATGCTGGCCGGGTCGGAGGGGCTCGACCTGATCGCGTTCGAGGACTACTCGCTTGCCTATCGCCTCGGCACGCTCGCGCTGGTGCTGATTCTGTTCGACGGCGGCCTGAACACGCCGATGGCGTCGGTGCGCCAGGTGCTGGGGCCGGCGGGCGTGCTGGCCACGGTGGGTGTGCTGCTCACGGCGGCGCTGCTGGCCACCGGCGGTTGGCTGCTCGGCCTGCCGCTGCCGATCGCGCTGCTGGTGGGCGCGGTGGTGTCGTCCACCGATGCGGCGGCCGTGTTCGCCGTGCTGCGCGGCGCGGGCATCAACCTGCGCCGCCGCGTGGGGCTCACGCTCGAGCTCGAGTCGGGGCTCAACGACCCGCTGGCGATCATTCTCACCCTCGCCGTGGCGGACTGGGCGGTGCGGGGCACCACCGTGTCGGCCATGGACCTCGTGGTCGACGTGATCGCGCAGGCGGCCATCGGTGGCGGGCTGGGCGCGGGGATCGGCATGCTCGCCAGCCTCGCGCTGCCACGCCTGCGGCTGCGCGCGGCGGGTCTGTATCCCGCGTTCACGCTGGCGGTCGCGTGCCTGGCTTACGCGGTGCCCACGCTGCTCGGTGCGAGCGGCTTCCTGGCGGTGTACCTCGCGGGGCTCATGCTCGGCAACGGCACGGTGCCGTTCCGCACGAGCGTGGTGCGCGTGCACGACGCCGTGGCGTGGCTCGCGCAGATCGTGATGTTCCTGGTGCTCGGCCTGCTCGTGTTCCCGAGCCGGCTGCTCGCCGCCGCGCCGTTCGGCCTGGCGGTGGCCGCGTTGCTCGCGCTGATCGCACGACCGGCCGCCGTGGCGCTCTGCCTGGCCCCGTTCCGCTACCCGCCGCGCGAGATCGGCTACATCGGCTGGGTGGGGCTGCGTGGCGCGGTGCCGATCATCCTCGCCACGGCGCCGATTCTCGCGGGCGTGCCGAACGCCGCCCTCGTGTTCGACGTGGTGTTCTTCGTGGTCGTGGTGAACGCGGTGGTGCAGGGTGCGAGTGTGCCGTGGCTCACGCGGCGCCTCGACCTCGAGACCGACGACCCGCCACCGCCGGCGGCCGTGCTCAACGTGGAGGCGCGCGAAGCGTTCACCAGCGAACTGCGCTCGTTCTACGTGGACGAGGCGCTCTCGATTGCGGGAGTGCGCCTGGCCGACCTGCCCCTTCCGCAGTCGGTGAGCGTCATGCTGATTGTCCGAGAGCGTGACCTGATCGCCCCGCGTGGGGACACCACGCTGGAGGTCGGTGACCATGTCTACCTGATCGCGCACCCCGACGACGGGGCCACGGTTCAACTCCTTTTCGGGCGTGCCGAAACTGACTGAGGGGCACCCGCCACCCACTGGTTTTCCGCGCGCCCGTCCGACGCCCATGCCCATCGTTCCTCTGTCCGACCTGCCCGATGACGCGCGCGCCTGGACCTTCGCCGCGCCCGTGACGCTGTCCGCTGAGCGGGAGGCACTCCTGCTCGGCGCCGTCGACACGTTCCTCGCGCAGTGGCGCGCGCATGGCGCACCGCTCACCTGCGCGCGCGACTGGCGCGACGGACGCTTCCTGTGCGTGGCCGTGGACCAGCGCGCGGCCGGCGCCTCCGGCTGCTCCATCGATGGCCTTTTCCGCTCGCTGCGCGAACTCGAACCGGTGCTCGGCACGTCACTGCTGCCCAGTGGCCTGGTGTTCTGGCGCGATGACGACGGTGTCGTGCGACAGGCGACGCGTCCGCAGTTCGCGGCGCACGCGGCGCAGGGGCTGATCCGCGCCGACACGCCCGTGTTCGACCCGACCGTGGAATCGCTGGGCGCCTGGCGCCATGAGTTCGAGCGGAGCGCCGCGGCCTCGTGGCACGCGCGCTGGCTGCGCGTCGACGCGCGCTGACTGGCGCCGCGCCGCGTACCCGGAAACGTTGCACGTGATCGACGGGCCCATCGCTCCGCGACCGGAGGAGGACGTCGTGGCTCGTTCCAATGGCGAGTCGCGCGCGTTCTTCTGGGCCCAGCAGCTGCGGGAGCTGAACGCGCGTCGCCTGCTGCTCATCGGCGCCGGCCTGCTCCTCAACGGTGTGTTCCTGTTCACCGGACTGGGGCAGACGTCGTCCACGATCCTCGCCGGCTACACCGCGTGGATGATCACGGTCGCCCTGCTCGACCAGATCGGCCGGCGACTCGTGACCAAGCGCCCGCTCGTGCGCTTCAGCACCTTCGCGCTGCTCGTCGACCTGCTGTTCATCACGGTGCTCGTGTACGCGACCGGAGGCGGCTGGTGGCAGGGCGCGATGTTCCAGAGCCTCATCGTGGCGATCGCCGCCACCACGCTGCCCACGCGCGAGGGACGCGTGGTGCTCGTGTCGGCGATGCTGGCGTGGAGCGTGCTCATTCTCGGCCCGATGTTCGCGCTCTTCGATGCGGAGCCGTGGTTCGGGCTGCCGAGCGTGTCGGGGAACCGTCCGTTGCTCGTGTCGCTGTACGGCCTCGGCATGCTGGCGCTGTTCGCCATGTGGCGCCTGCTGCGGTCGCACACCGCGCGCGTGCGGCGCGCCTCCGAGTCGAACGCGCGCATGGTGGAAGCGTCGCCCTACGCCGTGCTCACCCTCGGACGCGACGCGCGCGTGCTCGCGGCGAACCCGGCCTCGTTGCGCCTGCTCGGCGTGGATCGCGCCGACGTGATCGGCCGCGGCATGATGCGGTTCGTGCCCGCCGAGGATCGCGCGCGCACCGCGGAGGCGTTCGACCGCACGCTGCGCGGCGAGGTCACGCACCTCGAGCACGGCCTGCTCGACGGCACGGGCACCGTGCACTGGGTGAGCGTGACCTATTCGCCGCTTGTGGAGCCGTCGGGCGAGCAGACGGTCATGGCGATCGGGCGCGATCGCACCGACGAACGTCGCGCCGACGCCGAGCGCGCGCGGCTGCAGCGCGAACTCGACGAGTCGCACCGCATGCGCCTCGTGGGGCGCCTCGTCTCCGGCGTGGCGCACGAACTGAACAATCCGCTCGCGGCGGTGATGTCGTTCACCGAGCAGTTGCTCGCCGATGCGCCGGACGCGCACACGCGCGAGGTGCTCGGCGTGATGCAGCAGCAGGCCGAGCGGGCGCGGGCCATCGTGCGGGACCTGCTGCAGGTGGTGCGCGATCGCGGCGACCGCAGCCCCACGCCCACGGACCTCGGCGTGCTGGTGCTGTCGTGCGTGCGGGCGATGGAGCCGGCCGCGCGCGAGCGATGCGTCGCGCTGGAAGCCCACGTCGGTGCGGCCGGCCCACCGGCGCTCGTCGACCCGACCGGGATGGCGCAGGTGCTGGACAACCTGCTGCGCAACGCCGTGCTGGCGGCGTCCACGCCGGGCCGCGTCGTTGTGGACGTGCAGTTCACTGCGGCAGGCGGATGGACGCTGGCCGTCAGCGACGACGGTGCCGGCGTGCCGGCGGAGGTGCTGGATCACCTCTTCGAGCCGTTCTACACCACGCGTGCCCCAGGCGAAGGCACCGGCCTCGGACTGGCCGTGTCACTGGGCATCGTGGAGCGGCACGGAGGCACGATCGCGGTGGAGAACGGTGCACCCGGCAGTGGGGTGGGGGCGCGATTCCTGGTGCGCCTGCCGGAGACGCTCGCCGTCGACTCCGCGACCGTGCCATCGCTGCCCGCGCGTGCGATGCACGAGCAGCCGGTGCAGCACGCGCCTCCGATCGTGGCCGTGCACACCCGCGCGCCACACCTGCTGCTCGTGGACGACGAGCCGGCCATTCGCATGGCGCTCGAACGATTCCTCACGCGCCGCGGCTGGACGGTCACGCTGTGCACCTCCGGCGTGGAGGCAAGCGCGCTGCTGCTCGCCGACGGGGCCGCGTCGCGCATCGATGCGGTGCTGTGTGATCTCAAGATGCCGGGCATGAGCGGCATCGCGCTCTATCAGCTGCTCGAACGCGAGCGTCCGGAGTTTCTCGACCGGCTCGTGCTCGCCACCGGCGATGTCGCCTCGGCCGATGTCGCGGCCTTCCTGCAGGACGTGCGCTGCCCGGTGCTCGAGAAGCCGTTCGCCCTCTCCGCGCTGCTCGACGTGCTGGCCGCGGTCAGCGCGCATCCTACGGCTGCAGCCACGTCTCCCGCTTGAGCGCCACCCACGCATCGTCGGCGAGCGCGGGGAACGCGGCCATCACGCGCGTGATCGCATCGGCCTGGCCGGGGCTCAACCGCTCGTGCGGCTCCAGCGTCCAGGTGCCACGCACCAGCCCCTGACGACGCAGTACCTCGAGGATGCCGGGCAGGCACCCCGCGAATCCGTGCGCGGCGTCGAAGATCGCCGCATTCGCCTGCGTGAGCGCGGCCCCTGCGCTGAGCAGCGACGACGGCACGCCCTGACCGGCCGCATGCACGGCCTTGACCTCGTCGAGCAGCGCGACGGCGGCGTGCGTCCACACGGCCCACTGCCCCAGCAGCCCGCCCACGAAACGCCGAGTGGTGTGCGCGCCGCCCACGACCACCGGCACCTCGGTGACCAGGTCGGCCACGATGGCGTCGTCGTTGCCGGTGTAGAGCGCGATGTCGTCGCGCCCGCTGTCGGCGATCGCGCGCACCACGTCGAGTGTGGCGTAGCGATCGAACGGCGCCACCTTGATCGCGACCACGCCCGGGATCTCGGCGAACTCGCGCCAGAAGCGGTGCGGGAGCACGCGCCCGCCCACGGCCGGCTGCAGGTAGAAGCCGAAGAGCGGCATCGCCTCGGCCACGCGGCGGCAGTGCGCGAGGATGTCGGCGTCGGAGGCGTCGCGCCACGCGCCGAGGGAGAGCAGGCCGCAGTGGTACCCGAGTTCGCGCGCGATCGCCGCTTCGCGCAGCGCCTGGTCGGTGCGCCCCACGAGTCCCGCCACCTTCACGAACGGACGCGACGTCGCACCGCTGCGCGCGAGCCACGCGTCGGCGGTCGTGGCCGCGAGTTCGAGCACGGGACGGTAGAGCCCCACGTCGGCGTCGTGGATGCGGAAGCCGGTGGTGTGCACGCCCACCGCCATGCCACCCGCTCCCGACTCCACGTAGTACCGCGTGAGCGCGCGCTGGTGCGGTTCGTCGAGCGTGCGATGCGGCGTGAGCGCGAGCGGGTGCGCGGGAATCACCTGTCCGGCGCGCAGGTGCGCGCGTGTGTTCAGCGACGCGGACATCAGTACGCGCCGCTGCGCACGTCGAACTTCGTGGGCTTGCCGAGCACCCGGCCGCCGTGCTGCACCCACTCGGCGGTCCAGTCGAGCAGCGTGTCGAGCGGCAGCGGCGCATCGGTGCCCGTTTCCGGCGGCAGCGCGGCGTCGAGCGCGCCGGTGTGCACGACGAGCGCGTCGTCGGCCTCGGCGCCCGTGAAGGTGGCGGGCACGCCGAGTCGCGCGGCCAGGCGTTCGGCCATGCGGCGCACCGACACGATCGGCCCGGACACGTTGAGCGCCGGCGCATCGGCGCGGGCGATCGCGAGCGCGCGCAGCGCGAGGACATTCGCATCGCGCTGCCAGATCACGTTGGCATGGCCCGTGGCGAGTGGCACCGGCTCGCCGCTCGCGAGGCGCACGGCGAGGTCGGTGGCCACGCCGTAGCGCAGGTCGCAGGCGTAGCAGAGGCGATAGCGCAGCACACGCGTGCCGCGGCGCGCGGCCGCGTGCTCGAACACCCGCTCGCGCCCGATGCAGCTGGCGGCGTACTCGCCGTCCGGCACGAGCGCGTGCGATTCGCGTGCGCCGCCGAGCGCGACCGGCGTGCGCGGATACACGTTGCCGGTGGAGAACGCCACGATGCGCGAGTCCGCGAAGCGCTCTGCGGCGAGCACTGGCGCGATCACGTTCTGCGTCCATGTGCCCACCGGGTCGTGCTGCGTGCCGAACTTCTGCCCCACGAGATAGAGCACGTTCGGCGCGTCGGGGAGCCGCGCGAGCGCGTCGCGATCGGTGGCGTCCGCGCGCACGGGCACGATGCCGTCGGCGTCGAGCTGGCTGGCAAGCGCGTCGTCGCTGAAGCGCGCGGCGGCGAACACCTGGCGCGCGCCGGCGCCTTCGCGCGGCACACCGGCGGCATCGAGCGCACGTCGGGCCATGCGGGCGAGCGAGGGGCCCATCTTGCCGCCGGCGCCGAGCACGAGCACGTCGCCGTCGAGCGCGGCGAGCGTGGCGATCACCGCCGCCGTGGGACGGGCGAGCCGTTCCTCGAGCTCGGCCTCGTCGCGCGGCGCGCGCTCGTCACGCACTGGCCGCCTCGGCGTCCGGAGTCGGCGTGCCGGGCGCCGGCGTCTCGGCGCGCGTGATGGTGCCATCGCTGAGCGGCGGCGGGTCGGGGAGGCCGAGTTCGCGCGCGAGCACGCGGCGGCCGGCGTCGATGCGACGGCGCACCTCCTCGCGCAGCAGCGCCGTGTCCTTGAGCGTGTACCCCGACGTGTCTACCGGCTCGAGCACTTCGGCGATCGCGCGCGCGCGGCGGAACTGGAAGGTGCCCTTGGCCATGGCGTGGCGCGTGCCGGCCACGGCGATCGGGAGGATGGGCACCTTCTCCTTGATCGCGAGGCGGAACGCGCCGTCCTTGAACGGCAGCATGTTGCCGTCGCGCGAGCGTGTGCCCTCGGGGAAGATCATGACCGACACCTTCTTCTCGAGCCGGTCGCGGCACTGCACGAGCGCCTGCACGGCGCTCTCACGGTTGCCGCGCGTGAGCTTGATGTCGCCGGCCATCTGCATCATCCAGCCCATGCACGGGATCTTGAACATCGTGTCCTTGCTCAGCCACTTCATTTCCCACGGAAACTTGCTGATCAGGAACACGTCGGCGTACGACTCGTGGTTGGCGACCACGACGTACGGACGCCGCGGGTCGGCCGGGGCCGTGCCGCGCACGCGGAAGCGCCAGAACGGATTGAGCTTGAGCGTGGTCACGGCCACGAGCCGGAAGGCGCGGCCGGCCGCGTAGCGACCGGTGTCGAACGGCCGTGTGACCGCGTACACGAGCGCCACGACGGGCGTGCCGAGGATGACGACGGTCACCGTCATCACCCAGATCCACCAGTTGCCGAGCGTGGCGATCATGTGCGCAGTGGGGGAGGTCAGCCCTGCGGGGCGCCGGTAGCGTCGGCGTCTGGGGTCACGAGTGGCTCGACACGGCAGCCGATGTCGGCGCTCACCCAGCCGGACTGCTTGTGGCTGCTGTCGCAGAAGGGCATGCGCTGCGACTTGCCGCAGCGGCAGATCGAGATGGCCTTGCCCTCGGGCATCTGGAGCGGCGTGCCGTCGTGGTCCACGAGGCGCACGTGCGCGGCGTCTTCGGCGGTGATGCCGAGCGAGCCGTTCTTGCGAACGGTGATGGTGATGGTCATGCGGAAGTGGTGGGGGGGGTGACGCCGTCGGTGGCGTCGCGTTGGGCAATGGCGTGCGCCGCGTGACGCTGGATGCGGCGGACCATCGCCGTGAGTCCGGCCTCGCGCGTGCCGAGGCCGATGCTGTCCATGAGTTGCCGCACGAAGTCCTCGGGAAGCGCGAGCGCGACCTCCGGGGGCTGGTCGTTCACGGCCGCGAAGGTGATCGAGAGCACGGCCGCCACCGTGGGCGACTGGCGCACGTTCACGTCGGCCCACACGTGCAGTGTGCCGTCGGGCTGCATCTCGGGGAACAGGTCCACGCGCGTCTGGCACTCGGGCACGGTGAACGCCTCGCGGTCGAGCGCGGCGAGGCGCTCGGGGAGCGGCTCGAGCTTCTTCGCCTGGCTGAGCAGCGCCTGCATGCGCGTCTCGCGGTCCATGGCGCGGAAGCGCTCGAGGGTGCGGGCGATGGTGGGCGGCAGCGCGGCGGAGGACATCCCTGAAGGGAAACGGCTTCCGGGCGCTCGGTCAACGGCAGGGGCGCGCGTGCCGGCAAACGGATGGGGCGCGGAAGTGGCACGTGGTGCCGTCACGGGAACCCTCGCCCTGTTCGGGGAGTAGGTTTCGAAGACCGTTCCCTCACCGTGCCTGCCATGCTGATTCGCCGTCCTGCCGATATCCCGTCGTCCGAGATCACGCCGGAGTCCGCGTACCTGAACCGCCGCCAGTTCATGGGGGCGGCCGGATCGCTGGCGCTCGCCGGACTGGCCGTGCCGGCCGTGCTCGGGGCCTCCCGCGGGCCGGCTGAGCATGGTGATGCCGTCGGACAGGCGCAGGACGACAAGCTGACGCCCGAGGAGGACGCCACCAGCTACAACAACTTCTACGAGTTCGGGACCGGCAAGGACGACCCCAAGCGCAACGCGGGCAGCCTGCGGCCGCGCCCCTGGTCGGTGCAGGTGGACGGACTGGTGAAGTCGCCGAAGCGGTGGGACCTCGACGAGCTGCTGCGCGGCCTCGCCAAGGAGGACAAGATCTATCGGCACCGCTGCGTGGAAGCGTGGTCGATGGTGATTCCGTGGCAGGGGGTGAAGCTGCGCGACGTGCTCGCGCGCGTGGAGCCGCTGCCGAGCGCGAAGTTCGTGGAGTTCACCACGCTGCTCGATCCGCAGCAGATGCCGGGGCAGCGCACCGGCGTGCTGCGCTGGCCGTACAAGGAGGCACTGCGCCTCGACGAGGCCATGCACCCGCTGTCGCTGCTGGCCACCGGCATGTACGGCAAGACGATCCCCAACCAGAACGGGGCGCCGCTGCGCCTCGTGGTGCCGTGGAAGTACGGCTTCAAGGGGATCAAGTCCATCGTGCGCATCCGGCTCACGGACCGACAGCCCAACACCACCTGGAACGACGCGATTCCGAGCGAGTACGGCTTCTACGCCAACGTGAACCCCACCGTGGACCACCCGCGGTGGACGCAGGCCAAGGAGCGCCGCATTGGCGAGTTCCTGCGCCGCAACACGCTGATGTTCAACGGCTACGCCGAGCAGGTCGCCTCGCTGTACGCGGGCATGGACCTGCGCCGCTATTACTGAGCGCGCGGCGCCGCCGATGTCGTCGTTCGGGCGCGCACCGGCGGTGCGTCGCGTCGGGGCGCTGCTCGTCTGGGTGGCCGCCGTGGGGCCGCTGCCGTGGCTCGTATGGCTGGCGGTGTCGGGCGGCCTCGGCGCCAACCCCATCGAATCGCTGCAGCACCGCACCGGGCACTACGCACTGCGGCTGCTGGCCGCCTCGCTCACCATCACCCCGCTGCGGGCACTCACCGGCTGGGGCTGGCTGGTCGCGCATCGCCGCACGCTGGGGCTCGCCGCCTTCGCCTGGGCGGTCACGCACCTGCTCGTGTACGTGGGACTCGACCTCGTGCTCGACCTCTCGCAGTTCCTCGAGGACCTGGTCAAGCGCCGCTACATCACGGTGGGGATGCTGGCCATCGCGCTGCTCACGCCGCTGGCCGTGACCTCCACGCAGGGGTGGATCAGGCGGCTGGGCGGGGCGCGCTGGAATCGCCTGCACCGGCTGGTCTACCCGGCCATGATCGCCGCGGTGGCGCACTACCTCTGGGCAGTCAAGAAGGACGTCACCCTGCCGGTGCTCTACTTCCTCGTGGTCGCCCTCCTGCTCGGGTTCCGGGTGGTGATGCGGCGTCGCGCGCGCTCGGGTGTGACGGCCCGCCGCGCCGACGCGTCGTTCGGGACGTAAGCCGGTCTCATCGGGCGCGCACCTCGCCGCGCCCGACGCCGGCGCCTGTCGTTCGGCACCCGCCCCTGGCCGGCGTCGCCGCGCGCTCGTCCGGACACTCCCGCCCGCATGACCGTTCCCGCCGTGGGGCGCCTCACGCCCCGCCACTCCGGATCGTACCCGCCGCCCCCTGGACGCACGCCGTCCCAGGGGGTGCCGGTCGTGGTGGAAGACGTCGCCCCCACCGCATTCGAGACGGGTGTGCTGGCGGTCATGGTGGGCTTCTCGGCGCTCATCGCCACGTGGCTCGCGGTCAACGCCGGCCACCTCGATCCGGCGCGCGCCGTGGTTGGCCTGGCCCCGCTGCTGGTGCTGGTGGCCGCCCTCGCCATGGCCCTTCGGGTGGCCACCGCGTCCAGCATCGACGCGGCCACGCGTCAATGCTGGCGTCTCGTGGCGATCAGCGTGGGCGTGCTCATGGCCGCCACGATCGGCGCCTTCCTCGCCTGGCGTGCCGCCGATGCGCGCCTCGCCGCCCGGCTGCTCACCTTCGGCACCATCGTCGCGCAGCCGATCCTGCTGCTGGCCCTGCTGCATCTGCCGGAGGCGCCCCGTTCGGGGCTCGACCGGGTCAAGCACGGCCTCGACGTCGCCACCATCCTCGGCGGCGGGCTGCTTGTGATCTGGTACGACCTGCGCCGTCCACTCATCGACGGCGTGGCCCTGCTCCCCGGCGACCTCGTGGCAGCGCACGCCGCCGCCATCGGCGACCTGGTGCTGCTGCTCACCGCCTCGGTGATCTGGCGCCGCACGCGCCTCAAGAGCCGCGCGAACGTGATCGTGGTGCTGGCCCTCGCGCTGCTGCTGCACTTCCTGGCCGACATCGCCGCGATCGTGGAGCTGCACCGCACCGGCGAGCGCCCGGTCTGGCTCGTGGCGGCCGCCCCTGTGGCCGCCTGTCTGCTGGCCGGCGCCGCCTGGCTGCAGCGCGTGAGCGCCGCGTCCCCCGAGCGACGCGCCTCGCACGCCCGCGGTGCCTCCGGCACCACGAGCGCCATCCCATTCCTCGCGGTGCTCCCCGGCTTCGGGCTGCTGCTCAAGGCCTCCGCCGAAAGCGGTGTGCAGCCGCTGGCCGGCCTCGTGGTGGGTGCGGTGGTGCTCACCGCCATCACCTTCGCGCGGCAGATCGCCTCCGCGCGCGAGACCATGCGCCTGCTCGCCGAGGCGACCATGCGCGACAGCGAGGCCCGCTTCCGCTCGCTCGTGCAGAACTCGAGCGACGTGATCAGCATCCTCGACGCCGACAGCACCATCCGCTTCCTCTCCCCCTCCGCGAAATCGGTGCTCGGCCACGACCCGAAGCGGCTCGAGGGGCGGCGCCTGCTCGACCTGCTGCACCCCGACGACGCGCCCAGCGCCGAGCAGTTCCTCACCGAACTGGCCACGGCGTCCACGCGCGGCAGTCGCGGCGCGCTCACCCGTGAGTGGCGCTTCGCGCACGCCGAGGGACACTGGCTCACCGTGGACAACGTGGGCACGAACCTGCTCACCGAACCCACGGTGTCCGGTCTCGTGCTCAACACGCGCGACGTCACCGAGCGGCGCGTGATGGAAGAGCAGTACATGCACCAGGCCTTCCACGACCCGCTCACCGATCTCGCCAACCGCTCGCTCTTCCTGTACCAGGTGGGGCACGCGCTCGCGCGCGGCGTGCGGCAGAACGAGCCGGTGATGGTGCTCTTCCTCGACCTCGACAACTTCAAGAACGTCAACGACTCGCTCGGCCACGCCGCGGGCGATCGCCTGCTCGTGGAAGCGGCGCGTCGCCTGTCGGCGTGCGTGCGCGACAGCGACCTCATCGCGCGCCTCGGTGGCGACGAGTTCGCCGTGCTCATCGAGCGTCCCGATGATGTCGACGAGGCGCTCGTCATGGCGCAGCGCATCGTGGACGCGCTCGGCCGCCCGTTCGCGCTCGGCGGCAAGGAGGTGTTCGTGAGCGCGTCGGTGGGCATCGCGGGCACGGGACACGGCGAGACCTCCGACGAGCTCGTGCGCAACGCCGACGTGGCCATGTACATCGCCAAGACGCGCGGCAAGGGGTGCTTCGTGCTCTTCGAGCCCGACATGCACTCGGCCGCGCTCGAACGCCTCGACCTCGAGGCCGACCTGCGTCGCGCCACCGATCGCGGCGAGTTCTTCCTCGAGTACCAGCCGATCATCGCGCTCGACGGCGGTGAGGTGTGCGGCACCGAGGCGCTCGTGCGCTGGCGCCGTCAGGGACGTGGCACGGTGCCGCCGTCGGTGTTCATTCCGGTGGCCGAGGACACGGGGCTCATCGTGGAGATCGGCCGCTGGGTGCTGCGCGAAGCGTGCCGGCAGGGGCACCGCTGGGAGCAGGAGCGCGGCGCGCCGGTGCGCGTGACGGTGAACCTCTCCGGTCGCCAGTTGCAGGACGCCGGCATCGTGGACGATGTGCGCGAGGCGCTGGCCTCGTCAGGGTTCACCCCCGCCGACTTGGTCCTCGAGATCACCGAGAGTATCCTCATGCAGCACGTCGACGTCTCGCTCGACCGGCTGACGCAACTCAAGGAGCTGGGCGTCTCGCTGGCGATCGACGACTTCGGCACGGGCTACTCCTCGCTGAGCTACCTGCAGCGCTATCCGATCGACATCCTCAAGATCGACAAGGCCTTCGTGGACACCATCGACCAGGGCGGTGACGGCGCCGTGCTCGCCAGCGCGATCGTGGCGCTCGGCGAGACGCTGCGTCTCGACACCGTGGCCGAAGGCATCGAGACGGAAGCCCAGCGTGGCATGCTCATGGAGCTCGGGTGCGGCTTCGGACAGGGCTTCCTGTTCGCGCCGCCCCTCAGCCCGGACGACCTCAGTGTGCTGATGCGCCTGCGCGGAACGCGTGTGCGCGAGACGCTGCGTCGTCGGCATGGCGTCGCGCTCGCGAGCTGACGCGTCGCGGCGCGCACCGCGCGACACACCGCGCGACGTCGCGCGTGAGGCACCGCGTGAGACCGTGCGCGAGGCGTTCGCGATTGCGGCCCCCGGACTCGCGCCGCTGATCGCGCGCGAGCTCGACGCGCTCGGCGTGACCCCGCTGCGCGTCGAGCCGGCCGGTGTGGCGTTCGCCGGCACCCCCGAGGCGATCTTCCGCGTGAACTGCGGTTCGCGCCTGGCCAGCCGCGTGGTGCTCCGCCTCGCCGAGTTCGAGGCCCGCGACTTCGCCACGCTCGAGAAGCAGGCGCGCCGTGTGCCGTGGCCGCTCGTGCTCGCCCCTGGCGAGACGGCGGCGCTCTCGGTCACGTGTCGCAAGTCGCGGCTCTACCACAGTGACGCCGTCGCGGAACGCGTGGCGCGCGGCATCGAGCGCAGCGTGGCCGGCGCGCGCGCCGAGGTGGCGAGCGCCGACGAGGCCGAGGACGACGTGCCGGACGACCTGCACGCGCGAGGCACGGCGCGCACGCAGCGCATCCTCGTGCGCTTCGATCGCGATCGCTGCACCGTGTCGGCCGACGCCTCGGGCGCGCTGCTGCACCGCCGCGGCTGGCGGCTCGACACCGGCAAGGCACCGCTGCGCGAGACGCTCGCGGCCGCGCTGCTCGTGGCTAGCGGATGGCCGGCCGACGTGCCGCTGGTGGACCCCATGTGCGGCGCCGGCACGATCGCGATCGAGGCGGCGCTGCTCGCGCGCAACATCGCGCCGGGCCTCGCGCGCGACTTCGCCTGCGAAGCGTGGCCCGGTGCCGACCGCGCCATCGCCCACGCGGAGCGCGAACGCGCGCGCGCCCTCGTGCGTCCGTCCTTGTCGGCACCGATCGTGGCCGCCGATCGCGATGCGGGGGCCATCGTGGCCACCACCACCAACGCCGAGCGCGCCGGCGTGCTCGGCGACCTCACCATCGTGCACCGCTCGCTCTCGCACACCGACCTCGGGTCACTCGGCGCGCGCGGATGGGTGGTCACCAATCCGCCGTACGGCATTCGCACCGGCGATCCGGCCACGCTCGCGGCGCTCTGGGGGCGACTTGGCGCCGTGGTGCGCGCCGCGGGTCCCGCGTGGGCGCTCGCCGCCGTGGTGCCCGATCCCGCGCTCGCGCGCGAGCTGCGCCTGCCGCTCGATCGTGTGCTGTCCACGACCACCGGCGGGCGCGCGATCACGTTCGTGCGCTCCCGTTCTCCTCGCGTCTCGTCAGGGTCCGTGTCATGAAGCCGTCACTGTCCACTCGTATTCGCGCGCTCGCGACGGCCGTCGTGGCCGGTGCGGTGCTGTGCCCGGTCGTCGCGCCGCTCCATGCGCGCTCACGCGCAGCGTCCCACGTCGCCTCCGGCATCGGCCGTGCGTCCGGCCGTCGATGCGTGGCGCCGCGCCAACGAGCGCCGCATCCTCGACGAGGCCTTCGCGTTCTTCGCGATGCCCAACCTCGCCAGCGATTCGGTCGGCATCCGTCGCGTGGCCTCGCATCTCCTCGCGCAGTTCGGCGCGCGCGGCTTCACGACCGCGCTGCTCGAATCGCCCACGGGCGGACCGCCGGCGGTGTTCGCCGAGCGACTCGTGCCGGGTGCCACGCGCACGATCGTGCTCTACGCGCACTACGACGGCCAGCCGGTGGCCGGTGCGCCGTGGGACGGCGATCCGTTCACGCCGGCGCTGCGTCGCTTCACGAATGGCGTGGGCGGCGAGGCGGTGCCGCTCCCCATGGCCGGTGCCACCACCGATCCGGAACTGCGCATCTTCGCGCGCTCGGCGAGTGACGACAAGGGACCGATCGTGGCCATGCTCTCGGCGTTCGACGCGCTGGCCGCCACCGACCATGCGCCCACGGTGAACGTGAAGGTGTTTCTCGAGGGCGAGGAGGAGGCGGGCTCGCAGCATCTGGGCGACATGCTGCGCGCGCACGCCGAACGGCTGCAGGCCGATGCGTGGTTCTTCTTCGACGGTCCGGTGCACGTGAGCGGCGCGCCGCAGGTGGTACTCGGCGTGCGCGGCGTGGTGGGGGTGGACGTCACGCTCTACGGCGCGAGCCGTCCGCTGCACTCGGGGCACTACGGCAACTGGGCACCCAACCCCGCTGTGGCCGTGTCGCATCTCGTGGCGTCCATGCGCGACCGCGATGGGCGCATCACGATTGCCGGCTTCCACGACGACGTGCGCGCCCCCACGCTCGACGAGATCACGGCCGGCCGCGCGCTCTCGGCCACCGACGACTCCGTGCGCCGCTCGCTCGGCCTCACGCGCACCGAGGCCAATGGCGCGGCGCTCGGCGAGCGCATCATGCAGCCGGCGCTCAACATCCGCGGCCTGCGCGCCGGCGGGGTGGGCCCGCAGGCGGCGAACGCGGTACCCACGTCGGCCAGCGTGTCGATCGACTTCCGGCTCGTGCCCGACCAGGCACCGGCGCGCCTGCGCGACGTGGTGAACGCGCACATTCGCGCGCAGGGGTACGACCTGGTCACCGATCCGGCCGCCGCGGCGTCACGCGCGGATCGCGAGCGCGTGGCGCTCGTGCAGTGGGACGATGGCTATCGCAGCGTGCGCACGCCCTTCGAGGCGCCCGTGATCGCCGCCACGCAGCAGGTGGTGGCGGGGGTGTACGGCCGCGCGCCGTTCGTGGCGCCCACGCTTGGCGGCTCGCTGCCGCTCTTCCACTTCGCGGACGTATTTCCCGGCGTGCCGCTCGTCACGGTACCCACGGTGAACGCCGACAACAGTCAGCACGCGCCCAACGAGAACCTGCGGGTGGGCAACCTGTGGGACGGCATCGCGCTCGTGGCCGCGATGGTGACGGAGCTGGCGCCGGCGTGGGAGCGCTCGACGGTCGTGCCCTGACCGCGAGCCCAGTTGCGACGGCGAACACGGGCGAGCGTGGCGACGCGCGCTACGCCGCGCCCTTCCCCATGCGGCACTTGTCGCTGCAATAGCGCACCTGCGCCCAGTCGCGCTCCCACTTCTTGCGCCACGTGAATGGGCGTCCGCAGCGCGCGCACACCTTGCTGTCGCGCTGCGACGGGGGGGTGGCCCGTCCGCCCGTTGCATTCCCCGATCGCCGTGCCATGGCACTCCGACGCGCGGCGCGGCGCGGCGGTTCCCGTGCCTCCGCCCAGCCGCCGTTCCGTGACCGGCCGCACCATCACGCCGCTGGCCGCCGTGCGCCGCGGGGATTCCCTTCCGGCCACGGGACGCGCACTGTCCAGAGGTGTTCGTTCCCGATCCCGCGCCCGCACCGTCGCCCGACGACCTGCCGGGGGACTTCCTGCTCCCCCTTCCCGCCGATGTCTTCGGCGGTGAACCGGACGTGCCGGCCGACTATCCGGCCGACCTGCCGTACCCACCGTCGGGACAGGCGCTCGATCGGCTCTGGGACCGGCAGACGCGCTACGGGCACCGGCCGCGCGCGATCCCGGCCGACAGCACCAGCGAGATCGAGGCGCTGCGCCGCATCGCGCGCAGCCTGGCCAGCGGCACCAACGCGCCCACGGTGCTGCGCGTGCTCTGCGACGCGGCCATGGAGCAGGGGCGCGCCAGCGGTGCGATGGTCGCCGAGGTGGCGGGCGAGGTCGGGCACTTCCTGGCCTGTCGCGGCATCGTGAGCGACCTCGCCGGCGGCAGCTTCCCGCTCGCCGGCTCGGTCACGGCCCGTGTGGTCGCGGAGCGACGCGCCATCGCCGTGGAGACGATCCAGGAGAGCTCGCCCTTCTTCGAGTCGCTGCTCGGACACCGCGGCGTGGGGCCGGCGCTGGTCGTGCCGCTCATCGCGCACCGGGCGTTCCTCGGCGTGCTCATCGTCACGCGCCGCCTCGACACACCGGTGTTCGACGCGCAGGACGAAATGCGCCTCTCCACGATCGCCGACCTCGCCGCGCTCGGCCTCTGGAAGGCGCGCCTGCTCGACGAGGCGCGCGCCGCCGACGCGGCCAAGACGGCTTTCCTCGCCACGCTCTCGCACGAGCTGCGCACACCGATGGCCGCACTCGAGGGGTACGGCGAGCTGCTCGAGGACGAGATCCTCGGTCCGCTCGCGCCCGCCCAGCGCGACGTGCTGCTCAACCTGCGGGCGGTGAGCCGGCACCTCGGGGCGCTCATCGAGGAGATCCTCACCTTCGCCTCCCTCGAGGCCGACCGTGTGGTGCCGCGCCTCGCCCCGGTGCGCCTCGAGGAGCTGCTCGACTCGCTCTACCCCTTCCTCGCGCCGCTCGCGCGCGAAAAGGGGATCGCCCTGCGTTTCGAGGCCGCCGGCGACCTGCCGCTCGTGAGCACCGACGAGGACCGGGTCCGGCAGATCCTGCTCAACCTCGGCAACAACGCGATCAAGTTCACCCAGCGGGGCGAGGTGTCGCTCGAGGTGCGGCGCGCCCCGAACGCGCCGGGCGAGGAGCCCACCGTGCGCTGCATCGTGCGCGACACTGGCGTGGGCATCGCCGAGGCCGACCTTGGCCGGCTCTTCCGCCCCTTCTCGCAGCTCGACGACGGCCCCGACCGCCGGCACGCCGGCACCGGCCTCGGGCTGTACATCTCGCGCCGGCTCGCCGAGCTGCTCGGCGGACGCATCGAGGTGGAGACGGCGCACGGGCTGGGGTCCACGTTCACGCTGGTCCTGCCGGTGGGCGCCTAGGGGCGGCGGTCGGGGGAACGGCGCCACTTCCGTGTGCGCCCGTTAGATTGACGGGCACCATGCGCCCCCAACCCACCATCAGTGCGTTCAACGACGGCGTCCTCGTCGAACAGTTCGAACGCTACCGTCAGGATCCGGCCAGCGTCGACGAGAGCTGGCGCCAGTATTTCCGCTCGGCCGAGTCGCTCTTCGGCACGCCGGCCGCCTCGACGCCATCGGCGACCGCGCCGGCCGCGAGCTTCGACCGCAACGACGTGGCGTACCTGCGCCGCGTCGCGGCCGCTGCGCAACTCGTGCAGGCGATCCGCAACTACGGCCACCTCGCCGTGCAGATCGACCCGCTCGGCTCGCCGCCCAGCGGCGCCGTCGAGCTGACGCCCGAGTTCCACGGCATCACCGAAGACGACCTGCGCGCCATTCCCGGCACCGCGATCGACGATGAGCGATTCGCCGGCATGACCGCGCTCGACGTGGTGGAGCGCAAGCGGGCCGTGTACTGCCAGAGCCTCGGGCTCGAAGTCTGGCACATCGAGAACGACGACGAGCGCAACTGGTTCCGCGCGCAGTTCCGCTCGGGGCATCTCGTGCGCCCGCTCTCGGTCGAGGAGAAGAAGGCCATCCACCGTCGCCTCTGCGAAGTGGACGGCCTCGAGCGGTTCCTCGGACGCGCCTACACGGGTTACAAGCGCTTCTCCATCGAGGGCACGGACGCGCTCGTCCCGATCCTCGACGAGATCATCGCGGAGTCGGCCAACGCCGGCGCGCGCGAGGTCGTGGTGGGCATGGCGCATCGCGGACGACTCAACGTGCTCACCAACGTGATGGGCAAGCCGTATGAGGCGCTCTTCGGCGAGTTCGAGGGACGCCACAAGACGGGCGGCGAGGCCGGTACCGGCGACGTGAAGTACCACCTCGGCTTCGAGAACCAGCGGCGCCTGCTCGGGCGCGACATCACGCTGCGGCTGGTGCCCAATCCGTCGCACCTCGAAGTGGTCAACCCCGTGCTCGAAGGCGTGGCCCGCGCGTATCAGCGCGTGAAGGGGGACGGCCCCGGCTCGCGCGATGAGCTGTCGGTGGTGCCGGTGTGCATTCACGGCGACGCGGCGTTCCCGGGCGAGGGTGTGGTGGCCGAGACGTTCAACATCTCGGCGCTCAACGCCTTCCGCACCGGCGGCACGATTCACGTGATCGTGAACAACCAGGTGGGCTTCACCACCGATCCGAGCGACGGGCGCAGCACGTACTACGCCTCCGACCTCGCGAAGGGCTTCGAAGTCCCGATCTTCCACGTGAACGGCGACGACGCGGAGGCCTGCATGAAGGCCGTGCGCCTCGCCTGCGCGTATCGCACGCGCTTCCGCAAGGACGTGCTGATCGACCTCGTCGGCTACCGTCGCCACGGACACAACGAGGGCGACGAGCCCACGTACACGCAGCCGGCGCTGTATCAGCGCATCAAGGCGCACCCCACGGTGCCGCAGGCGTGGGCGCAGCGGCTCGTGACCGAGAATGTCTTCACGGCCGACGAAGCCGCCGCCGTGGAGCAGGAAGTGATGGACGCGTACGCGGCGCGACATTCGGCGTTCAAGGCATCGATCGCCGGCAGCGAGCTGCACCAGCCGTGGCCCGAAGAGGACACCCCCGCACCGCGACCCGTCGACACGGCCGTGCAGGCGGAACGCCTGCTCGCCATCAACGACGCGCTGCTGCGCTGGCCCGCCGACTTCAACGCCCATCCGCGTCTGGCCAAGCAGCTGGAGCGCCGCCGCGAGGCCGTCGGCCCCGAAGGTGGCATCGACTGGGGGCACGCCGAGGCGCTCGCCTTCGGCTCGCTCATCAGCGAAGGCGTGTCGGTGCGGCTCACCGGACAGGACGCGGAGCGCGGCACGTTCTCGCACCGGCACTCCGTGCTCAACGATGTGGAGACCGGCCGCAAGTACGCGCCGCTCGCCCACCTGCCGGGTGCGTCGGCCTCGTTCGAGGTGTACAACTCGGCGCTGTCCGAACTCGCCGTCATGGGCTTCGAGTACGGCTACTCCACTGCCGCCCCTGACACGCTCGTGCTGTGGGAAGCGCAGTTCGGCGACTTCGTGAACGTGGCGCAGCCGATCATCGACCAGTTCCTCATCGCCGATCGCGCGAAGTGGGGGCAGGACTCGGGGCTCGTGCTGCTGCTGCCGCACGGCTACGAAGGGCAGGGGCCGGAGCACTCGAGCGCGCGTCTGGAGCGCTTCCTGCAGTCGGCGGCCGAGGGCAACATGTCCGTCGGCTACCTCACCACGCCTGCGCAGTACTTCCACATGCTGCGGCGCCAGGCGCTGCGCCGTCCGCGGCGTCCGCTCGTGCTCATGCAGCCCAAGTCCATGCTGCGTCTGCCGCAGGCGGCGTCGCACCTCGTCGATCTCGCCTCGGGCGAGTTCCACCCGGTGCTCGACGATCCGGTCGCGTCGCAGCGGCGCGACGACGTGCGGCGCCTCGTCTTCTGCACGGGCAAGGTGTACTACGATCTCGCGCTCGACGCGAAGCGCAACGGCAACGTGGCGCTCGTGCGCGTGGAGGAGCTGTATCCCTGGCCGCACGAGGAGATCCAGCGCATCGTCGACCTGTATCCCGCGATCGAGGAGGTCGTGTGGGTGCAGGAAGAGCCCAAGAACATGGGGGCCTGGACGTACGTGCAGCCGCGGCTGCGCGTCTCGGCCGGCGCGGCGCTCGGTGTGCGCTACATCGGCCGCCAGGAGCGGGCCAGTCCGGCCGAGGGGTATACGGCAGCGCACACGGTGGAGCAGGCGCGCATCGTGGCCGCAGCCCTGACCGTGAGCGATGTGGCCAGCGAGCCTCGCGCGGAAGCGCGGGCCGGTCAGTGACGAGGCGCGTGCCGGGCGCCGTCGGTCGGGCAGTACGGAGCGCCGCGGCTTGTGCCGCGGCGCTCGTCGCTTGCGTGCCGGCGGGCCTCGAGGCGCAGGTACCGCGGCCGTCGCTCACGGTGCCGCCCTTCACGGCGCCGCCGGCCGGCGAGCCGGTGGACGCCATGGTGCCGCCGCGCGACCTCGGCAGCGCCACGCTCGGCGCGGCGCTGGAGGCGATCGGCACCACCACGCGCGTGCTTATGATCGGTGCGCACCCCGACGACGAGGACACGAACCTCATCGCCTGGCTGGCGCGTGGACGGCACGTGGAGACGGCCTACCTGTCGCTCACGCGCGGCGACGGCGGGCAGAACCTCATCGGCAACGAACTGGGTGACAACCTCGGCGTGATCCGCACCGAGGAGTTGCACGCCGCGCGTCGTCTCGATGGCGGCCGGCAGTACTTCACGCGTGTCTTCGACTTCGGCTTCTCCAAGAACGCCGACGAGAGCTTCGAGGCGTGGCCACGCGACACGGTGCTGGGCGACGTGGTGCGCGTGGTGCGCGCGTTCCGCCCGCACGTGATCGTGTCGGTGTTCAGCGGCACCCCGCGCGACGGGCACGGCCATCACCAGGTGGCCGGGCTGCTGGCGCGCGAAGCGTACGATCGAGCCGGCGACACGGTGGCGTTTCCCGTGTACACGCACGGCCTGCCGTGGGAGACGGCCAAGTTCTATCGCGCCTCGCGCTTCACGCCGCAGGAGATGACGGCGCGCGTGAACGTGGGCGAGTACTCGCCCCTCTTCGGTCGCAGCTACGCCGAGATCGCCGCCGAGAGCCGCAGCCAGCACAAGTCGCAGGGCTTCGGCGCGCTGCAGCGGCGTGGTGCGCTCTGGGATTATCTCAAGCGTGAAGCGACGCGCGCGCCGGCCCCGGTCGACGCGACCACCGAAGGCAGCCTCTTCGATGGCCTCGACACCACATGGACGGGGCTCGCGCAGCGCGCCCCCACGCCAGCGCTCGCGGCCCAGCTCGCGCAGGTGCAGGAGCACGTGCGCGATGCCAAGGCGCAGTATCGCGCCAATGCACCGGACGCCGCCGTCGCGCCGCTGGCGCAGGCGCTCACGCTCGTGCGCCGCGTGCGCGATGCGAGCGGCGCGCGTCCGCCGGTCCTGCGCGCGGCGCTGCCGGGGTTCACCGCGCGCCTCGTGAACGCCGAAGGCCGCGAGCTCTCCGGCCGCCGCGGCGGTGCACAGCCCGGCGAGGAAGTGCCCGTGTTCCTTCCGCTCGGCGATTACGCCGACCCGGCGCTGTGGGATGCGCTCGTGCTCACCGAGGAGCGCCTCGCGCGCGCTCTCGTACTCGCTGCCGGCGTGGCGGTGGAGGCCACCGCGCCGCGACGGCTGCTGCCGGCCTACGAGGCGCGCAAGGACAGCGCGCCCGACACGATGGCGGTGAGCGTGACCGTATACAATCGCGGACGGCAGGCGCTGCTCGTGGGCGGCATCGGCATCGGCGCGGGCGACACGTCGAGTCGCAGTGTGCTGCTCGCGCCGGACAGTGCGCTCACCGTGTCGCGTTTTGCGCGCACGCCGCTCATCACCATGCCGTGGTGGCGCAGCAGCGGCCGCGAAGGCGCGTACTTCCGCGCCCCCATCGACGCGCGCGACGACGCCGAACGCCAGCGCCAGGTCGAACTGGCCGCGATAACGCGCGTGGTGATCGCGGGTGTGCCGGTGGACGTGCGCGTTCCCGTGGTGAACCGCTTTGCCGATCCGGTGAAGGGTGACCAGCAGATTCCGGTGGCCGTGGTGCCGGGCATCACCGTGGGGCTCGAACGCGTGGTGGAGTACGCGCGCGCCGGCGTGTCCATCGAACGGCGCGTGCGTGTGACGGTGCTTTCGTCGTACCCCTCGCCACAGCCGGTGTCGGTGCAGCTGCAGCTGCCGGAAGGGCTCGTGGCCGACTCCGCCGCGCGCGAGCGCACGCTCGAGCCCGACGTCGCGCTCACGATCAGCTTCATGGTGCGCGGCACGCTGCCCGAGGGGCTGCACGAGCTCTCGGCGCGCGCCGTGCACATGGGACGGGCTGCGCAGTCCGGGTACTACACCATCGCCTACGACCACATCACGCCGCAGCGCACGTACGGCGCCAGCACCATGTACCTGTCGGCCGTGCCGGTCACGCTGCGCGACGGCGTGCGCGTAGGCTACATCGCGGGGGTGAGCGACGACGGCATCGCCGCCTTGCGCGCGCTCGACATCCCGGTGGAGGAGCTGCCCGCGGATCGCATCGCGAGCACGGACCTGTCGCGCTACAGCGCCATCGTGATCGGGCCGCGCGCGTACCAGGTGAGCGAGGCGCTGCGCGCGGCCAACCCGCGACTGTTCGCGTGGGCGCAGGGTGGCGGCACGCTGGTGGTGCAGTACGGCCAGTTCGAGATGGCGGAGCCGGGGCTCATGCCGTACCCGGTGCAGTTCACGCGGCCGGCGGCGCGCGTGACGCGCGAGACGGCGCCGGTCACGGTGCTCGACCCGAACGCATCGCTCATGCGCCTGCCCAACCGGATCGGTGCGAGCGACTGGGAGGGGTGGGTGCAGGAACGCGCGGTGTACATGCCGAGCACGTTCGACGCGCGCTATCGCCGCTTCCTCGCCATGCAGGACCCGGACGAGCCGATGAACGAGGCGGCGATCCTGGCGGCACCGCTGGGGCGCGGACTGTACGTGTACACCACGCTCGCGCTGTTCAGGCAGCTACCGTACGGCGTGCCGGGCGGCGCACGCCTGCTCGTGAACCTGGTGAGCGCGCGCGGGGGCGACGTCACGACCGCGCGCTGACGCGCAGGGACGTGGCGCAACGGCTGAGGCCGCTTGCGCCACGTTCGTTCACGCATGCACCACGCGTGCACCACGCGGCTGAGGTGCTCGCGTTCTCGCGTCCTCGTGCACCATATTCGCGGCACCCCTTCCTCCGCGAGGTGCCCGCGTGCCCTGGCTACCGCACACCATTCCCGACTGGCAGTCCGAGCGCGCCGTGCTGCTGGTGCACGGCATCGGCAATGCCGCACCGGGCGACTACGTCGAGCTCGTTGCGGCGGTGAAGGCCGCGCTCGGGCCGGCCGCCGACCGCACCGCGATCTACCAGCTCTGGTACGACCAGATCAACGACTGGTTCGCCGCCAAGAACCAGCTCGGCGACGTCTTCACGCTGGCGCTGTCGGCGGTGTCCGATCGCATCGGTGACCCGGAGCTCGGGCCCACGCTCGCCGACGTACTCGGCGACATCCTGTGGCCCGTGCTGGTGACCGACGCGCGCACCGCCGTGCGCGAGGCGTACCTGCTGCAGCTCAAGCAGATGGTGCAGGACGGCGTGAACAGCGGCTACCCGGCGCGGCGGCAGCGGCTATCGATCATCTGCCATTCGCTGGGGTGCTTCCACACGTACGAGGTGCTGCACCATGCGGCGCTCTACGAGTCGCACGGGCTGCAGCCCGCGAAGCACGCGGTAGTGTTCGAGAACGTCATCTTCATGGCCTCCCCGGTGCAGCTCATTCGCACCGTAGCGAACGCGCTCGGCCCGCTCGTGCCCAACAAGCGGTGGCTGTACACCACGCAGGGGGACGCGCTCACGATCCCGTCGCAGGCGAAGACCATGGGCGGCGTGGTGCGCTCGGTGAAGCGCTGGGTGTCCATCACCGGCGCGCTGGACCCGGTGGGCGGCTACTTCTTCCGGCACCGCGCCGACTGGGCCTACATGCAGGTGGACGGTCAGGAGCCGCCCATCGTCGATGCGCAGCACGCGCTCAACATCACGAGCAAGGCGCAGCTCGCGAGCACGCTGCGCGCGTCGTTGCGCGACCGGCAGCCGCCGGTGATCACACCATCGAACCCGCACAGCTGGGAAGCGTACGTGGCCAACCACGCGACCGCGCTGCGGTCGTGGCTCGCATGAGTGCGCGGCGCGTGGGCGCGCTGCGCGTGGGCGCGCTGCGCAGGCGCGCGTCGTATCTGCGCGTCGCGGTTGTCTTCGCGGCGCAGCTCGCGCTCGTCACGTCGGTCGCGTCGGCGCAGGCCACACTCGACTCGTCGCAGTTCCGCCAGTACACGCTCGGTACGCTGCTCGAGCGAACGCGCGTGGGTGATTCGCTCGCGTCGCTGCGCAGTGCGGCCCCGCCGGTCCACGCGAAGCTCGGCGAGCTCTCGGCGCGTCTCGCGCGCCCCGAACTCGCGCGGCTCACGCTGTGGCAGCTCGGCGACGAGCACGCGAGCTTCGTCACCGTGGCCCGACGCCGCTTCGTGGCGCTCTCCCCCTTCGAAGCCGCGTCACTCGACACGCTCGCCGCGATCCTCGAGGAGGAGCTCGCCGCGCCGCTGAGCGATGCGGTGGGCAACGACAGCGCCGATCGCGTGCTCGCGCCGCTCGACGCCTTCAACGCGGCGCGCCGCGAGCGCTCCATGGCCGACAGTCACGAGAAGCTGCGTCGCTTCGAGCGCAAGTACGGCCCCGAGGCGCCCGTGCGCAACATCGCCGAGGTCGCGCTCAACTACGCCGCGCAGTTCGTGCCGGGGTTCCAGCCGAGCGGTGAGGGGTGGCCGTCGCGCGCCGAGCTGATCGCGTCGTACGTGCCCACGTATCTCTCGCTGCCGCGCGACGGGCGCGCGCAGGCGGTGACCGTGGCCGAGGCCGGCGTGCGACTCTATCTCTGGCGCGAGGGGTGGGGCGGGGCGGAGGGCGGCGTGCTGCGCCCCGGCTTCATTTCGCTCGGCGTGGTGGCCGCCGGCGAGCGGGACGGTGCGCTTGGCGCACCCTGGCAGGGCGCCTCACGCTTCGGCGCGTTCGTAGGGTGGGGGAACGCCAAGATCGCCGTGATCGGCGGGCGGAACACCCGCGTGCTCGTGACGCGGCAGGTGCACGTGCTGCCGTTCGTGTTCTGAGGGGCCGCGCGTCCGCTCGGACGCCGCCCCTCACTCCACCCGGCTGCTCCGCAGCAGCAGGCTCGTCTCGCTGTTCGCGATTCCCTTGATCGTGCGGATGCGCCGCAGCGCGTCGTCGAACGCCCCCAGCGAGTCGGCGCCGAGCTCCACGATCAGGTCCCAGCGCCCGTTCGTGGTGTGCAGCGAACGCACCTCGGGGTAGCCGCGCAGCGCGTCGAGGATCGCATCCGACCGGTCCCCCTCCACCGCGATCATCATGAGCGCGCGCACACGGTGTGGGTCGGCCTCGGCCGCCGTGCGCACCGTGAAGCCGAGCAGCACCCGGTCGGCCAGCAGCTTGTCGATGCGATTCTGCACCGTGCCGCGGCTCACGCCGAGCGCCGCCGCAAGCTTGGCCACTGGGGTGCGCGCGTTCGTGCGCAGCAGGGCGAGCAGTCGCTGATCGGTGGCGTCCATCGGAACCTCGCGCGCAGCAGGAACGAGCAGAACGTCAGCACAGGATGACGAAATGTAGCAAGAAGTGCACAGAACGCGTCACTCGGCGCGCTTGTTGCTGGACGTCGATCCGACCGAGCTTTCGGCATGCTCCCCTCCAAGTCACTCCCCGCGGCCGCGCACACGCCGCCGCGGACCATCCGCCTCATGGGTGTGCCGCTCGACTTCGGCGCCGCACGCCGCGGCGTGGACATGGGGCCGTCGGCGCTCCGCCTCGCCCACCTGCAATCGGCGCTGCGGCAGCTCGGGCACCGCGTCGAGGACATCGGCAACCTGCTCACCCCCGACCGCGACGCCGTCGCGCCCGACGCCGACGCCACGTTCGAGGTGATCGCCGCCGTCTGCGCCGACCTCGCCAGCCGCACCGCCGCCGCCGTGCGGGAGGGCGTGGTCCCGCTCGTGCTCGGCGGCGACCACTCGCTCGCGGCCGGCTCCGTGGCCGGCGTGGCCACCGCACTGGCCGAACGCGGCGAGTCGCTCGGCCTCATCTGGCTCGACGCGCACGCCGACCTCAACACCCCCGACACCAGCCCGAGCGGCAACGTGCACGGCATGCCCGTCGCCCACCTGCTCGGCCTGGGCGACGCGCGACTCGCGCGGCTCGCGGGCGAGCGCGCCGCGGTGCGCCCGGAGCACGTGGTGTACGTGGGACTGCGCGACCTCGACGACGCGGAGAAACATCGGCTGCGCGAACTGCAGCTGCACGCCTTCACCATGCGCGACATCGACGAGCGCGGGCTGCGCGCGGTGATGGGCGACGCCCTCGCGATCGCCACGCAGGGCACCGGTGGCGTGCACGTCTCCTTCGACCTCGACTGGATCGACCCCTCCGACGCGCCGGGCGTGGGCACGCCCGTTCCCGGTGGCGCGACGCTTCGCGAAGCGCACCTGGCCATGGAGCTGCTGCACGACGCCGGTCGCGTGCTGTCCATGGACGTCGTGGAGGTGAACCCCATCCTCGACCGCCACAATCGCACGGCCGAACTTGCGGTGGACCTGCTGGCCAGCGCCTTCGGGCGCCGCATTCTCTGACCGGAACCGACCATGTCCGCATCACGCACGCTGTCGCCAGGCGCACCAAACACGCCCGACACCCCGACCGTCGTTCACGCGTTCGCCGGCTCCGCCACCGACGCCTACATCGCGCGCGAAGAGGCCTTCGGCGCGCACAACTACCACCCGCTCGACCTCGTGATCGACCACGCCGAGGGGGTGTGGGTGACCGACGTGGAGGGCAACCGCTACGTCGACTGCCTCTCGGCCTACTCGGCCGTGAACCAGGGACACTGCCATCCGCGCCTCGTGCGCGCGCTCGTGCAGCAGGCCTCGCGCGTGACGCTCACCTCGCGCGCGTTCCGCAACACGGAGCTGCCCGCATTCTGCGAAACGCTGGCTGCGCTGTGCGGCATGGAGATGGTGCTGCCCATGAACACGGGCGCCGAAGCGGTGGAGACGGCCATCAAGGCGGCGCGCCGCTGGGGCTATCGCGTGAAGGGCATTCCCGCTGGCCGCGCGCAGATCGTCGCGTTCACCAACAACTTTCATGGCCGCACCACCACCATCGTGGGCTTCTCGTCGGAGCCCGAATATCGCGCCGACTTCGGGCCGTTCACTCCCGGCTTCTCGCTGGTGCCCTTCGGCGACATCGACGCCGTGCGCGCCGCCATCACCGACGACACCTGCGCCGTGCTCGTGGAGCCGATCCAGTGCGAGGCCGGCGTGATCATGCCGCCCGATGGCTTCCTGCGCGCGCTCGCCGACGAATGTCGCGCGCGCCACGTGCTCCTCATCGCCGACGAGATCCAGACGGGACTCGGACGCACCGGGCGACGCTTCGCCTGCGATCACGAGGGTGTCGTCCCCGACCTGTACGTGCTCGGCAAGGCGCTCTCGGGCGGCATGTATCCCGTCTCGGCCGTGGTCTCGCGCCGCGAGGTGCTCGGGCTGCTCGGCCCGGGCTCGCACGGCAGCACCTTCGGCGGCAATCCGCTCGGCACGGCGGTGGCGCGCGAGGCGCTGCAGGTCATGGTGGACGAGCGGCTGCCGGAGCGCGCCGATGCGCTCGGCACGGCCTGGCTCGCCGAGCTGCGCGCGCGGCTGCATCACCCGGCCATCGTGGACGTGCGCGGACGCGGGCTCATGCTCGCCATCGAGTTGCGCGAGCCGGCCCGCCCGTACTGTGAGGCGCTCAAGACGCTCGGGGTGCTGTGCAAGGAGACGCACGGCACGGTGATTCGCCTCTCCCCGCCGCTCATCGTGACCGCCGAGGAGCTCGCGTGGGTAACGGAACGGCTCGTGGAGGTGCTCGGGTAGGCGGGACGGCAGGCGAAGACGGGACGCGCGGACGACACCGCGGGGGCGTTGCTTGCCGACCTCCGGCGCGCGGGGCAGCTTCCGCGCATCGTCCCGCCCGCTCCCGTCCCGTCGGAGGTTCCGTGTCGTCCCGCTTCACGTCGCGGCTCGCGCTGCTCTGCGCGCTGCTGCTCCCCCTTGCTGCGCCCTCGGCCCAGCCGACCGCGGCGCGTGCCGCGCGCCCCGCGGACAAGCCGCTGCCGCTCGAGGCGGCGCGCCAGTTCCGCCTCGACACGCGCGAGGGCACCTGGCTCTCGCTCGACGTGAGCCCCGACGGTCAGTCGATCGTGTTCGACATGCTCGGCGACCTCTACCTGATTCCGTTTGCCGGTGGCGATGCCACGCGCCTCACGAGCGGCATGGCGTTCGATGCGCAGCCGCGCTTCAGCCCCGATGGCAAGCAGGTCGTGTTCGTGTCCGATCGTGAGGGCGCCGACAACATCCACCTGCTCGACCTCGCCACGCGCGAGGTCACGGCCGTGACCCGCGGCAAGACGTCGGTGTACCTCTCGCCCGAGTTCTCCCCCGACGGGCAGTACATCGTGGCCAGCAAGGGCGCGTTCCGCGGCGCGCTGCCCACCCTCTGGATGTACCACGTGAAGGGTGGCAACGGCATCGCGCTCTACGCGCCGCCGGCCAATCCGGCGCCCGGCACCGCGGTGCAGCAGGCGGGCGCCGCATTCAGCGCCGACGGCCGCTTCGTGTGGTATACGCAGCGCACCGGCGCGTGGCACTACAACGCGCAGTTCCCGCAGTACCAGGTGTGGATGTACAATCGCGAGACCGGCGAGCGCGAACAGCAGTCGAGCCGCTACGGATCGGCTGTGCGCCCCACGCTGAGCCCCGACGGCAAGTGGCTGGTGTAAGGCTCGCGCTACGAGGACAAGACGGGACTGCGCATCCGCGACCTCGCCTCGGGCGAGGAGCGCTGGCTCGCGTATCCCACGCAGCGTGACGAGATGGAGTCGCGCGCGCCGCTCGATGCGCTCCCCGGCATGAGCTTCACGCCCGATTCGAAGGAGCTCGTGGCGAGCTATGGCAACAAGCTCTGGCGCGTGGCGGTGGACGGCAGCGGGCAGGCGGAGATTCCGTTCCGCGTGCAGGCCGCCGTCGATGTCGCGGCCGAACTGGCGTTCACGTACCCGATCAGCGACAGCAGCACGTTCACCGTACGGCAGATCCGCGACGCGGTGCCGTCGCCCGACGGGCGACAGCTCGCCTTCGTGGCGCTCGACCGCCTGTATGTGATGGACTGGCCGAACGGCACGCCGCGCCGTGTGACGAGCATGGACGTGATCGAGGCCGAGCCGGCGTGGTCGCCCGATGGCCGCGCCCTGGCGTGGGTCACGTGGGGCGACGATGGCGGGCGGCTGTATCGCAGCACGATCACCCCGGGACGCGCCACCGCGCCGACGCTGCTCAGCCGCGGCGCGGGCACGCTGCGCCAGCCGGCGTGGTCGCCCAACGGGGCGCGCCTCGTGGTCACGCGCACTGCCGCGCAGGGGCGCCGTGATCAGACGGGCGTCACGGCACCGACCGAACTCGTGTGGTACCCGTCCAGTGTGTCGGGCACCGACGGCGCGCCGCACACCGTGATCGCGCGCGCGGCGGGGCGCAGCAAGCCGCACTTCGCGCGCGACACGTCGCGCATCTACCTCTCCTCGTCCAACGGGCTCGTCTCCATTCGCTGGGACGGAACCGACGAGCAGCGGCACCTGCGCGTGACCGGGCCCGGTGCCGGCGGCGCCGTGGACGACGACCACGGACACGACGGACACACGCTCGCCGAGCTCGAGCTCATGCGCACGCCGGAGGAACCGAACTCACCCGGACCGCCGGCGCAGCTCATGCTCATGGCACCCACCGGCGACGTCGCGCTCGCGCAGATCAACAGCGATTTCTACACCGTCGTCATCCCGCCGCGCGGCACGCAGGCCACCGTGAGCGTGGCCGACCCGGCCACGTCGGCGGTGCCCGTGCGCAAGCTCACGGACATCGGTGGACAGTTTCCCGCCTGGTCCGCGAATGGGCGACGCGTGCACTGGTCGATCGGCAATGCGCACGTCGTGTTCGACCTCGACTCCGCCGCGACGCGTGACGAGGCCATCGCCGCGGCGCGACGCGACAGCACGCGCCCCGACAGCACGCGCCCCGCTGCGTACACGCCCGCCGAACGGCGGGTGCTCGTGCAGGCGCCGCGCGACATGCCCACGGGCACCGTCGTGCTGCGCAACGCGCGCGTCGTCACCATGAAGGGCGACGAGGTCATCGCGCGTGGCGATGTCGTCGTCACGAATCATCGCATCGCGGCCGTGGGTGCGGCCGGTACGCTCACCGTGCCCGCCGGTGCCACCGAGCTCGACATGACCGGCAAGACGATCGTGCCCGGCTTCGTGGACACGCACGCGCACCTGCGCGCCGAGCGGGGGTCGATTCACGAGCTGCAGCCGTGGGCGTATCTCGCCAACCTCGCCTACGGGGTGACCACCACGCGCGATCCGCAGACCGCGACCACCGACGTGCTCACCTATCAGGACCTCGTGGAGGCGGGCACGATCATCGGCCCGCGCGTGTACTCCACCGGCCCGGGCATCTTCAACACCGACAACATCCGCGACCAGGCGCACGCCAACAGCATCCTCGCGCGCTACAGCCGCTACTACGACACGAAGACGATCAAGATGTACGTGTCCGGCGTGCGCCAGGTGCGGCAGTGGATCATCCGCGCGGCGCGCGAGCAGCAGCTCATGCCCACCACCGAGGGCTCGCTCGACGTGAAGCTCAACCTCACCGAGACCATCGACGGCTATCCGGGGCTCGAGCACTCCATGGGCATCACGCCGCTCGGCGGCGACGTGACCACGTTCATGGCCTGGTCGAAGCGCGCCTACACGCCCACGCTGCTCGTGAACTACGGCGGGCCGTGGGCGGAGAACTGGTTCTACACGAAGGAGAACCCGTGGGCCGATCCCAAGCTGCAGCGCTTCACGGCGTATGAGGAGCTCGCCCAGAAGACGCGACGCCGCATGGCCACCCTGCCGGGCGGCAGCACCGCGGGCGGCTGGTTCCGCGACGAGGAGTACGTGTTTCCGCAGCTCGCCGCCGACGCCACGAAGATCCTGCGCGCCGGTGGCCGGCTGGGCGTTGGCAGTCACGGCCAGCTGCAGGGGCTGGGCTACCACTGGGAGCTGTGGGCCATGGCGAGCGGCGGCATGACGCCGCACGAGGCGCTGCGCGTGGCCACCATCCAGGGCGCCGAAGCCATCGGGTTGCAGCGTGACCTGGGCTCCATCGAGCCGGGCAAGCTTGCCGACCTCGTGATCCTCGACGCCGACCCGCTCGCGGCGCTGCGCAACACCAATCGCATCCACGCCGTGATGAAGCACGGACGGCTCTACGACGGCAACACACTCGATGAGGTGTATCCGGCGAAGCGCCCTGGACCGGTGGTCCCCAACCGGCCGATGCGCCCGGAGGTGAAGGCCGGCACGCCCTGAGTGCGCGCCGGTCGTGACTCGGTGGGGACGGGTTACTCGTCCTCGCCGAGCACGTCGGTGGCGCGGCGCGCGAGCAGCGTACGCAGCAGCGGCGGCTGGTACTGCCGCGTCACGCTGATGGCGTGGAACTCCTCGAAGAGGTCGGGCACGGGGCAGTACTCCTCGAGCCGGCCGTCGCGCAGCTCGTCGCGCACCACCACGGCCGGCACGAGCGCGACCGCATCGAGCTCGCGCGCGAGCACGCGCAGCATGGCCATGTCGTCGGCCTCGGCGATCACGGTGGGGCGCAGGGCGCGCTCGTCGCAGAGCACGTCGAAGGCGGTGCGGAACTCGTGGTCGCGGGACGGCAGCAGCAGCGGCACGTCGGCCAGCTCGTCGGGGAAGCGGAAGGGCGTGTTGCGCGGCGGCCCCACGAGGCTCACCTGCTGCCGCGCGATGCGCCGGCTGCGCCAGGCGTGCTCGGCGTCTTCCGGCACGCGGCGGTTGGAGAGCACGACATCGAGCGTGTGCGCGCGCAGGCGCGAGAGCAGCTCCGCGAGCGAGCCCGATTGCAGCACCAGCGACAGCGACGGGTCGTCGAGGATCGGCGCGAGGAACGCGCGCTGGAAGTTGCGTGACAGCGTGGCGACCGCGCCCACGCGCAGCACATGCCGTTCGGCGCGGAGCCCGTCGCGCAGCGTGCCGACCAGCTCGTTGCCGGTGGCCACGATCGAGTCGGCGTAGTCGAGCGCGATGCGGCCGGCCTCGGTGAGCTGCAGCGTGCGCCCGCGCCGCTCGAAGAGGGGCTGGCCCAGCTGGGCCTCCAGCTGGCGGATCTGGGTGGAGAGCGCCGACTGGGACACGTGCAGGCGCTGCGCGGCACGCGTGAGGTTCCCCTCCCGCGCGACGGCCCAGAAGTAGTGCAGGTGGTGATAGTTGAGACGGGCGGCGACGCCGGACATTGTTCTGTTTGGTAGAACGGTTCTCCGTAAAATATGTATTTTGATGAAACTCCGGAAGTGGACACTATTCGGGTGTCCCTTACCGGAGTCTTCATGTCCCCTGCGCTCGGCTCGGCCGCGCTGTTCCTGATTCCCCTGCTCGCGCTCGCCGCTGCCCCGCGGTTCGATGCGCTGAGCGGTGTCATGCTGGCCCTCGTCACCTTCGTGGCGGTCGTCATTCATCGCTACGCCCGTCGCTACCTCGACGGGCAGCCGTCGGCAGCCCACTATCGGCGCTGGTTCGTGGCCACCATCGCGGCGGCGTCGTTGCTCGTCACGGCCGGCGACCTGCGCCTCCTGGCGCTCGCCTGGACCGCCTCGAGCCTGTCGCTGCACCAGCTGCTCACCTTCTTCGCCGACCGCCCGCAGGCGCAGGTCGCGGCCCACAAGAAGTTCCTGCTCAGCCGCCTCGCCGACGTGGCCATCTACGCGGCGGTGTTCCTGCTCGGCCGCGCCTTCGGCACCTACGACATCGCCGCGCTCGGCGCGGCGGCCACGGCCATGGACACGCTCCCCACGAGCGTGCACGCGGCCGGCTACCTGCTCGTGGCGGGCGTGGCGCTGCGCTCGGCGCAGCTCCCGTTCCACGGCTGGCTCATCCAGGTGATGGAGGCGCCCACGCCCGTGTCGGCGCTGCTGCATGCCGGCGTGGTGAACATCGGCGGCTACGTGCTCATCCGCCTCGCGGTGCTCATGGGGCTGCTGCCTGGCGCGATGACGGCGCTGGTGGTGATCGGCGCGACGACGGCGGTGCTCGCGGCGCTCGTCATGATGACGCGCGTCACCGTGAAGGTCGCGCTCGCCTGGTCCACGGCCGCGCAGATGGGCTTCATGCTGCTCGAATGCGGCCTCGGTGCGTGGGAGCTGGCGCTGCTGCACCTCGTGGCGCACTCCTGCTACAAGGCGCACGCGTTCCTCGGCTCGGGTGGCGTGGTGGCGCTGCAGGCGCGGCGCGCGGTGGCGCTCACCGCACCGCGTCCCACGGCCCTGCGCTGGATCGCTGGCGCCGTGGGTGGCGCGTCGATCGCGGCGGTCGCCGCCCTGCTCGCGTGGCCCGACGTGACGACCGACACGCGCGCGTGGGTGGCCGTCGGCATCCTTGCCCTCGCGCTGGCACCCTTCTTCGTGCGCCTCCCCATGGCGACCTCGTGGCGTGCCACCGGCACGCTGCTGGGCGCCGCCCTCTTCGTGGCCGCGCTCTACGCGGTGTGGCACACGGTGTTCGCGGCGCTGCTGCCGGCACCGCTCGCCTTCGTGCCGAGCACCGTGTCCGTGGTGATCGCGCTCGGTGCCTTCGCCGCGCTCTATGTGGTGCAGGCCACGGTGTCGGTGCGTCCGCACGCCCGCGCGGCGCGCGCGCTGCACGCCTGGGCGTTCGCCGGCTTCCATCTCGATGAACTCTTCACCCGCGCGACGTTCCTCGTGTGGCCGCCGCGCCATGTGCGCCGGCAGGCCGCGCGTCTGCGCGCCGTCACGCCCATCGCCAACACGAAGGTGGCCGCCTGATGCCCGCGACCATGTCCCGCAGCGCCTCGCGCGCCACTGCTGAAGACACCCTGCGCGCCATCGACATCGCCTGCGCGCGCATCGCACCCGCCTGGCCGCTCGATCGTCTCATCGCGGTGAACCCGTGGTGGGGCTACGTGGACCATCCGATCGACGAGGCCGCGGCAGAACTCGCCGCGCTCGGCGGGGTGCGGCTCACCATGCCGCGTGCGTGGTTCCGCGCGCGCCACGCCGCTGGCGCCTTCACCGACGCGCATCTGACGCGCGCGCAGGCGCTGCTCGCGGCGCCCGTGTCGCTGGCGCAGGTGCACGCCGCGCTCGAGGTCGAGGAGCCGGAGTGGCCGTCGTGCCAGCTGGTGACCGACGTGGTGGACGCGACGCGCGAGACGGTGCGTCACGCGGCGTGGCGCGACTTCGTGCTGGAGCATGTCAGCCACGCCTGCGCCGCCTGGTTCGGCGAGGGACAGGCCTCGTGGTCGGCCGATCGCGACGGGGGGCTGTACGGCCTGTGGTACGACATGTCGCAGCAGGACGCCGGCGTGCGCCTGCTCATGGGGCTGCGCGGCTTCGGTGACGCCGTGTCGGACCTGCCGCGCGACCCGCGGCTGCTCATCGTGCGCGCCGTGGACGAACTCGCCGTGCCGCCGTCGTTGCAGCCAGCCTACTTTACGTCGCTGCTGCTGAGCGTCTCGGGGTGGGCATCGGCGTGCGCCTTCCAGCGGTGGGAGGCGCGACTGGCCGGCAACGACGACGATCAGATCGTGCACCTGCTCGCCACGCGCCTCGCGTGGGAGCTCGTGCTCTACCGCACGAGCGGGGCGCCCGCGCTGGCCAAGCGCTGGGCCGATGCGCGTCGCGCGTGGGCCGGCCTC